>CAZKDK010000078.1:0-12706 GCA_964551145.1 uncultured Opitutaceae bacterium | reverse complement strand
TGGCGCTGGTGCAGGACCCGGCGACGGCCAAATTCGACAGCATGCCGCGCAGCGCGATCGAAGCGGGGCTGGCGGACATCGTGGCCGCGGTCGAGGAGCTGCCCGAGAAGATCATCGCGTCCCTGCAACGCACCCCGCTCGCCACCGAGACGGAAATCGCGCGGGACGACAAGGCGCAGAGCGCGTTGGAGAAGGTGGTTGTCCTGCTGCGCGCCCAGACCAGTCACGACTTTTCCCTCTACAAGCGGAACACCCTTTATCGCCGGATCGAGCGCCGCATGGGCATTCACCGGATCAACAGGATGGCGGCCTATGTCCGCTACCTGCAGGAGAACTCGCAGGAGCTGGATCTGCTCTTCAAGGAGCTGCTGATCGGGGTGACGAGCTTCTTCCGCGATCCCGGGGTGTGGGAGCAGTTGCGCGAACAGGCCATTCCGAAGCTCCTCGCGAATCGCTCCCCCGGCCACAGCCTGCGCGCGTGGGTGCCCGGCTGCTCGACCGGGGAGGAGGCCTATTCCCTGGCCATCGTGCTCAAGGAGGCGGTCGAGAAGATCAAGCCCAGGGGGAAGTTCACGATTCAGGTCTTCGCCACCGACCTGGACCGGGACGCGGTCGACAAGGCCCGCCAGGGCGTCTTTCCGGCCAACATCGCGGCCGATGTGTCGGAAGAACGGCTGCAGCGGTTCTTTGGCAAGGAAGAACACGGCTACCGGGTGCGCAAAGAGATTCGCGAGATGGTGATCTTTGCGCCGCAGAATCTCATTCGGGATCCGCCCTTCACCAAGCTGGACATCCTGAGCTGCCGCAACCTGCTGATCTATCTGGCCCAGGAGGCGCAGAAACGGCTGATCCCGCTGTTCTATTACAGCCTCAGTCCCGGCGGCATCCTGTTGCTCGGCAGCGCGGAGACGGTGGGTGGCTACACCGACCTCTTTTCACCGCTCAGCGGCAAATCGCGCCTCTACTGGCGGACGAAGTCCGAGTTGCGGCTGGAGCAGGTCGAATTTCCCTCGTCCTTCAGCGCGGGACCGCCCGCCGGGCCCGAGACACGTCCGGCGCCGATGCCGCCGGTCAGCCTCCAATCCCTCGCGGATCAGCTGGTCCTCCAGCGTTACGCCCCGCCGGCCGTGCTCACCAATGACAAGGGGGACATCTTCTACGTCAGCGGTCGGACCGGCCACTATCTGGAACCGGCCGCCGGCAAGGCCAACTGGAACCTCTTTGCCATGGCCCGCGAAGGTCTGCGCTACGAACTGGCCAGCGCCTTCAAGGAAGCGCTCCGGCAAAAGGAAACCGTGGCGGTGCACGGACTCAGGGTCGGGACCGACGGCGGCGAGCATTGCGTGGATGTGACCATCCAGCGACTCGAGGAGTCCGGGCCGCTGCAGGGGTTGGTGATGATCGTCTTCACCGAAGTGGTCGCGCCCGCCGGCGCCCAGGCGGCGGGCCAGCCGCCGGCGCCTTCCGCCCGCAGCGCGCGGCTGGCGGAACTGGAGCAGGAACTCCTGCAGGTCCGCGCGGAGGCGCGGGCCACCCATGAAGAGATGCAGACCTCGCAGGAGGAACTCCGGTCCGCCAACGAGGAACTGCAATCCACCAATGAAGAACTGCAGTCCACCAACGAGGAGCTGACCACTTCGAAGGAGGAGATGCAGTCGATGAACGAGGAGCTGCAGACGGTCAACGTCGAGTTGCAGACCAAGGTCGACGAGCTTTCGCGGGCGAGCAGCGACATGAAGAACCTGCTCAACAGCACGGATATCGCCACCCTCTTTCTGGACAACGAACTCAACGTGCGGCGCTTCACCCCCCAGACGACGAAGATCATCAAGCTCATTCCGGCCGACGCGGGCCGGCCCATCACCGACCTGGCCTCGGAGCTGCAGTACCCGGGACTGGCCCAGGATGCGCGGGATATTCTGCGGACGCTGACTTCTGCGGAAAAGCCGATACGCGCGCGCGATGGCCGGTGGTTCATGGTGCGCATCATGCCTTATCGGACGCTGGACAACCGCATCGACGGCGTGGTGATCACCTTCGCGGACATCACGGTCGCCAAGACGCTCGAGGCGCGCCTGCGGGAGAATCAATCCGTTCTGGAAAAACACGTCGCCGAACAATCCATCGATTTAGAACTGGCCAAATTCACGGGCCGGACGAAAAATGTACCCCACTCCCCGAGCAAGGCCGGCGCCAGGAAAACCCCGCGGCCCGGCTGAATTTCCATAGTCCCGATGCCCAAGCTGGCCAAACGCCCATACGAGGCCGCCCGTCTGCGCCGGCGCGCGGAAGCCAGCCGGCGCAAGTCGCCGGCCATCCTCGCCCTGCCCCGCACCGAGGCCGACACGCAGCGGCTGCTTCACGAGCTGGAGGTGCACCAGATCGAGCTGGAAATGCAGAATGCGGAGCTCCAGCACGCCCGGGTCGAGATGGAGGCGGCGCTGGTGCGATACACCGAGCTCTATGATTTTGCACCGGTGGGCTATTTTTCGGTCGACCAGCAGGGCGTCATCCAGGAAGTGAACCTGACGGGGGCCTCCATGCTCGGCGTGGCCCGATCCGGCATCCTTCAGCGGCGCCTGCAGAGTTTCGTCGCGCCGTCGAGCCGTCCGGTCGTCGACACGTTCCTGGCCACCGTGTTCGCCCAGTCCGGAAAGCAGTCCTGCGAGGCGCTGCTGAAGACCGCGGCCGGCGCCGACTTCTGGGCCGATCTCCAGGCCTCGTCCGCGGCCTGGCTCAAGGGCGAACGGAAATGGTGCCGGTTGACCGTTTCGGACATCGCCGCGCTCAAGCAGGCGGAGGAAGCCCAGCGTCGCGTGGAGCTGCTGGCGTTCGCGAACCAGGAGGCCAATCGGGAGATCGCCCGGCGACGGGCGGTCGAGGCATCCCTCAAGAAAAGCGAGCAGCGCCAGCGCGAATTGCTCGTGGAATCGCAGGAGCTGCAGGCGCAGCTGCGGCACCTGACGCACCAGGTTCTTCTGGCCCAGGAAGACGAGCGGAAAAAGATCAGCCGCCAGCTGCACGACGAGATCGCCCAGATCCTGACCGGCATCAAAGTCCAGCTCACGCTGCTGTCGCAGGTCGCGGCGATCAACCCGCGGGTCCTGCGGCGGCGAATCGACAAGACCCGGCGATTGGTCGGGCAGTCGATCGGCGTCGTCCATCGCTTCGCGCGCGACCTGCGTCCGGCGCTGCTCGACGACCTCGGACTCATCCCGGCCCTGCGCTCCTTTGTCCGGGATCTGGCCGGACGCAAGGCGTTGCGCATTCGCCTCACGGCGTTTGCCGGGGTTGAGGCCCTGGACAACACCCGGCGCACCGCGCTCTACCGCATCGCGCAGGAGGCGCTCACGAACGTCGCCCGCCATGCGCACGCCCGCATGGCAACCGTGCGCATCCTGAAAACGCGCGGCGCCGTGCGTCTCGAGATCCGCGACAACGGGAAATCGTTCCCGACGGAGCGGCTCCTTTCGGCCAACCCTGGAGGGCGTCTCGGGCTGCTCGGCATGAGGGAGCGCGTCGAGATGTTTGGCGGCCGCTTCACCATTGCGTCCGCCCCGGGCAAGGGGACCACGGTAACGGCCGAGATTCCCTTTGAATCCCCCCCCCGATGAGGTGATCAAAATCCCGCCTGCCGGCGGGAAGCCGCGCCGCTGACCGGCAGCGGGGATCCGGACGGGGTCGAGATCGGCGCTGCCGTTCCGCGGCTCGGCGGCCGCGCGCACGGCGGTGGATCCCGGCCGGTGGACGCTCCGGTCGGGTTTCACCCCATGGTACCAGCCCGACGGCTCGCGTAGGGTCGGAACGCTGGCGCATCACGTCCGTATGTCGCAGCGGATGCCGTCGGTAAAACCGTCGATTCCGCGCGGCTGGTACCTTGAATCACCATGTCTGCCTTCTTCGGCCCCGCACCGTCCGTGCTCGATGCCACGCCATCCTGCGACGACCCACCGCGGCCGGCGGCAATCGAGCCCGATGCCCCGGAGCGCAGCAGCCTGTATCTCTATCTCCAGGAGATCGCCAGGACGCCGCTCCTCACCATCGCCGAGGAGGTGACCCTCGCGCGCCGCATCCGCCGGGGCGACCAGGCAGCGCGCGACCATATGATCAAGGCCAACCTGCGCCTGGTCGTCAGAATCGCGCGTGACTACCAGGATTTTGGCCTGCCCCTGCTCGACCTCATCAGCGAGGGCAACATCGGTCTCATCAAGGCCGTCATGCGTTTCGACCCGCGCAAAGGCGGCAAGCTCAGCACCTATGCCGCCTGGTGGATCAGGCAAATGATGAAGCGCGCGCTGGCCAGCCAATCGAAGACCATCCGCCTGCCGGTCTACCTCGTGGACAGGATCTCCCGGATGCGCCGCGCCACCGTGGCCCTCGCGGAAAGACTCGGCCGCGAACCGTTCGGCGATGAATTGGCCGTGGAGCTGGGCATGCCGGTCAACAAGGTGGCGCACCTGCAGTCCGTCAGCCTGCGTCCGGCCTCGCTCGACGCGCCCGTCGGCGATGACGGCGATTCCGCCACCTTCGGCGAGATCGTGGGTGACGAGAATGCCATCAACCCGTTCGAGGGCCTCCGGAACAGGAACCTCACGTCCGACCTCAGCCGCATGATCGACTCGCTCGAAAAGCGGGAGGCCGACATTCTGCGGATGCGGTTCGGCCTCGACAACGATGATCCGCTGACACTCGAGGAAATCGGGAAAAAATTCGACATCACCCGTGAGCGGGTGCGCCAGATCGAGTTCGCCGCGCTGAAGAAGATCCGCACGTCCATGGCCAAGAATGAGGCCCAGCGGAGCGTCGAAGAACTCGCACGGGAGAAACTCCTCCACTCGCGCCCGGAAATTCTGCGCGAATTCTTCGAAATCAAAGCGGGGGCGAAACCCGCGAGAAACTGACGCCCTCCGTCCTTTGCCGACGGTCAGCCGTTCGGCGCCGGCCTTCGCCGTCCCCCATCTCAGAACGGCGTCCTGTCCGATGCGCGACCGCGCCAGCATGACCCCAGTAGGGTTAGACCCCATGTTTCGGCTGATCCTCCCGGAGTAACTTCGAGGCCGGGGATACCGCGAATCCGGACGCCGGATCATTGTTGCGCGGACGACGATCGCATCGTCGCCGCGGAACACCGTCGCCGTCCGCTCGCGCCTCCCCTCAACCTCCCGCTCAACCCATCGATAACATGAAACTCCATCACCTCCTCCTCTCGTCGCTCCTCGCGACCTCGGCGGTGTGCGCGTTCGCATCCTCTGGCACCGACCGCAAGATCGAGGACGCCGCAAAGGCTTCCTACAACTTCCGCACCGTCCTTGAAAACAAGGTTTCGGTAAGCGTGAATGAAGGCGTCGTCACGCTCACCGGCACCGTCGCCGACCACGATCTGAAATCCATCGCCGAGGACACCGTGACCAACCTTCCGGGCGTCCTGCGGGTGGACAATCAGATCAAACTCGATCCGGCGCTCAAGGAGCACTCCGACGCCTGGATCGCCTTGAAGATCCGCTACCAACTGCTCGTGCACGCCAACGTCAGCTACGGCAACACGAAGGTCGAGGTGAAGGACGGCGTCGTGACCCTGACCGGCACGGCCGACAACCTGGCCCAGAAGGAACTGACGACCGAATACGCAAAGGAAATCGACTGGGTGAAGTCGGTGAAGAATGAAATGACCATCGCGGAACCGGCAGCGAAGCCGGAGACCGCCGGCGATACCGTCGACGACATCTCGATCACTGCACACGTCAAATATGCGCTGCTCGTCCACAAATCCACCAGCGCGCTCAAGACCAAGGTCACCACCACGGACGGAGTCGTCGTGATAACGGGCGAAGCCGCCAACGATGCGGAAAAGGCCCTCGTCACAAAGCTCGCCAGCAACATGCGCGGCGTGAAGTCCGTGACCAACAACATGACGGTCAAGGATTGAGGCCGATCCCCTTCCGTTGGGCGCCCGTCCATCAGCTCACCGATGAACTGGAAACGGCCAGAACCCAACAAAACGGGCAAGGCCGGCGCCACTCCGGCTCCGGTCTTGCCCGTCGTGAAGTTTCCAGTCACTCCGCGCAGTTCAGACGCCCAGCGGCGGATGATCTCCAGGCAACCGGCCTCCGGCTCCGCCGACCACGCGCGCCATCACGTGTCGCGCCGGAAGCAGTCCTGACGCCGGGCACCGCGTCCGCAACCGCCGCCTGACGGCGCTCGAAGGCGGCGGCACGCGCCCGGCGGACTCCGGTCGGCGGGAATGGCGCAACGAGTGCGCTGAACCCCGCCGCCGGGTAACACCCCATGGCGCCCGTACGCCGCGCGGGGCACAGTGAGGTTTGGCGGAAAACCGCCCACACCATGATCCCGAATCACGCCCAGTTCCTCGACGCCATCCGCGACCGAAAACTCATTCGCGTTGTGTTCTACTCGCAACCGGATGCGGGCAAGGTCGACCGCGAGTGCGCACCGCTGGATTACGGTCCGGAGTCTGGAGTGAAAGGCGCGCCAAATCGCTACTGGGTCTGGGACCTCGCCAATACCGCGGGATCCAACCCGCTCGGGCTGCTGCCGGATCAGATCGTCAGCGTGCTCGTGCTCGGCAAGGACTTCGCGCCGGAGAAACTTTCCTTTGGCGCCCGGCCGTGGTGCGTGCCGCGCGCCTGGGGAGCGCGCCCAGAGCCGGCCGGCGAACCCGGGAACGCCGCCGTCGCCAAAAAGTGACGGTGGCGGGAACCAGCCGTCGTCAAGGCGTCGCGGAGGCCGACGGCACCCGATGAGGCGCATAGAACTCCCGCGCCTTGGCGAGCAATTGCGCATCGGTCAGACGGTGCGCATCGATGGTCAGCGCGCCGGCGATCCGCCAGGCCAGTTCGGGGCGGTGCCTTCTCATCCACGCCACGAACCGGTCCATCTGGTTGGCGCTGCCGGTGCCACCCCCGAACACCAGAATCTGTCCGGCTGCCTTCAAGGCAGTGGCCACCGGTCCAAAAAAACTATTGTCCGCCGGCTTTTCCTGGCCCCGCGAAAAACCGTTGAAGCTGTGCACATGACTGATGGCGTCGTCCGTCTCGTCGGGCCGGATCCGTTCGGCCCGCGTGCCGTGGTCTTCGGACCTGAAAACACGAGCTTCATGGTGGTTGATCACCACCAGCCAGCGGGATTTCGGCTCGGTCGTCCCGGGCACGGCGTTCTCGGACCGCTCGAGAAAGTCGCGGATCTTCATGAGCTCAACCGTCTCGGCGACATCCTTCGTGCGGGTCGGCGGCAGGACCAGGGTGTGCCCGTTGCGCGTCACCCTGAGGTTGCCATTGGGTTCCTCCTCGACCTGACCGAGCTGGCGACAGAGCGCGAGCACGCCGTGCCAGCCCAGGTTATGCGAAACCGGATGCTGGAAGATTGTATGGTAGGTGCGTAGGTGCGCGCCGGTGAGTGCGGGGAGCGGGTTCATGTGATCAGGCTTCCATGCGGACAGGGCTGGGGTCACCCGGTGGCGCGCGGGATCTCCTGCTGCGCGAACGGCGCCGCTTGCCCCCACGCCGCGGCAAAGACGAACTGGCTGATCGGCTTGCGCTGTCTCGGCGCCAGATCGCGCTCGCGCAAACCTTCCGGCAATTCGTCCGCGTTCGCCCGGTAGCCGATGGCCATGGCCGTCCATGCCTCGGCATGCTCCGGAATGCCGTAGAGTTCACGCGCCCGGTCCGGGAGGATGCCGATCATCTGATGGATCGAGAGGCCGCGCGCGGTGGCCTCCATCACGAGATTGGCGGAGGCCAGGCCGAGGTCGTGGACCGCGGCCCGGTTGTCCTTTTTTGTCTTGGAGAACTTCAGGCTGACAACGCCCAGAACCAGCACGGGGGCGGCCTTCGCCCAGGCCTGGTTGGCAGGGACCAGACAGGACAGGAGGCGCTCGAATTCGCCGGAGGTCTTTTGGGTGGCGACGAGATAGGACCAGGGCTGCTCGTTGTAGGAGGAAGCCGCCCAGCGCGCCGCCTCGAACAACGAACTGAGATCGGCGTCCGCGACCGGCCGGTCGGCAAACCCGTAGGGGCTCCACCGGTCAGCGATCAGTTTCTGGATCGGATGGTCCGGCGATGCGTTCTTGGCGGCCGGGGCGGAGATGAGGGTGGTGATCATGCGGTGGCAGGGTCTCTGATGACTGGGTGGTGTCGGTTGGCCGGCGCCGTCATGCGGTTTCGGCCTTGTCCATGCTCTTGAGAAAGCCTTGGAACAGGCTGCGGTGCTTTTCCTCGTCTGCCATGATGTTGACGGCGAGGTCGGCCGTCACCGGATCCTTGTCGCCGCACACGGAGATGATTTCCCGGTAGGTGGCGATGGCGTCGCGCTCGGCCGCGAGCGCACCGGTGACCACGTGCCGGGTATCCGTCGAGTCGGCCACGGGTTGCAGTGCCTTCTGGTTGCGGGGCAGCGCCAGCGAGCCGGGCGGGCAGGCGCCGAGTTGCTTGAGCCGCTGGGCGAGCTCCTGCGCATGGCCGAGTTCGTCGGTGACGTCCTCCGCGAGGGTCTCGGCGACCTCCTGGGCGCCCAGGCCGTCGAGCCAGACCGAATTGGCCATGTAGTTCTGGATGGTCTCCAGTTCGGCCGCATAGGCCTTCTTCAACAACGGAATGATGGAGATCGTTTTCATGATGGTTGCACGGTTGCTTCAGCCCGGAGCAATCGCCGCGGGCTTCAGCACCGGCCGACTCCGGCCTGCACGACGTCGTTCCTCGCGGTCTGCTGGATGTCTTCCTTGGTGAGGTTCACAAACATGGTGGAATACTCGTAGCTGATCCGGTCGATGTTCTCGGGGAGGAGGAGGATCTCCTTGCCCGCATACCAGTGGCCCGTTTCGACGACCAATTCGCGGATCGCCCAGCTTCTGCCGTGCACCATGAAGCTGGTCACGGAACCGATCGATCCGTCCGTGGCCTGAATCCGGTAGCCGGTGACCGCCTTGGTGCTGCGCAGATGACGGTCTTCCGCCCGATGGTGCCCGGGACCGGGCGGGTTTTCCGGGGCCGCGGGCGGCACCATGACGGGGAGGCCGGCCATGCCCCCCATGCCGACCATGCCGCCTCCTTCCCAATAACCCGGCCAGCCGTAATAGCGGTAGTACTCCTCCTCGTATTGGCGCGACACCGGCAGGTGCGAGTCAATCGAGGGACTGTTCTCAATCTGCTTCCGCGTCAGGTTGACGAGCAGAACATTGGCGTCGGCGTCGGACCCCCCGAAGGCATGGGTTCCGAAAGCGTGGGGCGCAAGCAGCACCTGGCGTCCCGCCAGCCACGTTCCGGTGTCCGCGACGACGTAGCGAATCACCCAGGTCTTGTCGTCAAAGTAGAAGTCCTTCACCCGGCCGACGTCGCCGTCCGTCGCGCCGAGCTTCCTGCCGTAGAGCTGCTTGAGGTTTTGGAACATAAATGGTGATGCGCGCGGGGACCCGATCAGGCGCTTGGTGGTGGGCCGGTTTGCCCGCCTCCCGCAGCGGGAATAGTGGCTCGAATGCCGCCGGCGAACCATGGGGTGTTACCCACCCGAGCGGAAATCCCGGCCCTGACGAGGGAATCGATCCGGCAGATTTTTCGGCCCGGGCCGGCCGGCGGACCCGGTAGCACAACACCCCATGCTGCCCGACGCGTTTAGCGGATAATCTTGGCCGACACTTATGGTCGCCCAGATTTCCCCCGCCCTCTCCGCCCCTTCCACGCGCCCCGCCGCGGTTCGCGCCGCCCGCATTGCCGAGTCCCGCCGGGATGCGCTGGTCGACGCCGCGCTGGTGCGTCGTTTCAACGCCGGAGATCAGGCGGCGTTCGTGGAGATCGTGACCCGCCATCGCAGAAAGGTATTCGCACTCGCGCTCCGTCATCTCCATAGCCACGCCGACGCCGAGGAGATCGCCCAGGACACCTTCATCCGCGCGTATCGCAACCTGGCGCGTTTCCGCGGCGATTGCTCGCTCGCCAGCTGGCTGCACCGCATCGCCTTCAATCTCTCGTGCAACCGCTATTGGCAGTTCTTTCGCCGTCACCACCATGACACCCGCGCCCTGGACAGCGCGCTCGATGACGGCAGCAGGGCGACCTTCGCGGATGTCGTCGCCAGCGATCTCCCTGATCCCGCCCGGGCGGAGACGAACCGCGAGTTCTTCGCGCACGTCACGGTATGCATGGCGAAACTCAGCGTTCCCCAACGTGAGATCCTGACGCTGCGCAGCCTCCTGGACCGTTCCTATGAGGAGATCGCCGAAACCCTCGGACTGCACCCGGGCACGGTGAAAAGCCGCCTGGCCCGCGCCCGCAGGAGTCTTCGCGGGCTCCTCGCCCAGACGTATGCCGACTTCGCGCCGGGCGCCTCGCCTTCCTTTCCGTGGCTGGAGCCCAGCCGGTCATCCGCCCACCTAAATGACGCCTATGGTTGATCGCCCCGGGTGGTAGGTGAACACCCCGTAGTGCCAAGCCCAGCTAGTGCTTCTTATTATCGCCTGAATGAAAGCACGCCCGCCATTGAACAACAACGGCTCCAAACCCGCCCCCCCGGCCGCTCGCCTGCCCAGGTGCCTCACGGGCATCCTTGGTCTCGACGAAATCACGGGCGGGGGATTGCCGCGCGGGCGGCCGACGCTGGTGTGCGGCGGCGCCGGGTGCGGCAAGACGCTGTTCGCCGCGGAATTCCTCGTGCGCGGCGCCGTGCAGTTCGGCGAACCGGGCGTCTTCATGTCCTTCGAGGAGACGGACGCGGAGCTGACGAGCAACGTCGCGTCCCTCGGATTCGACCTGGCGGGTCTGGTCCGGCGCAAGAAGATCGTCCTCGATCACGTCTACCTCGAACGCAGTGAGATCCAGGAAACCGGCGAGTATGACCTGGAAGGATTGTTCGTCCGGCTGAATCACGCGATCGATTCGATCGGCGCCCGGCGCGTGGTGCTGGACACGATCGAGGCGCTGTTCGCGGGCCTGCCCAACGAAGCCATCCTGCGCGCCGAGCTGCGCCGGCTCTTCCGCTGGCTCAAGGACAAGGGCGTGACCGCCGTCATCACGGCCGAGCGCGGGCGCGAACAGCTGACGCGCCACGGGCTCGAGGAATACGTGTCCGACTGCGTCATCCTGCTCGATCATCGGGTCCACGACCAGATTGCGACGCGGCATCTGCGGGTGGTGAAATATCGCGGCGC
The DNA here is from genome assembly GCA_964551145.1 of uncultured Opitutaceae bacterium. GTDB lineage: Bacteria > Verrucomicrobiota > Verrucomicrobiia > Opitutales > Opitutaceae > Fen-1467. The sequence goes on along the minus strand of CAZKDK010000078.1, from coordinate 1,551 downwards.
GCTGCACGGCACCAACGAGTTTCCTTTTCTCATCGGCGACGAGGGCCTCAGCGTGCTGCCCATCACGTCGCTGGGGTTGAACCACAAGGTGTCCAACGAACGGATTTCCACCGGCATCCCGCGGCTCGACGCGATGCTGGGCGGGCAGGGTTTTTTCCGCGGCAGCAGCATTCTGCTCACGGGAACGCCCGGCACCGGCAAGACCAGCGTGGCCGCCTTTTTTGCCCAAGCCGCCGCGCGGCGCGGGGATCGCGTGCTTTTCTTCTCCTTCGAGGAATCGCCCAACCAGATCATCCGCAACATGCGCTCCATCGGGCTGCGCCTCGAGCCGCTGGTCCAGCGCGGCCGGCTGCGGTTTCACGCGGCGCGGCCCACGCTCTGCGGTCTCGAAATGCACCTGGCCACCATGTTCAGGGAGATCGCCGCGTTCCGACCCGCCGTGGTCATTGTGGACCCGATCACCAGCCTGCTGACCGCGGGCACCGACTTCGAAACCAAGGGGATGGTGACGCGACTGATCGATTTTCTGAAGGGCGGACAGGTCACCTCGCTTTTCACCAGCCTGACGCACGGCGGTCACGCGCTGCAGCAAAGCGAGATCGCCATGTCCTCGCTCATGGACTCCTGGCTGCTGTTGCAGGACTTCGAAGGCAACGGCGAACGCAATCGCGTGCTTTACGTGCTCAAGGCGCGGGGCATGGCGCACTCGAACCAGGTCCGCGAGTTCCTGATCTCCAACCGGGGCATCGACCTCGTGGACGCCTACATCGGCCCCAGCGGCGTCCTCACCGGCGCGTCCCGGGTGGCGCAGGCCGCCCGCGAAAAGGCCGAGGCGCTGGCCGGCCAGCAGGACGCCACCCGTCGCAAGCGCGAATTGGAGCGCAAGCGCGCCGCGCTCGAACAGCAGATCGCCGGGCTGCGCACCGAATACGAAACCGAGGCACTGGACCTGCGACGCGCGGACGAACAAGCCGGCACGCGGATGCGCGTGCTGACCGCCGAACGAACCGAATTGGCCCGCTTGCGCCAGGCGGATGCCCACCGCGCGGCGGTGCACGCGCCGAACCATTCCCAGCCGAGGAGCCGATGATGAAAACCCGAACCGTGAAACGACCCAAGTCGGGCTCCCCTCGCCGGCCCGCCGGCGCGGCCGCGGCCGCTCCGGCGCGGCGAAGGCCGGCCAAGCTCTGGCAGCTGCGCCTCTATGTCGCCGGCCAGACGCCCCGTTCGCTGACGGCGTTCTCGAACCTGAACAGGATCTGCGAGAACCATCTCAAGGGGCGCTATGACATCGAGGTGATTGATTTGTTGGAGCAGCCCCACCTCTCCCAAGGCGACCAAATCCTGGCCATCCCCACGCTCGTGCGCAAGCTGCCGCAGCCCATGAGGAAGATCATCGGCGACCTGTCCGACACCCAGCGCGTGCTCATCGGGTTGGATCTGCGCCCGGCCAGATAACCGAGACGAACGCCCGTGAAAACAAACAGAGCCAGCCGCGCCACCAAGACCTTCGAACGGGCGCTGGCCAACCGGCCTACGGGCAAATATGCC
>CAZKDK010000077.1:0-12778 GCA_964551145.1 uncultured Opitutaceae bacterium | reverse complement strand
GCAAAGGGCGCCGTGTTCGGTGGCGGCCAGGCAGATGCCTCCCAGCAGCCGGTGGGCGGGGCCCTGCACCAGCGACCGGTGGCAGACGACCGCGGCGGCCGAGCCGGAGCCGATGGTGAGGTTCGCGAAAAACGGCTTGATCTGGTTGCGGTTGAGCGGCGCGGTGAGCAGGTGCTGCACGGTGCGCTCCACCAGCGGCCGCCCGTTCTCGCCCGCCGCGACCAGGCCGCACTGGATGTGGCCGGCCTCGATCATGGCGGCGACGATGGTGAGGCTGTTGAGGAAGCCGAGGCAGGCGTTGGACACGTCGAAAACCTGGGCCCGCGGACCGAGGCCGATCTTGTGGTGGGCGAAGGACGCCGTCGCCGGTTCCAGCATGTCGCGCGAGACCGCGGCGTGCATGAAGATCTCGATCTGCTCCGGCCGCAGCGCGGACCGGGCGAGCGCGGCCCGGCCGGCGGCGGCGCTCGCATCGGAAGGCCGCGTGCCGGGAGGCCAGACGCGCCGCTCGCGGATGCCGCTCATCAGCTCCAGCCGGCCGAACGGCAGCTTCAGCCGTTCGTAGAGGGGCCGCAGGCGCTCCTCGATCGCGGCGGACGTCCACACCTCCTCCGGCAGCGCCACCGCGATCGATTCGATGCAGACGTCCTTAAAATGCATCGGCAAAAGGCCAGAAGACCAACGTAACGCGACGTAACCCGGGGCAGTGCATCAGCGCTGGTCCCTTGGAACCTGGGACTTGCCACTTGAAACTTGCGGCCCCGCCGGGGCCGCCTCGGGCCTCATGGCCAGCCGGATGACCTCCTGGTCGAAATAGTTGCTGCCCAGGCCGGCATCGACGACGACCGTGGCTCCGTTGATGCCGCTGCTGCGGCCGCTGAGCAGGAAGGCGACCGCGTTGGCCACCTCCTGCGTGGCGAGGGCGCGCCGGCGGAAGGTCAGCTTCTCCGCGTAGAGGTAGCTCTCCAGGTAGCCCGGGATCCCGGCGGAGGCGCTGGTCTTGAGCGGGCCGGCTCCGACAACGTTGAACCGGATCTCGCTGTCGGCGCTGAATGATTTCGCGAGAAAGCGCGCGCTGGACTCGAGCGCGGCCTTGACCGGACCCATGGCGCCGTAGTTGTCGGGCGTCACCAGCAGCGACGAGATGCCGAGGGCGACGACGGAGGCGTCGCGGGCCAGATGCGGGCGGAAGGCGCGCGCGATCTCGACCAGCGAAAAGGCGGAAACGGCCATGGCCTGCAGGAAGTCGGCCCGCCGGGCTTCGGCGAACGAGAGGTTCCCGCCGGCGTAGTTGGCGAACGCGATCGAGTGGACGATGCCGTGCAGCGGCCCGTGCCGGGGGCCGACCTCCGCGGCCAGCCGCGCGGCGGCGTCCTCCTGCTCGACGTCGCACACGAAGACCGGACGGTCGCCGAGCAGCGTCGCGAGGGAGCGCTTCCGCTCCTGCGAACGCACGCTGTAGACCACGCGGGCGCCCTGCTCCTCCAGGGTGCGGCCGACGGCCCAGGCCACGCTCCGGCGGTTGGCGACGCCGAAGACCAGGACGGTCCTGCCCTCGAGCTCGAGGAAACTCATGGCGCGGCCGGCGCAGCGGCCGGTGCGCCGCCGTGGTTGGCCGGGGTTTCGACGAGGGCCACGCCGAAGTCGACCGTGAGCACCTTGCGGTTGTCGCCGGTCCGCACCGATCCGGTCAGGAACATGAATCGCCCCAGGCAGTCCTTGAGCTTGACCCCGATGATGAGCTCGTCGCCGGGCCTCACGGTGTTCTTGAACTTGACCTCGGTGATCCGCGTGAGGACGGGCGTGTAGCGGCTCAGGTCCTCCCCTTTGGCTCCGAGACGCTTGCTGAGGAGTGCGCAGCCGGACTGGAACACCGCCTCGCAGATGAGCACGCCGGGCATGATGGGATTGCCGGGATAGTGCCCCTTGAAAAAGTCCTCGTCCGGCCGGACCCGGCGCCGCGTGGTCAGCGTGTCGTCGCTCTCGTCGATGATCTCGTCGACGAAGAGAAAGGGCGGTCGGTGGGGTATGAGCTTCTCGATGGGCTCCATGGCGGGGGAAACTCGGGCAGGCGGCTCAGGGCTGGGCGGGGGCGGGATCGGCGGCGGGCGCAACGGGGGTCCGGATTCGGGCAGGAAGGTACTTATCGATGTTGTTGGCGGCGATCACGCCATAATTGATGGTGCCAAGCCAGCCGGACATGATGATACCGACCGATCCGGCGTGGTAAAGCCCGGGGAGCTGGGTGGGCAGGTCCATGGAAACCTTGAGCCCCTCGAACTTGGTGCCGAAGGATGTGCCCAGCCAATGCCGGGTGTAGTGCTCGATCGTGCGCGGGGTGGCGGCCTCGGCCCAGTCGATCTTCGCGCGGACCTCCGGGACGAAGCGCTTGAGGCAGGTGATGGTCTCGTCGATCAGGCGCGCCTTTTCCCGCTCGTAATCCTCGGGCGTCAGCCGGTTCCAGTCGTCGTAGCGCGCGTTGAGGGAGCACACGACGGTGTAGCGGTTGGAACCCGGCCTCGTCTCTGGGTAGTAAACCGAGAAGGTGCGGCTGCTGGTGTGAAAATCGACCAGCTCCTCGCTCTTGAAGGCGGAGGCGTCGGACACGAACACCAGGTCGCCGATGTGGGGCAGCGTCTCGCCCTGCCGGATGCCCAGGTAGACCTGGCAGGAGCTGGTGTTGATGCGCACGGCCCGGACCTCGGCGAGGAATTCGGGCGCGAAATGCTCCTCGCCGGCGAGCTTCAGGATGGTGCCCTTGAGGTTGGCGTTCGACAGCACGGCGCGGCAGCGGATCGTGCGACCGTTCGCCACCACGCCGGCGACGCGCCGGCCGCCCGCGGCCGGTTCGACGAGGATCTTCTCCACCATCGCGTGCTTGCGGACCTCGACGCCCTGGCGTTTCAGCTCGGCGGACATCTTCGCGATGAGCAGGTCGGTGCCTCCGCGGAAGGTGAAGACCCCCTTGCTCATGAAGTTGGAAAAAACGATGCCGTAGGTGATGGCCGGATCCTCGAGGGTCGAGCCGTTGGCGTAGGCGATCGGCTCCATCAGGAACCGCTTCACGTCGTCCCGTCCCGGAAAATAGCGGTCGAGCATCGTCCCCGTCGTCTCGGGATTGTGGTCGTAGAAATTCATCGCCCGGAGGTCGGCGAAGAAACGGTCGACCGTGGCCGGCGGCACCTGGAAGCGCTCGATGAGCAGCCGGGTGAAATCCGGGCGGTCGAACGTCGTGGTGAGGTCGAACTGCGGGTTGACGAAGCGGATGCCCTTGAGCTGGACGATCGAGTCCGCGATTTCCTGCGTCCAGTACTTGCGGGCCGACTTGATCATGCCGACGGGGAAACCGTGCAGCGAGATGTCGAAGATGTGGCCGCCCTTGCGCGTGAACCACGTGGCCAGGCCGCCGAGCTGGTAGTGGTGTTCAAGCAGGAGGACCCGGCGGCCGCATTTGGCCAGGCAGTTGGCGCCGGTCAGTCCGGCGAGTCCGCTGCCGATCACGACGACGTCATAATCGTCGGCGACTCCCTTGAGCCAGTCATAAGCCATGAAGCCCAGCAGTAATGCCGCCGGTCTCCGGCGGGGCAACTGGGAAGTTTGGCGGAGGCGCGCAAATCATTCGTCTTTCGCGAGGTCCTGCCCGCCAGGGCAATGATCGACACGCGACGGGGGCGTCGCGTCCCCAAATGGAGCGGCGAGGCCCTCCTCGCCGGGTTGGACGCTCCATGCCGGATACGCGACGGGGGCGTCGCGTCCCCAGATGGAGCGACGATGCCCCCGTCGCCGGCTCAAGCTTTCCCCCTGGAGCGGCGACGCCCCCGTCGCCGTTCCGCCGTCGCCCTTTTCATCCCCCCGCGCCGGGCCGCAGGATATGGCGGTTGGCCGTCGTGATTCCGCTGAGCATCGACCCGACGATGCCCAGCAGCCCCTGGTCGGTGCCGCAGAGATACAGGTTGCCCAACGCAGTCCGCCCGTCGCGAACCTTGGCCGGCGCCCCGTAGACCGCCCCGGCCAGATGGCCGGTAAACCGGGTGATCGTGCGCGGCGTGAAGACATCCGTGGCCACAGTGGCCGCCGCCAGCGTCCCGTCCGCCACCGGGGGCAGGAACCGGCAGGCGCTCCGGGTCGCCGCCTCCAGCCACTGCTCCTTGGCGGCGCGGTAGGCCTCGTCCGGCTGGTGCGCCCAGCGATCGTAGTTTGCCAGGCACGTGATCCGCAGCAGGCCTTCCGGCAGCCGGCGCGCGCCGAAATCGAAGTTGTTCGGGAAGCAGATGACGCCGCTCCGCAGGTCGGTCGGCCCGCCGGGGACCGCGTAGTCGAAGCGCTCCGAGTCGTTGAAAAACACGATGGTATCGCCGCCCCACCCCAGGGCCTCCGGCTGCCGGTCCAGCACCCGGATGCTTTCGACGAAGGTGAGACGCGCGTCCGGCGGCGGGCGCGCCGGCGCGCCGTCGCCCGGGGCGGCCGCCAGCCGCATGGTCTCCTCCGCGCCGATGGAGGACACGACTTCGCCGACGGTCACCTCCGTGCCGTCGTCGAGGCGCAGCGCCGCCGCGCGATCCGCGTGCGTGAGGATCCGGGCCACTCCGCAGCCCATGCGCCGGTGGCCGCCAGCGGCGCGGTATTTCTCGGTGAGCACGCGGAGGATCCGCCGCATGCCCTCGAACGGCCGCGCCAGGCCCTCCAGGAAGATCGACCGGAACATCACGCCGAACTGCACGAAGTCCATGTCCCGCTCCTGCGCGCTGCCGTAGTACATCAGCACGCAGAAGATCATGTCCGCGAGCAGCGGATCGGTCACCTGCCGCCGGACGATCTCCCGGGCCGACACGAACGGCGCCGGCCGCGAGGCGTCGTCATAGGGCGCGAGGCCGGCCACCAGCCGCCGGAACCCGTCGATCTGCGCCGGGAACACGCGGGCGATCTCGGCCTCGAGCAGGGCGAAGTCGTTGCTGAATCGCAGGGCCGACTCGCCGCGCGGACCGAAGGCCACGCGCGACTGGCGCTGCGGGCAGAGGTCGAGCTCGTCCCGGTCGATCCGGAGCTGGCGCAGGAGCTTGCCCAGCGGCGTGCCCCGGGCGCCGGCGGGCACGTAGTTGGTCACCGCGTGGAGTCCCACGTCGTATTTCCGGCCCGCGAGGCTGTAGAAGCTGTTGAGTCCGCCGACGACCGTGTGCCGCTCGAAGATGCAGACCCGCTTGCCGAAGTGGGCCAGGCGGATCCCGGCGGCGAGCCCGGACAGACCCGCGCCGATGATGGCCACGTCGTAATGGTCAGCGCCGCTCATGGGCAGTTGCCGCCGATGTGGCGTGTCGTCCTTTGTAGGGCCGGTGGCTTGCACCGGCCGGAATCCTGCGCCGCCCTGCGCGGACGGGGAAGGAAACTCCGGCGCGTGCAAGTCACGCGCCCTACATGGATGGAATGACCGCCCCCGCACAAAAAAGGCCGGGAGTTTTCCCGGCCGGGGCGACCCGCATGCCGACGGCGCTCCTCAGCCGTTGGCCGCGAGCGCGTTGAACTTTGGCGTGAGATAGTCCGCACAGCTGTCGAGCGAGGCCAGCTGGATGTAGTCGGCCTCCGGCACCTCGATCCCGTGGCGTTTCCGGAGTTCCATGACGATGTCGAGGAAATCCATCGAATCGAGCTGGAGCTGGTCGCGCAGGCGCACGTCGGGCTTCAGGTGACTGAGGTCCTCGTCCGGCGCGATGTCGGCGATGATCTCTACGACCAGCTTCTTGCATTCGTCTTTCGTCATGTCAGGGCGGATTCAGGCGCGGTAGCGGGAAACGATGAGGGCGGAGTTGATTCCGAGCATACCAAAGGAGTTGTTGAGAATAGCGTCAACCCGTTTTGCCTTTCTCGGCTCGTTTGCCACGAGACCGGGCAGATCGCACTGCGGGTCGAGCTCGTCGAGGTTGATGGTCGGGTGCACCGTCAGGTCGTCGAAGGACGGCAGGTTGCCCGCCAGTTCGAGCGCGCCCGCCGCGCCCATGGCGTGGCCGATGAAGCTCTTGGTGTTGTTGATGTTCACGCCGGGGCAGCCGGCGAAGACCTCCCCGATGGCCAGGCACTCCTGGATGTCGCCCTGCGGCGTGGCCGTGGCGTGGGTGTTGACGATGTCGATGTCGGCGGGAGTCAGTCCCGCCTGGGCGATGGCCCGCCGGATGCACTCCGCCTGGCGGACGGCATTGGGCAGCACGTAATCGGTGGCGTCGGAGTTGACGCAGTAGCCGGCGATCTCGCCGTAGATCCTGGCGCCGCGGGCCTGGGCATCCTCGAGCCGCTCGAGGGTGTAGATGCAGCCGCCCTCGCTGACGACGATGCCGTTGCGCTTCTTGTCGAACGGCCGGCTGGCCTTGGTCGGGTCGGGATGCGAGGCGAGCGCTCCCTGGCTCTTGAAGGCGGCGAAGATGCCGAAGGTCCCGATGCTCTCGCTGACGCCGCCGGCGAACGCCAGGTCGACCTCGCCCAGCCGCAGCATCTGGGCGGCGTGGATCAGGCCGAGGTTGCCGGCCGCGCAGGCCGCGCCGAGCGTGTAGGCCGGGCCGGTGATGCCGAGATTGAGCGACACCTCCCCGGCCGGATTGTTGGCCACCGTGCGGGGATTGTGGTGGTGCGTCCAGAACTTCGTGTCGTACTTGAAGAGGGAGATGTTGTAGATCTCGTTCTCGGTCTCGACGTTTCCATGCTCGGTGATCCCGAGGTAGATCCCGGCGCGGGACTTGGGGAAGCTGTCCCAGGCGATGCCGCTGTCGGCCAGCGCCTCGCGCGCGCAATAGATGCTGATGCTGCCGGCCCGGGTGCCGATCCGGATGTCCTTCTTCTTCTGGTGCCTGAGGGGGTCGAAATGACAGACGCCGGCGGGCTGGGCCCCCATGTAGCGCACCTCGATCAACTCCACGCCGGAGACCCCGGTCAGCAGGTTCTGCCGGAATTCCGGCAGATTGTTGCCGTTGGGCGAAGTCAGCCCCAAGCCGGTGATGACGATGCGGGTGGGCTTCATGGACGGACTGAGCATGGGGGTTCCGGCGCCCGCTGGCGAGCGCGCAAAGGAGTTTTGCCTAGCCAACATGCCGGGAAAATCAATACAAGTCTCGTACATGAACGTTCTGGTCGTGGGTGGAGCCGGCTACATTGGCAGCCACTGCGTGCGGCTCCTCGCGCAAACCGGCCACCGGCCGGTGGTCGTCGACAACCTCGTCTACGGGCACCGCCGCGCCGTCGCGGCCGCGATCCCCTTCTACGAACTCCCGCTCGGCAACGAGGCGGAGATCCAGGCCGTGCTCACCAAGGAGCGCATCGACCTGGTCATGCACTTCGCGGCGTTCTGCTACGTGGGCGAATCGGTCACGGACCCGCTGAAGTACTACCTCAACAACGTCGCCGCGACCCTGCACCTGCTCAAGGCCATGCTCGCCGCCCGCGTGACCCGGTTCGTGTTTTCATCGACCTGCGCGACCTACGGCGAGCCGCCCTCGCTGCCCCTGGTCGAGACCATGCCGCAGCACCCGATCAACCCGTACGGCCAGACCAAGCTCGACGTGGAGAACGTCCTCCGGGCGCTCGCCCGGGCGCACGGGCTGAGCTTCGCGGCGTTCCGCTACTTCAACGCCGCCGGCGCGGCCGAGGACGGCACCATCGGCGAGGACCACGATCCCGAGACCCACTTGATCCCGCTGGCGATCGACGCCGCCCTGGGCCGGCGCCCGCGCCTGCAGCTCTTCGGCACCGATTATCCCACGCCCGACGGCACCTGCCTGCGCGACTACGTGCACGTCGACGACCTGGGCCGGGCCCACATCGCCGTCTTCGACCGCCTGGCCACGCCCGGCGCCGCCCTCTTCTACAACCTCGGCACCGGCCGGCCCACGTCCAACCGCGAGGTCATCGCCGCGGTCGAAAAGGTCTCCGGCCGCAAGGTGCCCCTGATCGAGGCGCCGCGCCGGCCCGGCGATCCGCCCGCGCTCTATGCCGATGCCACCCTGGCCCAGCGCGAGCTCGGCTGGAAGGTAAAGTTCGCCGACATCGATGCCATCGTCGCCACCGCCTGGCAGTGGCACGCGACACACCGCGACGGTTTCGGCGACCTCAAGCGGTAGCGGGCGATACTGGGGAAGAGACGCCCGCTGTCGCGTATCGGGAATCCGGGATTTCGACCCCCAATGGGGACGCGACGCCCGCTGTCGCGTTTCCCGCATTCGACGTCTCGACACGGCGACGGGGGCGTCGCCGCTCCAGTCGGCAGATCCCGGAACGGCGGCGATCCCGCCGTCGCCAAGCCTTCGGCGCGGCCGGCTAGGTCACGCCCTACACCCTGGGGACGCGACGCCCGCTGTCGCGTTTCCCGCATTCGACGTCTCGACCCGACGCCGGCGGCGCTGCTCAACCCTGCTTTTCCTTGGGCTCGGCCGGAGCCGGGGCCAGTTTGATCATGCTCCTGGCCTGGTCATCCGTCATCTCCATGTTGTGGTAGGTCTTCGCGTGGTTCTTCAGGGCCTCGATGAGTTCCTTCTCGCTGCGGCTCGTGCAGGAAAAGCCGCAATCGGGCGGGCAGGCCACCATCTTCAGCGGCTGATTCTGCGATTCTGTCTTGGCCGGTTCGCCCGCGCGGACAACGGCCGCGGCTCCCAACGTCAGCGCCAGTGCCAGCGCCATTCCGAACAGTCTGCGATTCATAGTGCGTGCTTTCTCAATACGTGGTTGAGGCAACAGGATCCGGAACGATCTCCGGATCCGGGGACGCGGCCAGCTTAACGCATTTGCCGGAAAACGCAAAAGCGGCGCTCTGCGGTCGCTCCCGCCGCCCTAGATCTTCAGCCGCAGCGTATCGATGCGCTTGCGCAACGTCGTCCGCGTCATGCCGAGGCGCTCCGAGGCGCGCACGAGGTTGCCGTTTTCGTCCCGTAGCACCCGTTCGATCATCTCGCGTTCAAGTCGCTCCAGCACCGGCTCCGTGCCTTCGGCCTTCAGCTGGGCGTAGACGAAGTCCAGGGCCTCCTTCACGGTGATGGGCGGCGGAACGGCAACAGGGGCCGGCAGCGGTTCGGGGGTCGGCCTCGCTGGCGCGGGCGTTACCGCGGGCGGCTCGGCCGCCGCCACAGCCGCCTCCGCGGCCGGCTGGGCCGGGATTGGGGCCGGGGGCGCCGCCACGGAAACGGGCGCGGTCGCGGCCGGACCAGCCGTCTCGCGAATCTCCGGCGGCAGGTCCTTGAGCAGGATCGTGTCGCCCTGGGCGATGACGGCGCTGCGGTAGATCACGTTCTCCAGTTCGCGGACGTTGCCCGTCCACCGCTGTTTCAGCAGGACGGCCAGGACCTCGCCCGACACTTTCTTGACCCTGGCCTTCTTCTGCTTCTCCAGGGTCTGGAGCATGTAGTCGACGATGGCCGGGATGTCCTCGGGCCGCTCGCGCAACGGGGGCATGCGGATGCGCACGACGTTGAGCCGGTAGTAGAGGTCCTCGCGGAAGAGCCGCTCCTTGACCAGCTGCTCGAGATCCTTGTTGGTCGCCGCGAGCACGCGCACGTCCACCTTGATCGTCTCGGTGCCGCCGACCCGCTGGATCTCGCCCTCCTGCAGGACGCGGAGGATCCGGGTCTGCGTGGCCGCCGCCATGTCGCCGATTTCGTCGAGGAAGATCGTGCCACCGTCGCACAATTCGAACTTGCCGATGCGCTGGCCGGTCGCGCCGGTGAAGGAGCCGCGTTCGTGGCCGAACAACTCGCTCTCGATCAGGTTCTCGGGAATCGCGGCGCAGTTCACCGCGATCATCGGCTTGCCCGCGCGATGGCTGTGCTGGCAGATGCTGCGCGCCACCAGCTCCTTGCCGGTGCCGCTTTCGCCCGTGATCATCACCGTGACGTCGCTGGCCGTGACCTGGCCGATGGTCTTGAACACCTCCTGCATGGCCGGGGAGCTGCCGACGATGCCCTCCTTGTAGTCCTCGGTGTTGATGACGGGCCGGTACTCGCCCGCGGCATGCAGGTCGGCTCGGGTCTTCAGCGCGTTTTCGGCCAGCGCGAGCACCTTCTGCGGATCGAAGGGCTTCATGATGTAGTCGAACGCGCCGTACTTCATCGCCTCGATGGCCGTTTGCGTCGTGCCGTAGGCGGTCATCAGGATCACGAGCTGCCGCGGATTGATGGAGCGGATGTGCTGGAGCGTCTCGATCCCGCCCATCCCACCCATGCGGACGTCGAGGAAGATCACGTCCGGCGCGGCCTGCTTGACCGCCGCGATGCCCTCCTCGCCGCTGGCCGCGGCCGTCACGGCGTACGCGCGGGACGACAGCACCCGCGCCAGCGAGTACCGGATCTCGGAGTCGTCATCGATGACGAGGATGGTCGGCGGATTGGCAGCCATGGCGGTGTTTTTCGGGAACCTGGCGGGCGCAACGACTATCCATTAGCGTTTCGCCCGAAAAGGGGCTTACTTACGGCAAATGCTCGGATGGTCAATTAACTTGTTCCGCGTCTTTGGGATCCGCCTGGCCGCGCACTTCACATTTCCCCTGCTGCTGGCCTACGCGGTGTGGGATGGCTGGCGCGTGGGCGGCTGGGCCGGCGGCGCCTGGAGCGGCGTCGCCGTGCTCCTGCTGTTCACCTGCGTCGTCCTGCACGAACTCGGGCATTCGCTGACGGCGCAGCGCTTCGGGATCCGCGTCTCGCGGATCCTCCTGCTCCCGATCGGCGGCATGGCGGAATTCGACACGATCCCGCGCGAGCCGCGCCGCGAGCTCCTGATCACCCTGGCCGGCCCGGCCGTGAACTTTACCATCGTGCTGATCCTGCTGCCCTGGCTGCCGGGCTCGCACCTGCTGGCGGCGGGCGACGTCCCGCTGACCCCGGCCGCGCTGGGCTTCGGGCCCTGGTTTCTCAACCTCATCATCAGCTTCAATCTGGTGATGGGCTGCTTCAATCTCGTGCCGGTCTTTCCCATGGACGGCGGTCGGATCCTGCGCGCGCTGCTGGCCGTGCGCTGGCCCTACCTCAAGGCCACGGCCTGGGCGTCGGCGATCGGGAAGATCCTGGCCGTCGTCGGCGCCGCCTACCTGGGCCTGGTGTGGCACAGCTTCATGGGCGTCCTGCTCTTCAGCTTCATCTTCGTCGCGGGCGATCTGGAATACCGCGCGGTCAAGCGCCGGGAGGATGCGGACGCCCACTGGCGCCTCCTTCTTGACCGGCTCTACGGATCCGCAGGCCGCCCCGGCTCCGCGGCCGAGGCCAATCTCCTGCACGGACCGAATTGACGGGCGGCCGAATCGCGGCGATTCTGCCCGGCATGAAACTGCTCCTGCCCGCCGTCTGCGCCCTCGCCCTGCTCGCCGGCGGTTGTGCCGGACCCGGGTCCGCGCCTGGTGGCACGACGCCACCGGCGCCGGCCCGTGCGGCCGACGTCGCGCCGGCCCAGCCCGTGATCCCCAATCGCACCTTCCGCCTGACGGATTACGGCGCGGTGCCCGATGGCCGGACCCTCAACACCCAGGCTTTCCGCCGCGCCGTGGACGCCGTCGAGTATTCGGGCGGCGGCACGCTGGTCGTGCCCGCCGGCCGCTGGCTCACCCAGCCGTTCGACCTCGGCAGCCGGCTCAATCTCCACCTCGACGCCGGAGCGACCATTGTGTTCACCGCCGACCCGGAGGACTCCCGGATCCACGGGGGCCGCTTCCGCCCGTTCCTGCTCACGACCGAAGCCCAGGACGTGATGATCTCCGGCGCCGGCACGATCGACGGCCAGGGCCAGGCCTGGTGGCCCGACGCCGTCAAGTTCCGCGACGAGGCAAACCGCACCCACGCCCGCAGCAACACCAGCCCCCGCCCCCGCCTCGTGCTGTTTGACCGCTGCCAGCGGGTGCGCGTCGAGGGCATCACGATCCAGAATGCCCCGAGCTTCAACCTCGTGCCGACGCGCTGCCAGGATGTGAGCATCGTCGGCGTCTCGATCCTCAACCCGGCGGATTCCCCCAATACCGACGGCATCGACCCCACGATCTGCCAACGCGTGCTCATCGACCATTGCCACATTGACACCGGCGACGACTGCATTGCCGTCAAGGCGGGCACCGTGGGCGCCGGGGTCACGAGCGATCTCCTGGTCACCGACTGCGCGTTCGGCCACGGGCACGGCTGTTCAATCGGCAGCGAGACCTTCTCCGGCCTGCGGAACATGACCGTCCGGCGCTGCACCTTCGACGGCACGGACATCGGCGTGCGCTTCAAATCGGACCGGCGGCGCGGCGGCCTCGTCGAGAACGTGACCTACACCGACCTGACGATGAGAAACGTCGGCCGGCCGATCGTCATCAGCAGCTACTACCAAGGCTCCACCGCCGACCTGCCGGCGCCGGGCGAGCCGGCCCAGCCGCAGCCGGTGACCGGCACCACGCCGCACTGGCGCAACATCACCGTGAGCAATCTCACCGCGACCGGGTCCACGACCGATGCCGGAATGGTCCTCGGCCTGCCGGAGATGCCGGCGGAGAACATCAGCCTCGTGAACATCACGATCGCGGCGCCCAAGGGCCTGCGGATCGGCTACGCCCGGAACGTCGTCCTGCGCGATGTCCACATCACCGCGGCAAAGGGCGATCCGCTGATCGTCGACGACACGGTCGAGAATCTGGTGCGCAGCGAGTGAGGCGTCGCGCCCGTCCGAGTTTGTAGGGCGGGGTCTCCCGGCCTCGCCGAGAAAAATGCGGCGGGATGAGCCCTTCGACGTCACTTAGCCCGGACATTTCCTGCTTCCCGATGCGCACAGACACACCCCGCCCTGTCGGGCA
>CAZKDK010000076.1:0-12849 GCA_964551145.1 uncultured Opitutaceae bacterium | reverse complement strand
CGAGGCCGCCGTGCGCGAGGGTCACGTCGGCGCCGTCATGAGCGCCTACAACCGGGTCGACGGCATCCCCGCGAGCGCGAGCCCGTTCCTCCTGACCGAGCTCCTGCGGCGCCGGTGGGGATTCCAGGGCCATGTGGTCTCGGACTGCGACGCGGTTCGCGACATCTGGGCGACCCACGGGTTTGCCGCGACCCCGGAGGAAGCCGCGGCGCTGGCGATCAAAGCCGGCTGCGACCTCAACTGCGGCGATCAATACTACGCCCTCGCCCGGGCCGTGAAGCAAGGCCTCCTGACGGCGGCGGACGTCGACCGTGCGCTGCACCACGTGCTGCGGGCGCGCTTCCAGCTCGGCATGTTCGATCCCGACGGCCTCGTGCCCTACGCGGCCATCCCGATGTCCGAGGTCGACTCGCCCGCGCATGCGAAGCTCGCGCTGCAGGCCGCGCGCGAATCGATCGTCCTCCTCAAGAACACGGGCATCCTGCCCCTCGACCGCGCCCGCCTCAAGCGCCTGGCGGTCATCGGTGCCAACGCCGACTCGGTCTCGATGCTCCTGGGCAATTACAGCGGAACCCCGGCGCACCCGGTCACCATCCTGCAGGGCATCCAGGCGGCGGCCGGCCCCGGCATCGAGGTCGTTTCCGCCACCGGCTGCCCGCTGGCGCGGCATCCGGGCGAGACCATCGCCGCGGAATCGCCCGAATTCCAGCGCGCCGTCGCGCTCGCCCGGAACGCCGACGCGATCGTCTATGTGGGCGGACTCGACTCCAATCTGGAATGCGAGGAGCGGGCCGTGAACTACGTCGGTTTTGAAGGCGGCGACCGCACCCGCGTCGAGCTGCCCGACGTCCAGACGACGCTCCTGCAGGCGCTCCAGGCCACGGGCAAGCCGGTGGTTCTCGTCATCTGCAGCGGCAGTGCGGTCGCCGTGTCGTGGGAGACGGAGCACCTTCCGGCGATTCTGCAGGCCTGGTATCCCGGCGAGGCCGGCGGCACCGCCGTGGCCGACGTCCTGTTCGGCGACTGCGATCCCGGCGGGCGGCTGCCGATCACGATCTACCGGGCGACGGAGGACCTGCCGGCGTTCGCCAATTACGCAATGGCCGGGCGGACCTATCGCTTCTTCACCGGTGCGCCCCTGTATCCGTTCGGGCATGGTCTGAGCTACACGCGGTTCGCCTATGGTGCCGTCGCCCTCGATCGCGGCGAGATCGCCGCCGCCGGCGCCGTCCGCCTCCGCGTGGAGATCGCCAATGCCGGATCGCGCGATGGCGACGAAGTCGTGCAGGTGTACGCCCATCGCCTGGGCGCGGACAACCCCCGGCTGCCGCGCGAGCAGCTCTGCGCGTTTCAGCGCGTGACCGTGCCTGCCGGCGGGCACACGAGCGTGGACCTGACGGTGCCGGCCACGGCCCTGCGCCGCTGGGATACCGCGATGCAGCGCTACGTTGTCGATCCCGGAAAGTACGAACTGCTCGTCGGGGCCTCCTCGGCGGACATCCGTGGGAAGGCGACTTTTCGGATAACGCCCTAGCCGGCACTGGCAGTTCCGGGAGCGGGCTCGCCCGCGACGGCAAGGCCAGACTCCCCTGGACCCCGTCTCCTCCCCTTGCCCGATCCATGGTCAAGGTTGAGCGCGATTCGGGCGCCGCTGCCAGAACTGCGCTCAAGGTTGAGCATGATTCGGGCGGTCCTGCGACAACCGTGCTCGAGGCTGGAAACGGTCCAGAACCGGCCGGCGGGAGCGCTACTCGTAGTCGTAAAGCTTCGGGTCGCGCGTGGGCGGACCGCGGTGGAGGCGGAAGCGGTGCCGCGGCTCCCGGGGGTCGGCGGGAGGTTTGTCCTCGCCGCCCATGCCGCCGCCGTACGGATCGTCGTCCGGGGCGCCCATCGTATCGCCCATCTGGTCCTCAAGCTCGTCCGGATCCGCGCCCTCCTCCAGCTTGCGCACGACTTCCTCCATCTCGCCGTCCAGTCTCTCGCCGGTCACCTCGGACATGCGCCGCATCACCCGGGCCATTGCGCGGGGATCGTTCTCGTCGACGTTGGCGAACTCTCCCTCCATGGCGGACATGGCCGCCTCCATCCGCGCGTCCCCGGCCGCTCCGCCGCCCGCGTCGCCGGGCCCGCCGGCACCCGGTTTTTCGTCCTGCGCCTTTCGCGCCCGACCGGGCACGGCGAACGGCGACAGGATCTTCTTCATCCGGAACGCGGGGTTGTCGGGGCAGCGCGGGGTCGTCTGCCCCTGGGCGAGCGTCCGCGCGTAGAACGAATAGATCCGGTTGTTGTCCGGGCAGTAGTACTCGTAGATGGGCATCGGAATGTGGCGGCAGTACCAACCGATGTTCACCTTCGCACGCCTGACAAGCCGGAATGTCGGAGGAATGAAGGCGGGATCACACACTCCGGCCTATCGCGCCACTCCCCTTTCCAGAGGGGATTTGGCCGGCCGCCTGCGGAATCCCCCCTCGAGAGGGCCTCGGCCGTGAGCTCGGCCGAACGGGTGCCCACGCGCCAGCGAAGGCGGGGTGTGCCGTTCGAATCTGACAGCTGCGGACCCCGCCGCCTACCCGCCCAGCTGGTGCCCGCGCTTCACCACGGGCGCCGCTCCGCCCTGATTCAGCTGGTCGAGCACCCGCGCGAGGCGGCGGCGCTTCTCCTCCGGCTGGGCGAAGAGTTCCAGCTGGGGCGCCTCCAGCGCCACGCCGGAGAAACGCACGCTGACCAGCCGCAACGGGGCGCGGCGGCGCCAGGCCTTCTGCAGGAGCGGGCGGACCAGAGCGTAGAACGGCGCCTCGAGATCGGTGGCCGCCGGCAGGCTGCGGCCGGCGGACTCGTCCTCCATCCCGGGATAGCGCACCTTGATGGTCAGCGTCCGCACCCGCTGCCCGTCGGCCCGGATTCGGGGCATGAGTTCGTCGATCATGCGCTTGATCACGCTCTCGATCCGGCCGGGATCGCGGATGTCGCGGGGAAACGTCTCCTGCTCGGAATACGATTTCGCCGCCTCGTCGCCGACGGCCACCGGCGCGTCGTCCTCCCCCCGGGCCGCGGCCGCCACCTCGCGCCAGCCCGTGCCGAAGAACGCCGCCAGGTCGCGCTCGTCGCGTTCGAGCAGGTCGCGCACCAGGAGGATCCCCCGGGCCTTGAGCGCGGCCTCGGTCTTGACGCCGATCCCCGGCAGCCGGCCGATCTCCAGCGGCGCCAGGAACGCGGCCTCCCCTCCCGGCGGCACCACCACGAATCCGCGCGGTTTGCGCAGCTTGCTCGCGATCCCGGCCACCAGCTTGTTGGCGGCCAGGCCGAATGACACGGTGATCTGCAGCTGCGCCCAGATGCGGTCCTGCAGCGCATGCACTGCCGACTCGACGGCCGCCTCCGTCCGGAACCCGCACGGGCCCACGTCGAGGAAACCCTCGTCGATGGAGCGGCGCTCCACCAGCGGCGTCAGCGTCTCGCACAGGTCGAACAGCCGCCGCGAATACTCGCCGTAGCGCCCGGCGGAATGATCGACCAGGATGAGATCGGGACACACGCGCAGCGCCCGCGCGGTCGGCATGGGCGTGTAGACGCCGCACGCCCGCGCCTCGTAGCTGGCCGACGAGATGATGCCGCGCAGGCGCCCGCCCACGGCGACCTTCTTCCCGCGCAGGGTCGGATCCAGCGCCTGCTCGACGGACACGAAGAACGCGTCGGCGTCGAGGTGGACGATGGTGGGCAGGGAGGGCGGCATGGCGCGCGGCGGCAGTGACCGCCCCGCCTCTCTGGTCCGCCTTTTTCCCGGCGGCAAACAATCTTTTGCCCCGGGCTTCGTCGCGGCGGGGGAAATGCCGTCTACAGCTGCGCCAGGGCGTGCCTCCGGACCGCGCCGTCCACGAGGCGCGCCAGCGCACGCCCGTCGAACCGTGCGGCGACCACGACCAGTTGCTGCTCGGCGCACACCGCCAGGCAGACGCGGTCGGGCCGGGCCTGCCCGTCCCCAGCCGGCAGGTAGATGAGCACCGTGTTCGAGCCGTCGATGACGCCGACGATCCGCATCCAGCCGCGCCCGGCCATCATCCGGTCGGTATCGGCCATGAACTCGCCGCCGGACCGGGCCGCGGCGGCTCCACGCCGGGAGTACACGCCGACGCTGGCCGACCGCATGACGGCCAGTCCGTCGCGCGCTTCCGGCGGCAGGTCACGAACGAAATACGCGGCGCTGCGGGCGAGGCCGACGCCCGCGGCCGGCACCGAGAACTGGAGCTGGGTCGCCCAGCAGTCTCCGGTGGCGGCCGTGATCTGGCGGCGAAGCGCAACGGCATCGGAGTCGAGGCGGAAGGCACCGGCCACCATGGATCCCAGGATGACAAAGGGGGCGAGGACCAGTCCGACGATCCACGGCCAGAGCTGATGGCGGCGGGGGGGCGCGGGAGGATTCATGAGGGCTGATTGGGATAAGCAGGCGCGCCGGCGCCCGGCACCGGCGCGGCCGCCAGGCTAGGATTGGTGCGGCTTGGGCAGGCTCACGTTTTTGAGCGGATCAACGTGAAAATGCTCCGCCAGGGTCGCGAGCTGCTCGGCCTTGATTTCGCCGACGATGTTGACCAGGACCACCTCGCGGTTGTCGCTGATGACGGTGACGGCGAGTCCCTCGATCGCCTCCTCGCCGCGCATCTTGGCGAAGACCTGGACATCGTCGCCCTTGGGCTGCTCGCGGACATTGGCCAGCGAGGTCCAGCCGGCCGCGACGAGCTGCTCGCGGACCGTGCGCACGCGATCAATCGTCTTCTCGCGGTTGGCATCGTTCAATTCGACGACGTTGACCCGCACGTGCCGGAGGCTGCGGATCAGTTCCGATGCCTGGGGTTCCTGTTTGGAGACGCAAAGGGCGGCAAACTTGAGCAGGCCGGGCGAGAGATTGACCTCGACGAAGCGCCCCTCCGTGGAGGGCACCAGTTGTCCGAAGTCGACGTATCCATCGGTGACCGTGACGGCAGCCGCCGGTTCGGCGGCATGGGCAACGGCGGCGGCCGCGCAGGCAAGCGCGGCCACGACGAGAGAGGAGCGGAACGTGCGTTTCATGGGAATCGGGGTTGACTGTTTCGGCGCGGCCGGACGGCCGTCACCCCGATAACACGCGGGACGCCCGGGAAGTTGCGGAATCCTCCGTCCGCCCGGGGTCGATCCGACACGGCGGGCGAGTCGATTCCTGCGTTTGCAGCCGGATCGAATCGCTTCATGCTGATGCAAATGACTGCCGCCGGGGATCCGACCCTACCTCCGCAGCTTGACCCGAGCCAGGCGGCCTCTGCCGCGCAATTCGACCGCCAGAGCGACCGCTATGGTCGGACGCATATTCTCGCCGACACCAGCGACGTCGCGGCCGGCCTGGAAGGCGTGGCGCCGGCCCCGGGCGCGACCGCGCTGGACGTGGCCACGGGCGGCGGGCACACCGCGCTTTTTCTCGCGCGCCAGGGCTGGGACGTGACCGCCGGCGACATCGCTCCCCGCATGCTGGAAAACGCCCGGCGCCTGGTTGAGGACGCGGGCCACCGGCTGGCGACGCGGTTGTTCCCGGCGGAGGAGATGCCCTTTGACGCCGGATCCTTCGACCTCGTGACGGTGCGGGTGGCTCCGCACCATTTCAGTTCGCCGGAACGCTTCGTGGCCGAGGCCGCCCGTGTGCTCAAACCGGGCGGGCACCTCCTGGTGATCGATGGCAGCGTGCCTGATGACGATCCCCAGACCGAGGCATGGCTGCATACGGTGGAACGATGGCGCGACCCCAGCCACGGCCGTTTTCTGTCGCGTACGGCGTGGGAGGCGCTTGTCCGCGGCTGCAGCCTGATCGTGTGCCGCTCCACCCTGCGGCCGCGAAAACAGCCGGATCTCGAGTGGTATTTCGAGACCGCCGCCACCCCGGAGGAGAACCGCGCCAAAGTGCTCGCTGCGGTGCACTCGGCCCCGGACCGCGTCCGCTCGGCGCTTCGGCTGGGCGACGAACAGGGCCGGATCATCTGGTGGTGGCCGATGCTGATCCTGCTGGCCCGGAAGGGCGCATGATCCGCCGGGCGCCGATCAGCCGGCCCCCTGCCGGCAAAAAGAGTCTGGCGTCGGCCCGCCCTTCCCGCCCATGTTCTGCGGATCCCAATCGCCGCATGCACCTTTTCCCATCCCATTCCCGCGCCCTCACCGTCTTGGCCGCCGCCGTCCTGCTGGGTCCGTTGACCGGCGCTCGAGCCCAGGCCCCCGCGATCGCCGCCGCGCCCGCCGCGCCGCCGGCCGTCGGCAATCCGAGCGAGGTCGAGAACGCCGTGGTCAAGATTTTCGCGACCATGCGGTATCCCGACCTCGGCCGTCCCTGGACCAAACAGTCGCCGACGGAGGTGACGGGCAGCGGCGTGGTCGTCGAAGGCCGGCGCATCCTGACCAACGCGCACGTCGTCCTCTACGCGAGCCAGGTCCAGGTGCAGGCCAACCAGTCGGGCGACAAGATTTCCGCGACGGTCGAGGCGGTGGCGCCGGGGATCGATCTGGCGGTGCTCAAACTGGACGACGAGTCGTTTTTCAGCACCCACCAGCCGCTGGCGCGCGCGAGCACCCTTCCCGCCATCAAGGACACGGTCATGGCCTACGGCTATCCCACGGGCGGATCCAGCCTCTCGATCACCAAGGGCATCGTCTCCCGGATCGAGTTCACCGGGTACAATTTCCCGGTGAGCGGTCTCCGCATCCAGGTCGATGCCGCCATCAACCCGGGCAACAGCGGCGGTCCGGCGCTGGTCGGCGACAAGATGATCGGACTCACCTTCAGCCGCCTGGGCGGCGGCGCCGAGAACATCGGCTACATCATCCCGTGCGAGGAGATCGAGCTGTTCCTGCGCGACATCGCCGACGGCCGTTACGACGGCAAGCCCGCGATGTACGATGAACTCCAGACGCTCGAGAACCCGGCGTTGCGCGCGTTTCTGAAGCTCGACAAGGACGTCGAGGGCATTGTCGTACATCACCCGTTCCGCGACGATCCGGCCTATCCGTTGCGGGAATGGGACGTGATCACGAAGATCGGCGAGACGCCGGTGGATGACGAGGGCATGATCAGGCTCGGCGACAATCTGCGGGTCGCGTTCGCCTACCTGATCCAAAAGATCGCGCGGAACGGCCAGGTGCCCCTGACCGTGGTGCGCGCCGGGAAGTCGCTGGCGATCGAGCTGCCCGTGTCGCCCGACCGCCCGCTGGTCATGCCGGACCTGAATGGCGCCTACCCGTCCTATTTCGTGTACGGACCGCTGGTCTTCTCGGTCGTCTCGGCCGAATACGTCGGCGCTCTCGGCAACAACGCCGGCCTGGTGAACTGGCTTGCCGCCGTCGCCAGCCCGCTCGTCACCCGGCGCGGCGACCCGCCGGCGTTTCCCGGGGAGCAGCTGGTGGTGGTGTCGTCCCCGTTCCTGCCGCACAAGCTGTCGAAGGGGTATTCAAACCCGTCGGGCAAGGTGGTCGAAAGCGTCAACGGGGTCTCCATCAAGAATCTCCGCCAGTTGGTGGAGGTCCTTCGCGACTGCCGCGACGAGTTCATCACGATCAAGTTCTATGGCCGCGCCGCGGAGTCGCCGATCTTCCCCCGCAAGGAAATGCTGGCAGCGATGGACGACCTTCTGAACGACAACGGCATCCGCAACCAGGGTTCGCCGGATACCCTCGAGGTCTGGAACGCCAAGCCGGCGAAATAGGCACGGGTGGCGCCGATCTCGCCAGTCGCGGACCGGCGCCACGCAAAGCCAAGGCGCCGTAGCGCCGGTCTCCGACCGGCGGCTCAGCCGTCCGATCACGCCAGTCACAGACTGGCGCCACGCAAAGCCAAGGCGCCGTGGCTACTGGATGATGATGTCGACGGGCAGGCGCGCGTAGACGCCGTGCGGATCGTTGAACTGCTGCAGGATCCGGCACTCGCGCTTGATGTCGTCAAACATCTTCACCAGCGCCGCAGCGTCGGTTGCCTGGTCCGGACTCGCGCCCCGGAGCATTTCGTTGATGACCTCCGCGAACGGCCGCTTGTGCGGGTACTCCACCAGCCGGAAATTCGTGCCGAGCTTGGCCCGGTTCGCGGCGTAGGCGATCGCCTCGCCGAGCCCGCCGACCTCGTCGACCAGCCCCAGCTTCCTGGCCTCGGTGCCCGACCAGACGCGCCCCTGGGCGATCTCCCGCACCCGGTCGATGTCGAGCTTGCGCGCCTTGGCCACCTTCGTCGTGAACTCGTTGTAGATCCAATCGACCAGCTTCTGGAAGATCGCCAGCTCCTCCGGCGTCTTCGGCCGGCTGATCGTCAGCATGTCGGCCAGCCTGCCGGTCTTCACCGCGTCCCAGGTCAGCCCGAGATTGTTCGCCAGCCGCTGCACGTCGATGAACAGGCCGAACACGCCGATCGATCCGGTGATGGTTGTCGGCTCGGCGTAGATGCGGTCGGAGTAGGTCGAGATCCAGTATCCCCCGGAGGCCGCCACCGTGCCCATCGAGACCACGACGGGCTTGACGGCCATCGTCAGCCGCAGTTCGCGCTGGATCATCTCCGAGGCCGAGGCGCTGCCGCCCGGGCTGTTCACCCGCAGCACGATGGCCTTTACCCGGTCGTCCTGCCGCAACCGGCGGAGCTCGCGCGAAAACTTGAGGCCGCCGACCTCGCCGGTCTGGCCCTCCCCGTCGACGATGTCGCCCTCGGCGTAGACGACCGCGACCTGGTTGGACGCGTCGCCGCCGGTGATGAAACGGTCCGGGACGGCCCCGGCGTAGGCCGGCAGGCTGATCTGCTTGAAGGTATCCTTGGTTCCCTTCCGGCCTCCCGTGCGCACCTTGAGCTCGTCGATGATCTCGTCGCGATACGCGGTGCGGTCGACCAGCTTGTGGGCCAGGGCGTCCTCGGCGGAGATCAGCCCCTCGCTGTCCACGATGGCCTGCAGATCGGCCGAGGCGAGGTGGCGGCTGGCGGCGATGTCGCCGCGCACGACCGACCACAGGTCGCCGAGCAGCTGCTGCAGCTGTTCGCGGTTCTCCGGGCTGAGGTCGCGGCGGGTGAACGGCTCGACGGCCGCCTTGTACTTGCCCACGCGGGTCACCTGCACGCCCACGCCGTACTTCTCAAAGGCCCCGGCCATGAAGAGCGGCCGGGCCGCCAATCCGGGCATCAGGATCAGCCCGTAGGGGTCCAGCACGACGTCGCCGGCCGTCGATGCGAGGTAAAAGTCGCGGGTCGTCGCGAAGTCGAGGTAGGCTATGACGGGCTTGCCCGAGCCCTTGAACGCCTGCAGCGCGGCCCGCACCTCCCGGAGCGCGCCGAGGCCGGTGCCGTAGCCCACGGGCTGCACGTTGCCGGTGATGAGGAGCCCGGCGATCCGCTTGTCGTGCGCGGCCGCGCGGAGGGCGCGCGTGACGGTGCGCAGCTGCAGCGTGCGGTTGCGGTCGCCGCCCAGCAGCGGCCCCAGCAGGCCGGCGTCGAATTCCTGGGGCGCATCCTGGATGTTGGCGGAAAGGTCGAAGACGAGGTAGGAACCCGGCTGCACCGTCGCGACCGGCTTCTCGCCGATGGCCGCGAGCATGGCGAGCATCATGATCCCCAGAAACAGGCATCCGCCGAAAAAGATCACCAGCGCCAGCAGGGAGCCGAACAACGAAGTGAAGAAATTCTTCATGGACCCTGAAAGTAGCCGGTCCCGCGCCTGCAGCCAGTGAAAAGATGATGGACGGCCGGCCCGCCGGAAGGGCGGCCGGGCGGCGGTGAAAACGCCTCCGGCGCTTTCCTTCGGCCCCGATCGGTGTTCGTTGTGGCGGACTCCGCGTTTTCCGCCACACTGGGGATTCCGCCGCGGGGCCACGCCGCGCGCGCCGCCATGCCCGACCAGAAAAAAGAGCTCCTCACCACCAACCGCAAGGCCCTCACGATCAACCTGGAAGAGGCGCGCTACGGCACGCTCGCGGAGATCGGCGCCGGGCAGGAGGTCGCCCGCCATTTCTTCCACGCCGGCGGGGCCTCCGGCACCGTCGCCAAGACCATCTCGGCCTATGACATGGCGTTCAGCGACGCCATCTACGGCAAGGCGCCGCGCTATGTCTCGCGCGAGCGGCTCCAGACCATGCTGGACCACGAGTACAGCCTGCTCGAGGAACGGCTGGCCGGGGCGCGTGGCAGCCGCACCGCGTTCTTCGTGTTCGCCGACACCGTGGCGACCGTGAACTACAAGGGCGCCAACGACGCCCACGGCTGGCTCGGCATCCGCTACCAGATCCACCCGCTCGAACCGCCCAACGACATCGTCCTGCACGTGCGGATGTGGGACAAGGAGGCGGTGCTGCAGCAGGAGGCGCTTGGGATCTTCGGCATCAATTTCATCTACGGCGCGTTCTACTACCGCACGTCGCCCGACCAGTTCATCCGCTCGCTGGTCGACAACCTCAGCACCGACCGCATCGAGGTCGACATGCTGAAGTTCAAGGGGCCGGCCTTCGCGCAGGTCGACAACCGGCTGCTCTCGCTCGCCCTGGTGCGCATCGGGCTGACCAACGCGGTCATGTTCGCGCCCGATGGCGATGTGCTCCAGCCCTCCGAGGTGCTCTACAAGAAGGCGGTCCTCGTCGAGCGCGGCACGTTCCGGCCGGTCACGACGGTCAACATCGACATGCTGAACAGCGCCGGCGCGCAGTTCCTGCAGGAGCCCCAGGTCAAGGGGAAGCCGGTGATGGTGCTCACCGAGATCACCATCAACAACCTGCTGGCGGCGGGCGCGCTCGACGCCGAGGACTTCCTCGCCCGCGTCGACCTGCTCGGCGCGATCGGCTTCACGGTGCTCATCTCGAACTACCCGGAGTTCTACCGGCTCACCTCCTACTTCCGCCGCTACACCACGGAGATGATCGGGGTGGTCCTCGGAATCAACAACCTCGTCGAGATCTTCAACGAGAAATACTACGACAACCTGCCCGGCGGCATCCTGGAGTCGTTCGGCCGCATGTTCCGTCAATCGGTGAAGCTCTACATCTACCCGATGCGCCCGCAGGCCTATGGCCGCTACGTGGCCGCCGGGACCACCTCGGCGACGCCGCCGCCCCTGCCGGTCGACGCGCTGATCTCCGCGGAGAACCTGGAGGTGACCCCGCATCTCCGGCATCTCTACTCCCACCTCCTGGAAAACGACTACATCGAGAGCCTGTCCGGCTACAACCCGGCGACCCTGGGCATCATCACGCGCGACGTGTTCGACAAGATCCGGCGCGGCGACGCGACCTGGGAGGAAGCCGTGCCGCCCGTCGTAGCCCAGACCATCAAGCAGCGTGGGTTCTTCGGTTACGGCCAGCCGCCGGCGCCGGCGGCCGCGAAAGATGGTGTGTAGGGCGCGTGCCTCGCACGCGCCGCTCTGCGGTGGGGCGGGTCTTACGCCTGCCATTCCCGTGGCGGTCGGGCGGGCTTTCCTGTCCGCCAAAGCCTTGGCGACGGCGGAATGCCCGCCAATTCGATCACCAATCCGGCGGGGATAAACCCCGCCCCACCATTCAATCCGCCGTCCGCTCGGCTGTGGGGCGGGCTTTAGGCCCGCCAAATGAGGAATGATCGGCCGGCGCCCTTCGACGGGCTCAGGGCCTGCGGCAAGACGCCGGCCCAACAGCTCGGCCAAATGTAGGGCGCCCGACTTGCGGGCGCCGATCCGTGATCGCGAATCTTCGGCCAGAGCACGTGCGGCTGGGTCAACTATCCCCGTGGCGTCAATAATTGGTAGGGCGCGACCGCCGGGCGCGCCGAAATCCGGAACGGACGGCCCAGCGGCGCGAAGTGCGGCAGCCTTCGCGGTCCGTCCCTACCTTGATCGCCAGGGCCGATCGCCCGCAACGGTGGGGCGGGCTTAATGCCCGCCACACCCGGCTCTCGCCGGCCCGGCCCGCACATTTTCCTTTATCTGCGCGGCGCCGCGTTCATCAGTGATCCCCGTCATGCGCTTTGCCAAGTACCACGCCCTCGGCAACGACTACCTCGTCATCGACCCCGCCGAGGTTCCCGGCGGCGCGCCCCTGCCGGTCGACCAGATCCGCCTGATCTGCCACCGCAACCTCGGCGTGGGTTCCGACGGCATCCTCTGGGGTCCCCTGCCCTCCGCGCGTGCCGCCGCGGGCCTCCGCATCTTCAATCCGGACGGCTCCGAGGCCGAGAAAAGCGGCAATGGACTC
The DNA here is from genome assembly GCA_964551145.1 of uncultured Opitutaceae bacterium. Taxonomy (GTDB): domain Bacteria; phylum Verrucomicrobiota; class Verrucomicrobiia; order Opitutales; family Opitutaceae; genus Fen-1467. Next base: position 660 of record CAZKDK010000076.1, on the reverse strand, counting down.
CGGATCTTTTCCCGGTACCTGTGGGATCGGAAGCTCGTCAAGACTCCGGATTTCAAGGTCGAGACGCCCGGCGGTGTCGTGGATGTTCACATTGGCGGCGACGGGCTCATCACCGTCGACATGGGCGCGGTGAGTTTCTCCAGCGAGCGCATCCCGGTCGCCGGACCGTCCCGCGAGGTGATCAACGAGAAGATCACGGTCCAGGATCGCACGTTCACGTTCTGCGCCGCGTCGATCGGCAATCCGCATTGCGTGATCGCGCTGCCGGAGATCTCGGCCGCGCTGGCCACCCGCTACGGTCCGGACATCGAGGTGCATCCCAATTTCCCCCGCCGCACGAACGTCCAGTTCATGCAGGTCCTCGACCGCGCCAACATCCGGATCGAGATCTGGGAGCGCGGCGCGGGGAACACCCTCGCGTCGGGCAGCAGCTCGAGCGCATCGGCGGCGGTCGCGCGCCGCCTGGGCCTCGTGGATGATCACGTCACCGTGCACATGCCCGGCGGGAAGATCAGCATCGACATCGGGCCCGGCTACGCGATCCGCATGACCGGGCCCGTCGCCCGCGTGGCGGACGGAACCATCGATCCGGGGTTGCTCACTGCGAAAAGTTGAAGCCGGAGCAATTCAATTCCGAAGCCAGGAAGCCATGAGTCATTT
>CAZKDK010000075.1:0-13100 GCA_964551145.1 uncultured Opitutaceae bacterium | reverse complement strand
CGGAAAACAACCTCGGCGACGACCTGGTCCGGCTCGACCGGGTGCCGGAGGCGATTCCGCACTTCGAGCGGGCGTTGCGGCTGCAGCCGGCGTACGCGGTGGCCCATCGCAACCTCGGCATTGCGCTGGCGATGATGGATCGCACGGGCGAGGCGGTCCCGCATTTTGCGCGAGCCGTGGAGATCGAGCCCGCCTACGCCGACGCCGAGCTGGATTGGGCCGTCGCGCTCGTCCAAACGGGTCGGTTTCCCGCGGCGATCCCGCATTTCGAACGCGCCCTCGCGCTTGCCCCTGATTTCGCCGATGCGCAGCTCGCCTACGGCCGCGCGCTCGCGGCGCACCATGACCTCGAAAACGCCGTCGCGCACTACCGCGCCGCGCTCGAACTTGCGCCCGACTCCGCCGAAACCCACCGCGCCCTCGCGCTCGCCCTGCGCCAGCTGGGCCGCCCCGATGAGGCGCGGGAGCACGATCTTGCCGCCCGCCGCTCCGGCGGCGCCCCCGCACCGTGACCGCTCCCGGATGGGTTGGCTTCTCCGGCCGCCGCCGGACCTCCGGCGTCAACGATGAGCGCATGCCGCGGTTGGCAAACCACAGCGCCTGGCCAAGCGTTGTGAACCCCGTCCCCCGCAGTCGTGCCGTCTACTCCTCGGCGCGATCACCGTCGCGCTGGCGGTCTATGAAAGCATTCGTCGCGATGCTCGCCGCCTTTCTTGCCATTGCGCCTGCCCCCGCGCGCGCCGGTGGCATCGTGCGCGATGTCGAGTACGGTCGCGCGCCCGACGGCACGCGCCTGCTGCTCGACGCGCACGTTCCCGACGGCGCGGGCCCGTTCCCCGTCGCGATCCTCGTGCACGGCGGTGGCTGGAGCGGAGGCGACAAGAGCGGCAGCAACCGGCCCGGCGACACCGCCGACATCTCGCCCTGGTTCGCGCCGCTTTCCGCCGCCCACTTCACCTGGTTCTCGATCAACTACCGCCTGGCGCCGCAGCACCGCTGGCCCGCCGGCCTGGAGGACGTCGAAACCGCCGTCCGCTGGGTCAAGGCGCACGCCCGCGACTACCGGGGCGACCCCGGACGGATCGCCTTGATCGGCCACTCCGCCGGCGGTCACCTCGTCTGCCTCGCCGTCACGCTCGCTGACGCCGACACCCGCGTGCAGGCCGTCGTCGGGTTCGCCCCGGTCACCGACCTCGAAGCCGACGCGGCCGTCCGCGGCGGGCTCAGCCCGTCGCTCCAGAAGCTTTTCGACCGCCCGAAGGAGGTCGCCGCCGTCACCCGCGCGCTTCTCCGCGCCGCCTCACCGATCGACCATGTTCACGCCGGCCTCCCGCCGTTCCTGCTTCTTCACGGCGACGCCGATCAATCCGTCCCCTACCGGCAATCGCTCGGATTTCAGGAGAGACTCCGCACCGCCGGCGTGCCCTGCGACCTGATCACGATTCACGGCGGCCCGCATGGATTGGTCCACTGGGGCGAAATCGCACCCGGTTATCCCGATGCCCTGGTCGCCTGGCTCCGGGCGAAACTCGGTGCAGCGCCTTCGCGGGCTCCGCGCCGCCGTAGGGTTCGTCGTGCTATCGTTGCACCGGCATGCGGCTCGTCCGCCCCAGGACGCGCGGCAAGCTGACCCTTATCACCTTCCGCAGCGCCCAATGACCCCCATCAACGAATTCCTTCTCCGCCACGGCCTGCGCATCGCGCAGAATCCGTGCGTGAGCCCCGATTTCTGCCTCGACTGGCCGGCTCTGGCCGCGAAGCTGCGCGCGGGCGCGCCCGTCCAGCGGTGGGTCAAGAGCGGATTCGAGACGGCCGCCGGCGCCTGGACGCTGGTCGAGGACGCGGACACCGGCGATTGCGCGTGGAGCCTCGAAGGACGCGTCGGGGGCGGGGCGGCGGGGCTGCCCGCGGACGGAGTCGCCCTCGGCGGGGCGCGCACGGCGTTTCCCGCGACGTGGGAGAACCTGCTTCGCCTGAAGAACCTGGTGCAGGAACACGACCCCGACTCGACGATCTTCCCGACGGCTGGCGGCAGCCTGGGGCAGGGGACGCTGGGCGTGGGGGCGCGTTTCACGACGCTGCACTGGCCGGCGGTGGAATGGGCCATGAGCGCCCTCGAGCTGGGCATGACCGCGAACCAGAACAGCATCCCGCGCGAGCTCGTCTACGACGTCGACGCCATGCTCGGCGGCGGCCTCGACACGGTCCCGTTTCCCTTCATCGGCACGAGCGTCCCGGAGGGCCACCAGGGGCAGAGCGTCGAGGGCATGAGCCACGGCGGCGTGCTCTCGAAGCTCAAGACCGGCTTCCATCGCCGCCGGATTCCGTGGAGCTTCAACGCCGACCATCAGCCGATCGGCGGGAAGTTCGACGCGCGCGAGGACGCGCTCGTGCGCGGCTGCCTGCTCGCGAGCTACATCACCTTCGATCTCTCCCCCGAGCTGGCGCTGGGCCGTCCGGCCCGCCCGGCGGACCTCGATGCCGCGCTGGTCGCCCGGGTGCAGGCGCGGGTCGCGGCCGCGGGGCTGGCGCTCGACGCGGCGGCGTTCACCCCGCTGCTGTGCACCGTGTGGCCGGCCGTTCAGAAGATGAAGCGCCGCGACGGGAAATACACGGCGGCGCGGGCGCAGGCCTTCACGACGGAGGCCGGGCGCCGCTACCTGCGCGAGCTGTCGATCGACGAACTGCCCGGCCTGACCACGCCGGAGACCACGGCCGTGATGCTCGCGCTGTGCGAGGTCCTGGGCATGCCGGTCAATTTCATCGCGCCGGCCTTCGGCTTCCAGAAGAACATGCCGTATCCGGACAACGCGGGGCTGCGCACGCTGATCTCACGGCAATGGACCGTGGCCCGGCAGTTCGGCGCGAGCATCGGCTTCCATTCCGGCTCGGGGAAATCGGCGGAGAACTACCAGGCGATGGGCGCGGTGACGGGAGGGCACCTCGAGATCAAGACCAGCGGACGGTACACCTACGAAATGGGGGCGGCCGTCTTCCGTTCGAAGCACCCATCGGACCAGGCGCTCGCGCGCGACTGGTATCGCTTCACGCTCGAGCTGGCGCTGGCGGGGGCGTTCAGCGCGGATGCGACCGAACGAAAGATGGCGCGCACCTTCGTCGCCGACGCGCTCGCCAAGGCGGGCCGTCCGGCGGAGGTCTTCGACTCGCCCGCCGTCTGCCGCGCCGCGCTCGAGGCGCTGCCGCCGGGACCGGATGCCATGTTCTTCTTCGAATACAACTTCCTCTACGTGCTGGCGGCGGGCGGCCGGGCGGAGAAGTCCGCGCTCGGCGATCACTCGCCGGCCGGCTACGTGCAGCGGGCGCGGTTCTACGCGATCAGCCCGGAGGCCCGGCTCCACTACGCCCGCGGGGTGGCGGCCTACCTGATCTTCCTCGCCGAGAACACGGGCCTGGTTCCGGCCGCGCGCTGCGCCGCCGCGCGCCAGCGGCTGGCCCGCTACACGAAGCTCGCCGACCTGCTCGACGATATTTCGATGTGAGCCATGGGCGGCCGGCGGACGGCCGGAAATTTCGCCGCGGGGTGCGTCCAGGCGCCCGATCCCTTGTGTCTCCGCGTCTTTGTGGTGAAAGGACAGGGCAAGTTCGAAGCCGGAAACCCTTGACTCGGGGACGGTGTCGTTCGATTGGAGACGGCAGAGGAGCGACTTGAAAGGCAGGTACCCCCGTTCCCCGTGCGGCTCCTCTCACGAGGTCATTGGCCGGCCGGCGTCATGGCCCGTCCAGCCTCACGCCAATCTGGATTCTGCGAGGTGACTCATGAAAAGGCTCATTCCGTTCCTGCTCCTAACGTGCGGTCTGGCATTGACCCCGATCCTGACGGCCAAGGATGCCCCGCCGCGGTTCAAGACGATCGAGGTGAAGCATTTCACGGTGGCGGAGGGAGTGCCGATCTCCCAGGACTTCGTGAACTTCTTCTACGACGGGCTGCGCACCGTGCTGCCGAAGCAGAAGCTCGCGGAGCGCATCGTCGAGGAGGGGGCCGTCGTGCCCGAGGCCGAGGCAGCGGACTCGATGGTGGTGGAAGGCACGTTCACCGGCTACAACAAGGGTGGATTCGGCCACGGCATCGGCCGGGTGAACGTGGAGATCAGGCTGTACCGCCGGAGCGACCACAGCGTCATCAAGACCATCGTTGCGCAGATCCCATTCAAGCCGTCGCCGTTCAACAAGGACAAGAACGTGGGGGAGTTCACGGGCGGCCGGGCCAGCTTCGAGATCGAGCGGGCGCTGCAGTAGACTTTGGCGGTCGCCGTCCGCCCGGCAGGCCGCCAGGCGTACGGGGCCCCATCGGTACCGCCGCCCGCGCGACGATCGTCAGGGTGCGCGGGCCGGCGTCGCGGCGCCGCCAACCGCGGCCGGGCGGGGCGGCGGATTCGCAGGCGTCGCCGCCGCCGGTTTCGCGCCGGAATCGGCTGCGTCGCCGCCGAGGTGGCGGGAGAGAAACGCGCTGATTTCGTTGAGGCGGCGAACCCGGTCATCATCCGTCCATTCGTTCCAGGTGTGCCCGGCGTGCGGGAAGATGATCGCATCCACCTGCGAGTTATGCCTCCGCAGCGCCTTGATCATCAGCTGGGCCTCCTCGACGCGGACATTCTCATCGCTTTGCCCGTGCAGAATCAGGATCGGCTGGGTGATCTCCTTCTCCCTCAGGTACGGGTCGATGGACGCCTCCTCGGTCGCGAAGCCCTGGCGGGCGAGCAACGCTTTCCAGAACGCATAGCCGAATTTGATATACCCCCGCCGATCGTTGGTGAGGGTGGTGCGCCAGTGGGAGACCGCGGATTGGGCGATGCCGACGCAGTAAAGGTCCGGATAGCGGATTAGGCCCAGGTAGGTCGCCCAGCCGCCAAAGCTCCCGCCCATGATCGCAATCCGCTTCGGATCGACCTCGCCCTTGCTGATCAGATACCGCGTGCCGTCCGCGATGTCGTCGATGATGACGGTGTCGAGCCGGGCGCGAAGGCCCGCACGCTGGTAGGCGGCGCCGTAGCCGGAGGAGCCGCGATAGTTCACCTGCAACACGATGTAGCCGCGTGTCGCGAGGAACTGGTTCGTCGGATCAAATCCCCATCGGTCGCGCACCGTCGGGCCGCCGTGAACGGAGACGACCAGGGGCGCCTGCTTCGACCGCGGCCCCGGCGGATAGGTCACGTAACCGTGGATCGGCGTGCCGTCGCGAGCCGCGAATTCGAGCGGGACGGTGCTCGCCAGTTCCTTTCCTTTCAGGCGTTCCCCGACCACCAGCAGGGGCATGAGGCGGGATTCGAGGGGGCGGAACACGTAGTAAGTGCCGGGATCCTTGTCGCTGAACGAAAAATAGATGAAGGTGCGTCCGTCCTCGGACCAGTCCATCGGCAGATTGACGTGGTCGGGAAAGGTCTTGTCCATCGCCTGTTGGACCGCCTTGAAGGCCGGGTCCAGCCAGACGACCGTCGGCTTCTGGGCGTCAAAGACCATGCCGATCAACTGCGAGGTGTTCTTCCGGAAGAGGAGACGGGTGGAGCCGCCATCGGCATTGGTGAGATCGTAGCGCGGATGCGAGGCGATTGTCTGTTTGATGACCCCTTCGGACATGCTGTAAGCCGCCAGCTCGAACCGATCGCTGTGCAGCCGCGACGCGATGTAAAGAAGGTCGCCGTCCGGACCAATCGACAGGATGTCGGCGACGCGATCGATCAGATCCTCCCCGCGCAGGTTGAATTTCAGTCCCGGCTCCTTGACGCGGCCGTCCAGGCCTTTCCAGGACGAATCCCGGTTGGGCCTGGCGTCGTATTCCAGCTTGCTGCCGTCGTACTCGTAGTGCACCCGCGGCTCGCCGGCGTCGTCGACCAGGAAGTAGCCGGAATCGAGATTGGTCCAGTTGAGCAAACGCCGGGCGTGGAAGTCGTATTTCTCGGTCCAGGCGCCGAGGTAGTCCCGGCCCATGAGCAGGACGGCGACCCCGGACTGCTTCGACAAGGCCTGGATGATCCCGAACACCGTGACCCGCATCCGGATCTCCTGGGTCTTCCCCGTGGTAACATCCAGAAGCGTGAGTTCCCTTCTATCTTCAGGCCAACCGTTCGCGTCGACGCCGCGGATGATTCGGATGTACGCGACTTCGTGATCGGAAATCCAGGTCAGGTCGTACGCATCGTCATCAAAATCTCCGGCCGGGAGGTCGCACAGGAGCTTCGTCGCCTGGAGATCATAAACGATGATGGCGATATGGTCGCCCCGATCCCGGGTCGTGGCCAGCAGCCGGCCGTCGGGGGACAAGACGTGGGGGAAGATCCGGTCCAACTTGGTCAGCTCGAGTGCCGGCAGGCCGGGCGCGCCGCGGACCAGGGCGGCGTACTGTTCACGGAAGTCGTAGGCCTTCGGCAGCTGCGTCGAGGGAATTTCCATCGACTCGGAGAAGAGGTGGAGGGGCCCGACCGCGTCGACGTGATCGCGGAAGGCGACCTTGACGTGGCTTTTGGCTCCCGCCTTCAGGTTGCCGACATGGACGAACCAGGCGCCGACCGAGCCGTTGGCCACGAAGGTCAGCAGGGCGTAACAGTGTTTGAGATCGCGGTCGCTGGCGACGTCGGCGTCGAACCGGAACCCGACGGCATCCGGTTTGGTTCGCTCGACGGCGGTGGAATTCCGGAGCGGATCGAGATCGGTCTGCACGTTCAGGATGTCGATGAAGCCCGGGCCGAAGGCGGTCGCGGGCTTCATCCGATAGTCGGCATAGTCGGTCTGCATCCGTCGGCCGTCCTTCAGGACATAGAGGTTCTGGATGTCGCAGTCGACGACCGGCAACAGGTTGCCCTCGAAGCGGGCCTGCATCAGGATTTGGGCGTTGCCGGTCGACGCGATATTCAGGGCAAGGAAAACGACGACCGGGGCATGGAGAAACCAACGAGGTTTCATTTCGGGGTGCACCGGATCTGGCATCTGCTGTTGCCATTGTCAATGGGTCCTCCGAATTCTGCTGCTGCGATTGGGGAGCCTCCATAGCGGTGCTCGCCATCCTGCGTTGGCGGACGGTCCGATGGCCGGCGCAGGCGTGCGCGCTGCCGGTGGCGGCCGGCCGGCCGAACTGTCCGAGTCCGGGGTCCGTTGTCGAAGGCGAACTACAGAACTAAAGTCAGGTCTGCACGGCGTCCGACCTGATCCACAGGCCGGACGCCAGTCGCGCCAATTACTCCCCCCTTGCCCCCAAAAAACCGGTCGATGGCCAAACCGAAAAGTTGGCCTTCTGCAAGTCCATGAACTGCAAGCCCCTGTCTGCCATCCATACCTGCAAATCCGCCGGACGCACGGTCGCGTGCCTGCTGGCGTTCGCATCGAGTCTTGTCGCCCCTGCCTCGTTGTTCGGGGCTTTCGGTTACACCGATAATGGCACGGCGTACGTCGTCGACACCGGCGCCGGCCTCGTCTTCCAGGTCAGCAAGACTGACGGGACGCTGACGTCGATTGTCTTCAATGGGACTGAATACAACGGCCCCTCGGGGAAGGGCTCCCACCTCTCGTCGGGCTTGGGCACGGCGACGGTCACACCGCAGACCGATGGGTCGACCTATGTGATGATGACGCTGCAGACCGGCACCTCGGGCACGGCCGACCCGAACATGACGCAGTACCTGGTCGTGCGGAATGGCGAGAACACGATCTACATGGCGACGTTTCCCGGACAGGAGCCCAACGTCGGCGAGCTGCGCTGGATCACCCGGCTTTCCTTCGACCTGTTGCCGAACGGTCCGGCGCCATCGAACAACAACGGCACCACGGGCGCGATCGAAAGCACGGACGTGTTCGGTCACGCCGACGGCACGACGACCTCGAAGTATTACGGCGACGCGATCACCCACGCCAAGGATCGCGCGATGGACCTCACCTATTGCGGCGCCACCGGAAGCAACGTCGGCGTATGGATGGTGTTCGGCAACCGCGAAAGCAGTTCCGGCGGGCCGTTCTTCCGGGACATCGAGAACCAGGGCGACGGCGCCGGCTCCGACCAGGAGGTCTACAACTACATGAACTCCGGTCACAACCAGACTGACGCGGCTTACCGCCTCAACGTCCTGCACGGCCCGTATGCGCTGGTGTTCACGACCGGCGCCCCGCCGGCGCTGCCCCTCGATTTCAGCTGGATGGGCAGCCTTGGACTCAATGGCTGGGTTCCCGCGTCCGGCCGCGGCTCCGTCAGCGGCACCGCCACCGGCATCCCGGCCGCCTTCCAGGGTGTCGTTGGTTTTGCCAATGCCACTGCCCAGTACTGGGCGACGATCGCGGCCGACGGGACGTATTCGTGTCCAGGCGTGAAGCCCGGCGCTTACACGGCGACGCTCTACAAGGGCGAACTCGCCGTCGCGACGGCTTCGGCGACCGTCACCGCGGGCGCGACCACCACGCTCAATCTCGCCTCGGCCGAGCCCGCGCCGTCGGTGATTTTCCGCATCGGCGACTGGGACGGCACGCCGGCAGGCATGCTTAACGCGGGCAACATCGTGCAGATGCATCCCCAGGACGTGCGCAACGCCAGCTGGGGGCCCGTGACCTACACAGTCGGCGTGGATGTTCCCAGCGCGTTTCCGGCCGTCCAGTTCCGCGGCGCGAACAGTCCGACGACGATCAAGTTCAACCTCGCGGCGAACCAGATCGTCGCCCTCAGCCTGCGGATCGGCATCACGTGCTCGTATCCCAAGGGCGGCGCTCGACCGCAGATCACCGTGAATGGCTTCACTTCGGCCGTACCCGCCACCTCGACGCAGCCGGACTCACGCAGCATCACGATCGGCACCTACCGTGGCAACAACGTCCTCTACACCTATGCGATCCCGGCGAGCGCCCTGGTCGTCGGCACCAACACGATGACGATCACCCCGGCCAGCGGTTCGACCGACATCGGCACCTGGCTCAGCGCCAGTTGGGCCTACGACGCGGTCGAGCTCGACGGCCCGATCGCGACGCCGTCCATCGCCTTTGTCGGGTCGAGTCCGCTCGTGATCAGCGGCACCTCGGAGCCGTTCCGCAACATCACGATCACGCTCGATGGCTCGATTCCCGCGGGCAGCGCGGTCGCGTCGGCTGGCGGCGCCTGGACCGTCCCCTATGGCGGCCCGCCGCCGTTGGCCGGCCTGCACAGTTTCACCGCGGTCGCCAGCGATGACAATGGCCACAGCAGCTCCGCGTCCGCGCCCTTCTCGATCGACACCAGCGTCGCCACCCCGGCGATCACCAACGCGGTGGGCGACTCGGGCACGTTCACCAGGGGCGCCACCACCTCCGACCGGACGTTCACGTTCAACGGCACCGCCGGCGCGGGCAACTCGGTGACCCTCACCCGGGTGGGTGCCGGCGCCGTCGGCACGGTGGTCGCCGACGCCGGCGGCAACTGGACGTTCGATTACACCGGCGTCGCCCTTCCCGCGGGTGGCAACAGCTTCTACGCGACGGCGTCGACCGGCGGCACCAATGGTCCCTCGTCGGCGATCTTCACGCTGACGATCGGCGGCGCCCCGCGCATCACGATGACGCGCTTGAACCCGGTTCAGGAGGTGATTCCGGACACAGTGGGTGGCGTCATCTTCCGCGCGACCTTCGCTGGCGCCGTCACCGGCGTTACGCCCGGCGCTTTCACCCTGTCCACCACCGGCAGTGCGGCCGGAACGGTCACGGGCGTCTCCGCGGGCAGCGGGACCGTTTTCGACGTGACGGTCGGCAGCGTGTCCGGAACGGGCACCTTGCGGCTCGATCTGGTCGCGGGAAGCGGCGTCCTCGACAGCGGCGGCAATCCCGAGCCCGGATACCACGCGGGCGAATCGTACACGCTGGTGGTGCCGACAACGGGCAGCGGCGCGTGGCTGCAACCCGCGTCGGGCGGCCTCTGGAGCCAGCCGTTGAACTGGCTCAATGCCGTCGTCGCCGACGGCGCCGCGAACAGCGCCAGCTTCGCGACGCTCGACATCACGGCGGACAACACCGTGCATCTCGATTCGCCGCGCACGATCAACAGCGTCGTCTTCGGTGACACCGGCGCGGGGACTCCCGCGAGCTGGATCCTCGACAACTCCGGCGTCGCCGCCAATACGCTGACGCTCGGCGGCACGACGCCGACCATCACCGTCACCGCCCTGGGCACCGGCGCCACCGCAACGGCGGCCGCGGGGCTCGCCGGCTCCGGCGGACTCACCAAGGCGGGCCTGGGCACGCTCGTGCTGGCGGCCGCCAATCCGCTGACCGGCCCGCTCAACGTCAACGCCGGGGTGCTCAGACTCGCCCCGGGCGGGTCGCTCACCCTCGGCACCGACGCCGTCAACCTCGGCCTCAACACCCAGCTCGACGTCGCCGGCGGCTCGTTCTCGACCGGCGGCCTGGTCAGCGCAAGCACCAGCGCATTCGTCGTCGACGGCGGCACGGCGGCCCTGGCGAGCTTCCGCACGAACTCCGACTTCGGCGCGGCGTGCCGCGTGAACGGCGGAACGTTCACCGTGGGCGACGTCAACATCCGGCGCAACAGCGGGGCGGCGCCCGATTTCACGTCGGGATTCATCGTCGCGGGAGGCACCGCCACCGCGACGACGATTGAACTCGGATCCCAGAATTCGACCGGCGCGCTGTCGGTCGAGGGCGGTTCGCTGACCGTGTCGGGTCCGATCACGATCGCCAACCAGGCGACCAGCGCGCGCGGCGGCGCGATGCGCGTGCTCAATAACGCGACGTTCACCTCCTCCGACGCCGCGACGGGCATCCTCATGTGCCGGAACAACGGCACCAACGCCAACAACGTCGCCAGCGCCACTTTCAGCGGCGGGACCAGCACGGTCGAGAAGTTCACGCTCGGTTTCGATGCAACGGTGACGGCCGGCTCGGCCACGATCACCGTCAACGGCGGCACGCTGTATCTCGGAGCCGGGGGCATCGTGAAGAACGGCGCGGCCGGACTCGCGACGAACCTGAACTTCAGCAGCGGCGTGGTCGGGGCGAAGGCCGCCTGGTCCACCGCGCTTCCCATCAACCTGCCGGCCGGCGGCAACGTGACCTTCCAGACCGAGGACGCTTCGAGCAATCCCTTTGACGTCGCGCTGAACGGGCCGCTCGGCGGTGCCGGGGGTTTCACCAAGACCGGCGCCGGCACGCTCACGCTCGCGGCCGCCAACGCGTTCACGGGAGCCTTGAATCTGAACGCGGGAATTCTCCGGGTCACCGGCAGCCTCGCCGGCGGCGGGGCCGTCAACCTGAACGGTGGCTCCCTCGCCGGCGCCGGCGCGATCGGCGGCCCGGTCGTGCTCAATTCCGCGACGATCGCGCCCGACGATTCCTCGAGCTTCGCGCTCAACGGCGCGTCGCTGACGTGGAATGGCGGCGGCCGTCTCGCCATCAGCCTCGGCGCCAACGGGGTTTCCGGCCAGCTGACCCTCGCCGGGACGCTGGTCAAGGGCACGCCGGGAACCTTTGCCGTCAACCTCACGCCGGGTCCCGGTTTCGCCGCCGGCAACACCTACACGATCGCCACGTTCGGATCGACAACCTTCAGCGCGGGCGACTTCACGGCCACCGGCCTGCCGCCGGGCTTCGTGGCGATCTTCTCGACCACCGGCACGAGCCTCCAGGTCACGGTGAAGGCCGTCGCCACGGTCGTGCTAACCGATTTGAAGCAGGTTTACGACGGCACGCCCCGGATTCCGATCGCGGGGACGCTGCCCGCCGGGCTGACGGTCGCGCTCACCTACGACGGCTCGCCGACGCCGCCGGTGAACCCCGGCAGCTACGACGTGGTCGCGACCATCGTCGATCCGGTCTACGCGGGGTCGGCGGAAGGGACGCTCGTCGTGACGATCACGGCGTTGCTGCGCCATGGACCCACGCTGAGCGGAGACATCGATGGCTCCGCGCAGATCCTGCGGCCTGAAAACACCACCCTCAACGGCGCGATGATTTCGGGCGATCTCCTCGTGCCCGGCACGCCGGCAGTGGCAGTCGGGCGCCGCGCCACCTACGGCGGCACGCTCGACGGCAGCGGCGGCGATTCGCCGTCCAATTACGCGGTCACGCTCAACGGCAACGCGCTCCTGCGGCACGTCGTCCGCCGCACGGATCCGATTCCGTTGCCGAGCGTCGACGCGCCTCCGCCGCCGGTCGGAACGCGTGACGTGACCCTGAATCGCGCTGGCCAACGCGTGGGCGATTTCTCGACACTGCGGAATCTCGCGCTCAACTTCTTGGTGGGCCAAGTCGCCGTGCCGCCGGGCACTTACGGGGCGTTCACGGCCAACCTGGGGAGTGGATTCACGCTTGGCGTCGCCGGTGCAACGGAGCCTGCCGTCTACAACCTGCAGGGCCTCAAGCTTAACTTGGGGGCAACCGTCCGGATCGTCGGTCCGGTGATCCTCACGATAGCAAATCCGGTTAACGTGAACGGGGCCGGAGTCGGGTCGAGCCAGCATCCCGAGTGGCTCACCCTTCGGGTTGCTGGCGGCGGCTTGACCCTCAACGATCTCGCGATCCTGCACGGCTACGTGGTCGCGCCGAACGGGGCGGTGAAGATCAATCTCGCATGCACCCTCGACGGCGAGGTGTCGGCAGACAGCCTGACCGTCAACTTGCTCGGCGTGCTGCAGGAACCCGCCCAGTAGGCATTTTCCGCCCGACGGCGCCTGACGACGCGCCGGCGCGGTTTTCCCGCGCCGGCTTGGCCGCGCGACGGCGGATGGTCACTCCGTCCGCTGGCGGAGTATCCATGCATCACGCCGGCCGCTCGAAAGCGGCCGCACGGACATCCAATATCTCCGCGATCGTTCCGTCGCGGCCTGCGTAGGGGGCCAGCAGTCTGGGAGACCGGGCCTCGGCCGTACCCGCAGCCGAGCCGAGCACGGCGGGGGCGAAACGTTCCCTGGCGGAATCGGTGGTTTTCCCTCAATCAGAAACCGATGGAGACGTTTTCCCAACGCCGGAGGTATCGCGAGGCATGGACGGCTCGCCCCGCCGCTCCGGAAATAACCTTGCCTCCTGGCCGCCGCTTGCGACATACCAACCGGCTCGTCTGGGACGGACTCTTAGCTCAGTTGGTTAGAGCGCTTCCTTGACATGGAAGAGGTCGCTGGTTCGAG
>CAZKDK010000074.1:0-13231 GCA_964551145.1 uncultured Opitutaceae bacterium | reverse complement strand
TGGAGGCGCGGGCCGGAATCGAACCGGCGCATAGGGCTTTTGCAGAGCCCGGCCTTACCACTTGGCTACCGCGCCAAAAAAACCCGAGCGTGCACGTTGGTCGAATTGCAGGGTCCGCGCAAGGTCGGAAATCGCGCGGCCGCGGCGCGTTTCCGCCGCCTCACAATTGGCTGGATCGGGCGGCGGGCCCGCGGAGAATGGGCGGCGCATATGCATCGCAAAGCGAAGGTGGGTGTGATCGGCTGCGGCAAGATCAGCTCGGCCTATTTCGAGGGCTGCCGGATGTACGATGTCCTCGATGTCGTCGCCTGCGCCGACCTCGATGCGGCGCGGGCCCAGGCCCAGGCGGCCAAGTACGGCCTGCGGGCGGTCACCGTGGAGGAACTGCTGCACGACCCGGCGATCGATATCGTGGTCAACCTGACCGTTCCGCAGACCCACGTGGCGGTCAATACCGCAATCCTTGAGGCGGGCAAGCACGTGCACTGCGAAAAGCCGTTCGCGCTGGCCAGCAGCGAGGGCCGGCAGGTCCTGGCCCTGGGGCGGCGGCAGCGCCGCCTGGTCGGCTGTGCCCCCGACACGTTCCTGGGGGCGGGTCTGCAAACCTGCCGCAAGCTGATCGACGAGGGCGCCATCGGCCGCCCGGTGGCGGCGCTTGCATTCATGATGTGCCGCGGGCCCGAGGGCTGGCATCCCAGCCCGCAGTTCTACTATCAGAAGGGGGGCGGGCCGCTGTTCGACATGGGGCCGTACTACCTCACGGCCCTGATCAACCTGTTCGGGCCCGTGGTGCGGGTCTGCGGCCTGGCCCAGAGGCACTTCGCCGAACGCCTGATCACGAGCCATCCGTTCGCCGGGACGAAGGTGACGGTCGACGTGCCGACGCACTACACCGGGGCGCTGGAGTTTGCCAACGGCGTCGGCGCCACCCTGGTGATGAGTTTCGACACCTGGCCGGGGCCGGCGCTCCCGCACATTGCGGTCTACGGCTCCGAGGGAACGCTCGAGGTCCCGGATCCGAACTTCTTCGACGGGACGGTGCGCCTTTTCAAGCCGGGGGTCAAAGAGGCGCAGGAGGTGCCGCTGATGCACACGGCCGGCCGCGGCCGCGGCACGGGCGTGGCCGACCTGGCCTACGCGACCCTGCGCCGGGGCCGGAAGCATCGCGCCAGCGGCGCGCTGGCCAACCACGTGGTCGAGATCATGGAGGCCTTCGAGCGGTCGTCGACGGCCTGCCGCCATGTCCGCATCCGCAGCATGTGCGCCCAGCCGGCGATGCTCCCCGCCGGACTCGCGCCGAACGCGCTGGACGAGTGAGCCCCGGAGGTTACGTTCCCGCCATCGTCGCCGAAGCGCTGGTCATGAAGAACGCCTTGATCTTCTGGGGAGGGTGGGAGGGGCATGAGCCCGGGCCGTGCGCGGATCTCTTCGCGGCGCGGCTGCAGGAGCGCGGGTTCGCCGTGACCGTGCGCGACTCCCTCGCGGCCCTCGACGATCCCGCCGATCTCGCCGGGCTCTCGCTGATCGTGCCGATCTGGACCATGGGCACGATCGAGAAGCAGCAGGCCGGGAACCTGGTGGCGGCGATCCGGGGCGGCGTCGGTCTGGCCGGCTTCCACGGCGGCATGGGCGACTCGTTTCGCGGCGACATCGGCTACCAGTGGATGGTGGGCGGCCAGTTCATGGAGCATCCCGACGGCGTGAAGGAATACCGGGTGCATGTCGTCCGGCCGGACGACCCGATCATGGCCGGCATCGCCGATTTCAACGTCAGGTCGGAGCAGTACTACATGCTGGTCGATCCGGGCAACGAGGTCCTGGCCACGACGACCCACCGGTCGGTCAGCGCGCCCTGGACCAATGGCGTGGTCATGCCGTGCGTCTGGAAGAAACGCCACGGCGAGGGGCGCGTCTTCTACTCGGCGCTCGGGCACGAGGCGCACGAGTTCACCGACGTGCCCGAACAGCTCGAACTCACGCTGCGCGGCATGTGCTGGGCCGCGCGCTGAGCGCCCGGCTGCGAAAGCCGACCCACACACCCCTGCGTGTCGCGCCACCCCTCTCCAAGAGGGGAATCGGTCGGCCGCATGCGGAATCCCCTCTCGAGAGGGGTGCCCGCCAGGGCGGGGTGTGTCTTTTGCCGGGACCGATTCCTTGTGGGGACGCGTCAGTGGGCGAAGAACGGGTTGTGCCGTTTTTCCTGGGCCAGCGTCGTCAGCGGACCGTGTCCCGGCGCGATCACCGTGTCGCGGGGGAGCGTGAAGATCTTCTCCACGTTGTTGCGGTACTGGTCCTCGTAGGAAACCAGCCCGCCGCCCATGGAGCTGGCGAACATCGAGTCGCCGCAGATGGCCAGCGGCCAGGCGAGGCCGGTGACGAAGAAGGTGGTCTGCCCCGGCGAATGGCCCCAGGTGAGGAGCGTCCGGATGGCGAGCCCGTCGAGGTGAAACGTCTGGTCCTCGCGAAACGTGCGTCCGCCGGGAAAGGGTTCGCGGTCGGACGAGAGGATCTCCGCGTGCGTCGCCGCGGCGAGCCGCGCGGCGTCCGCCACGTGATCCTCGTGGGTGTGCGTGAGAAACAGGTATTTCACGCCAAGCTTCGCGGCCGAGATCGTGCCGAGCATCGGCTCGCAGGTGGCGCCGGTGTCGAAGGCCGCCGCCCGGCGCGTCTGCGGATCCCAAACGAGGTAGCTGTTGACGGTCATGTCCCCGTACGGCGTGTTGAACATCGCGAAGCCGCGCGAAAACACGACCGTCTCCGGATACCACGCCTTGCGCCCGAGTGCGGCCAGCTGGTCGGCGCCCAGCCGCAGCACGGGGGCGACCGCATGCGCCGCCGCCTCGTCGTACGCTCCGCCCTTCAGGGCCCGGAGGGCGGCGGGGCTGAGGCCGGCCCGGCGGGCCAGTTCGCCGTCGGCCAGCCGGAGGCCGCGCTGGGCCTTGTTGATGACATCGTCGAAATTGTCTTCCAGCGGGATCCGGCTCATAGCGGCTCCAAGAAAGCCGTGCCGGTCGCGACCGCAAGCCTGCGGGGACGGCCGCGACGCGCCCCGGCGCGCGTTCGCCGTTGCATTTGAGGCATGGATCCGGCTTGTTGGAGGTCCTTGCCAACATGAGCCCCACCTCGACCTATCTCGAATCGCTCTATTCCCTGCAGGACCGCGTCGCCGTCGTCATCGGCGGCACGGGCGAGCTCTGCAGCGCCATCGCCCAGGGGCTGGCGGGCGCGGGGGCGGAGGTGGTGCTGGTCGGACGCAACGAGGCCAAGGCCCGGACCCGGCTCGACGCGATCGCCGCGGCCGGCGGGCGGGGCTGGTTCCATGCCGCCGAAGCCACCGAGCGCGCGCAGCTCGAGGCGCTGCGGGCGGCGGTGCTCGCCCGTTCCGGCCGGATCGATATCGTCATCAACGGCGCCGGCATCAATTCGGCCACCCCCTTCTTCGATATCGGCGATGAGGAATTCGACCGGATCATGCGCGTGAACGTCAAGGGGGTGTTTCTCGGCTGCCAGGTTTTTGGCCGGCACCTGGTGGAACAGAAACGCGGCGGCTCGATCATCAACATCGGCTCGATGTCCGGGCTGACGCCGCTCTCCCGGGTGTTTACCTATTCGGCCGCGAAGGCCGCGGTCCACAATCTCACCAAGAACCTGGCGCGGGAATGGGCGCCGCACAACGTCCGCGTCAATACGCTCGTGCCCGGATTCTTCCCGGCGGAACAGAACCGCAAGGTGCTGACCCCGGATCGCGTCGCCTCCATCATGGCGCACACGCCGATGAAACGATTCGGCGAGGCGCGCGAACTCGTCGGCGCGGCCCTGCTGCTGGCGGGCGACGCCGGCGCGTTCATCACCGGCGCCGAACTCGTCGTGGACGGGGGGTTCAACGCGATGTCGCTTTGAACGGCGGTCCGGGCGGGCCCGGCCCAATCGGGCCTGGCGATGTCGCCCCCGCCGCGGACGCGGACCGAGCCGGCGGGGCCGGAGGTAGTTTATTAATGCTAAGATATGTCTTTTTGCCGGCCGTTCGGCGCCGGCACCAATAATCGGGTTTACAGTTCCGCGTCGCGGTGCGAGTCGATAAATATAGACTTGTCTGAATTAATCCGGCCCGATCTAGTGATGCAATATGATCACCGACAAAATCAAGAAGCTGGCCAGTTATCAGGGCAAAGTGGCCGATCTGCAGAAGGCAATTGACAAGGAGCGCGCCAGGGCGCTGGCGAGTCTTCCCGGGCAATATGGTTTTGAATCCGTCGGGGAGTTCATCAAAGCCGTGCGGCAGGCGGCCGGCGGCAAGCGTCCGGGCCGGCCCGCGAAGCGCCACCGGAAGCACGCCCGCATCACCCCGGAGATGAAGGACAAGATCAAGGCGGCGATCGAGGCAGGCAAACCCGGGTCCCGGATTGCGGCCGATTTCGGGATTTCGCTGCCCAGCGTCTATAATATCAAGAAGGCCTTCGGCCTGGTGAAGTCGCGCAAGAAGAAGTAGGCGGCCGCGCGGGCCCCGGCCCGATCCGGGGTCCGGCGCATTGACGGCTTGTGGTCGGCCGCAGCCGGCGCGATGATCGCGACCGGACATGCTGCACGACTATGTTCAGGCCAACACCGGCGGAAGGCTGCACGCCGCCGACGAGCCGTCGATCGCCCCGCTCAACCGGGGCTTTCTCTATGGCGACGCCATCTATGAAGTGTGGCGCACGTACCATGGCGTGATCTTCGCGTGGGAGGAGCACTGGGAGCGCCTGGAGAACTCCGCCCGGGCGCTCGGCCTGGATCTGCCGCTGACGAGGGACCGCCTGCTGGAGGAAATCCGGCGCACGGTGGCGGGATTTGACGAACGCAGCGGCGGCGGCGGGGATATCTATGTGCGCCTGCAAATCACGCGCGGCGGCGGGCCGATCGGACTGGACCCGGCCCTGGCGGATCGCGCCGATTATGTAATCCTGGTCCAGGCCAACCGGGATCTGGCTCTCGCGAAGCAGGCGGCCGGCCTGGAGCTGTCGCTGGCGCGGGAGCTGCGGCGCAACGACCGGCACACGCTCGATCCGGCCTGGAAGACAGGCAACTACCTCAACAACCTGCTCTGCCTGCGGGAGGCCAGGGCCCGCGGCGCCGATGAGGTCGTGATCATCAATCTGGCCGGGGAGATCACGGAGGCCGCGGTGTCGAACGTCTATTTCGTCCGCGACGGCCTCGTGGTGACTCCGCCGCTGGAGAGCGGTCTGCTGGGCGGCATCACGCGCCGGTTGCTGATCAAGACGATCGCGCCGGCCGCGGGCATCGCCGTGCGCGAGACGAAGCTGCACCCGGCCGACCTGCCCGGCATGCAGGAGTGCTTTCTCACCTCGACCACCAAGGATGTCATGCCGGTGGCGGCGATCGACGCCCATCGCTTTCGGGTGGCGCCGGACTCGGTGACCAGCCGCCTCAAGGCAGCCTTCGCGGTCCACGCGCAGGCCTATGCCCGGGCGCACCCGGAGCTGCGGCTGCGGTAGGCCGGACGCCTCCGTCAATACCGCGGCATCGCGGGATCGACCCGCGCCGCCCAGGCGTCGATGCCGCCCTGGATGTTGCTCACCGCCGGGAAGCCGTGGGCCCGCAGGTAGCCGGCCGCCTGGCGGCTGCGCCCGCCGTGGTGGCAGAGGACGAGGATGCGCCGGTCGCGGGGCAGTCCCTCGAGTCGCGCCGCGAGCTCGCGCAGCGGCACATGCGTGCTGCCGTCGATCCGGCAGATCCGCTCCTCGAAAGGCTCCCGCACGTCGAGCAACAGGACGCGGCCGGCCGGCGACGCCAGCAGGCGCCGCGCCTCCTCCACCGGAATCTCCGAGGGCGCGTCCGCCGACTCCGGGCCGCCCGCATTTCCGGCGGGCGCCGCGCACCCGGGTTCGTAGGCGGCGGCGTCGATCCCGCGAATGCGCGCCTGGCCGCCACAGAGGGGGCAGCCCGGGTCCGGCTGGAGATTCAGGGTGCGGATCCCGAGCGTCAGGGCGTCGATCACCAGCAGGCGTCCGCGCAGCGATTCGCCGATGCCGACGAGGTATTTGATCGCCTCGAGCGCCTGGAAGCTGCCGATCACGCCGCACAGCGCCCCGAAAACGCCGGCTTCGCCGCAGGCGGGCACGCTGCCGGGCGGCGGCGGTTCGGGGAACAGGCAGCGATAGCACGGTCCTCCCCGGGCCGGGTCAAACAGCCCCACCTGTCCCTCGAACTTGAAGATGCTGCCGTGGACGAGCGGCCGGCGGGCGAAGAACGCCGCGTCGTTGACGAGAAAGCGCGTGGGGAAGTTGTCCGAACCGTCCACGACGAGGTCATACGCGGAGCAGAGGGCCAGGGCGTTGGCCGGGGTCACGCCGCCGGGGTGCCGGTCGATGCGGATGTGCGGGTTGAGGGCGGCGAGCCGGCGCGCGGCGGAATCGACCTTCCATTCGCCGACCGCCGGGGTTTCGTGCAGGATCTGCCGTTGCAGGTTGTGTTCCTCGACGCGGTCCAGGTCGGCGAGGCCGAGGGTGCCCACGCCGGCGGCGGCCAGATAGAGCGCCGCCGGGCTCCCCAGGCCGCCGGCCCCGACGACGAGGACGCGGGCGGCGGCGAGCCGGCGCTGCCCGTCAACGCCCACCTCGTCGAGCAGGATATGGCGGCTGTAGCGGCTGAGTTCGGCCGGCGAGAGTTCAGGCAGGGGGGCGGTCATGGGCAGGACTCGGCGCTGGTGTGTCCGGAAATGGGTTCGCGCGGAGGCACCAATGCGTTCAACCGGCCCGATTTCGCAACTGCATTTGCGCCTCGACCAACCGGCGGCGGGTGCTGCAATAGGGTGGTTTCCCGCATGCGATACCTCGGCATCGATTTCGGCGCCAAGCGCATCGGCCTCAGCGTGGGCGACGAACTCGGGGTGGCGACGCCCCTGGCCGCGCTGACCCCGGCGGGGCCGGCGGACCGGCTGAACCAACTCGCCGCGCTGATCCGCGAGCGCCGCATCAACGAACTCGTGCTCGGTCATCCCCTGAACATGGATGGCACGGCCGGGGTCAAGGCCCGGGAGGTGGAGGCCTTCGCGGCGCAGCTCCAGGCGGCGCTCGCCCTGCCGGTTCATCTCATCGACGAGCGGCTGACGACGTACGAAGCGGAGTCCTCGATCCCGCCCCGGCAGCGGCGCTCGGTGCGTGCCTCGGGGCTGGTCGATTCGCGCGCCGCCTGCCTGATCCTGCAGGATTTCCTGGATCTGCGCCGTCCGCCGGAACCGCTCGCGGGCTAGCGCCGGGCGGGGGGCCTGGCGCCACGCGGACCCCGGAGGAGGGGCGGGGCTTGCAGGCGCACCGGACGCGGGCAAGCTCGGGGCGGCATGAACCCCGTCCGACCGTCCCCGCTCTCGCGCTGGAAATGCGTGTGCGCCTATGACGGTCGGAATTTCAGCGGATGGCAGAGCCAGCCGGACGGACGCGGCGTCCAGGATGCGATCGAGCGCCGCCTTGCGGCGATCCTCGGCCGCGCCGTGCGCATCCACGGAAGCGGGCGCACCGATGCCGGCGTGCATGCCCTCGGCCAGGTGTTTCATTTCGACGCGGCCTGGCGGCACGGGCCCGCCAAGCTGATGGCGGCCCTGCGCGGCGGCCTGCCTCCGACGATCCAGGTGCGGTCGGTGCGGCCGGCGCCGCCCGGCTTCCATGCGCGCTTCTCGGCCGCCGGCAAGGTTTATTTCTACCAGCTGCACCTGGGCGGGCCGGCGGATCCGTTCCTCCATCCGTTCTGCTGGTCGCTGCCCCGGCGGCTCGATGTCGCGGCCATGCGGCGGGCCGCCCGGCACCTGGTCGGCCGGCACGATTTCCGGGCCTTCGCGGCGGACAACGGCGCTGGCGGTGGCACGGTGCGCCGCCTGCGCCGCCTGGCGATCACGGGACGCGGCGCGCGGTGGCGGATCACCGCGGAGGGCGACGGCTTTCTCTACAAGATGGTGCGCAGCCTGGCCGGCGCGCTCGTCGCGGTCGGGCAGGGGAGGCTGACGCCGGCGCAGGTCGCGGAGATCCGGCGGTCCGGCCGCCGCCCGGCGCTCGTGCAGACGGCGCCGGCGCAGGGGCTCTTCCTGGCGCGGGTGCGCTACTGAGGCATGACCGCGGCGGGCAGGCTCGGGATGCTCTGGCGCACGGCGGGCGACCTGCTCTTCCCCCCGGTGTGCGTCCATTGCGGCGCGGTCGTGGAGGGCGGCGACCTGCGCCATCTGTGTGCGCGCTGCGAGGCGCTGCTCGTCCGGGTGCGGCCCCCGCACTGCGATTTGTGCGGCCGCCCGTTCGGCGGTGAGGCCGCGGAGAACCGGCGCTGCGACCAGTGCGCGGAAACCCTGCCGGACTTCAGCGCGGGCCGCACTTGCGTCCTGCTGCAGGGGCCGGGCCGGGCCCTGGTCCACGCGCTCAAGTATCACCGCGGCGTCTACGTGCTGGCGGATGTCGGCACGATCGCCCGGGCGACCCCGGGGCTGCCCGGCTTCCTCGGCGGCGCCCGGCTGGTGCCGGTGCCGCTGCACCCGCGCAAGGAGCGCGAACGCGGCTACAACCAGAGCCGGCTGCTGGCCGGCTGTTTCGCCGCCGTCGCGGGTCCGGGCACCGCCGTGGCGGACCTGCTGTGCCGCGTGGTCGACACGCCGACCCAGACCGCGCTCGACCGCCGCACCCGGCAGGCGAATCTGAAAAATGCCTTTGCGTTGCGGAGGGGCGCTGCCATAAACGCCACCGATCATTACATCCTGGTTGACGACGTGTTCACGACGGGATCCACCCTCAACGCCTGCGCAGCCGCGCTGCGCCGCGCGGGCTGCCTGAATCTCGGCGTCGTCACCTTTGGTCACGGCTGAACCGCATGGTCCATTTCAACAAGCCTCAATATCCGACCCGGATTCCCAAGAAGAAGGACATCCCGAAGGGGGTCTGGGTGAAATGCCCGCTCTCGGGTGAAATGGTCTTCAACAAGGACCTCGAGGCCAACCAGATGGTGGTGCCGGTGAGCGGCTATCATTTCCGGATCGGCGCGCGGGATCGCCTGCGCCACCTCCTCGATCCCGACACCTTCACCGAGCTGGCCGCGGACGTCCGGGCCGCGGATCCGCTGTCGTTCGTGGACTCGCAGCCCTACCCCGAGCGCCTCAAGAAATACGAGCGCGACAGCGGGCTGACCGAGGCGGTCATCTGCGGCACGGGCCGGATCCACGGCATCCGCGTGGCCCTGGCGGTCATGGATTTCCGCTTTTGCGGCGGGGCGATGGGCGGGGCGACCGGCGAGCGGATCACCCGCGCGATCGAGACCGCCCTGCAGGAGAAGATTCCGTGCCTGATTTTCAGCGCCGCCGGAGGCGCGCGCATGCAGGAGGGCATCTTCTCCCTGATGCAGATGGCGAAGACGAGCGCGGCCCTGGCCCGGCTGGCGGCGGCCCGGCTCCCTTTCATCTCCATCCTGACCGATCCGACGACCGGCGGCGTCACGGCCAGCTTTGCCACGCTCGGCGACGTCATTCTGGCCGAGCCGGGCGCGCTGATCGGCTTCGCCGGCGCCGTCGTGATCAAGGAGACGACCAAGCAGCCGCTGCCTCCGGGGTTCCAGCGGGCCGAGTTCCTCCTCAAGCACGGGCTGATCGACCAGATTGTCAGCCGCCTGGAGATGCGCGACCGGTTGCGCGACCTCCTGCAGGCGCTCGCCCTGCGCCGGCTGCCGGAGACCGCCCAGCCGGCGGCCGCCAAAAAGACGGCGTGACGCCGCGGCGCGGGCCTGCTGGACTCGCGCCTTTTCATGGAATCGACGGGGACATTGGCCGGCTACGCGCCGGTGCAGGAATACCTTTTCGGGCTGAAGGCGACGGGGCTGAAATTCGGCGTGGACCGCATGCGCGTGTTCGTCGAGGCGCTGGGCCACCCGGAACGGCGTTACCCTGTCATCCATGTCGCCGGCACCAACGGGAAGGGATCGGTCTCGGCGCTGCTTGACGCCATCCTGCACGCGGCCGGCTGGCGCACCGGCCTGTACACCTCACCGCACCTCGTCAAGCTGGGCGAACGCGTGCAGGTCGACCGCCGGCTGTTGAGCGAGGCCGAGATCGTCGCGTATGTGAACGAACTGGGCCCCGTCGCCTCCCGGCCGGGGCTCTTCGAGGCCGACGACCGTCCGAGCTTCTTCGAATTCATGACGGCGATGGCTTTCCTCCAGTTCGCCCGCCGCGCCGTCGACGTCGCCGTCGTCGAGGTGGGCCTGGGCGGACGGCTCGACGCCACCAACGTCGTCGAGCCGGAAGTGACAGTGATCACGTCGATCGGACTCGATCACTGCGACATGCTCGGCGACCGGATCGAACTGATCGCCGCCGAGAAGGCCGGGATCATCAAACCCGGCCGGCCGGTCGTGCTCGGGCGGATGCCACCGGTGGCCGAGGCCGTCATCCGCCGGATCGCGGCCGAACGGGGCGCACCCGTGACGGCGGTGCGCGACGTGTACGGCGAGGACCTGGACCGGTATCCGCAGACCAATCTCGAGGGGGACTACCAGCGGTGGAACGCCGCCACGGCGGTGCTGGTCGCCCGGCAGCTGCCGCCGCGCTGGGGCCTGACGGATGAGGTCGTGGCCCGGGGCCTGCGGCACGCCGACTGGCCGGGCCGCTGGCAGCGGCTGACCATCGGGGGCCGCCAGCTGATCCTCGACGCGTCGCATAATCCCGAGGGAGCGCAGGTGCTCGAGGCCAATCTGGCCGCGCTGGTGGCGGCAACGGGCCGCCGGCCGGTGATCATGACGGGCGCGCTCGGGGAATTCCGCGCGCGCGCGCTGCTCGAGGTGATCGCGCGGCACGCGCGGGAGATCCACCTCGCGGTTCCCCGCCAGGAACGGGCCTGCGGTTATGAGGAGCTGGAGCGTTGCGTCCCGGCGGCCTACACGGGGCCCGTCCGGCACGCGGCGGTGATCGATGCGTTTCCCGGGCCGGAGCGCTGCGCGATCGGCGGGCCGGAGGATACCGTGGTCGTCACCGGCTCGATCTATCTGATCGGCGAGGTCTTCGAACGCATCGAACCGGCCCGCGGCGCCGGCGAGGGCCGCCTCCAGGATTTTTGACCCGGCGTGTCGCGCCGGAGCTGATCCCGCGAAACGCAGTCGCTCCTCACTTGCCCGGCGCCAGCCCGGCCGGTCGCGCCGTGGCGGCCCGGACCGTCAGGCCAGCTTCACCAACTCGGCCGCCGGCGGGACGTCCTTGATGATCTGCGACGGCAGCGGTCCGACCCCGAGATAGCGCAGATTGGGCGGGTTCGCCGGCCAGGCCAGGCCCTCGTAGGCGACCTCCAACAGGGAGCGCAGCATCAGGCCGACGTAGCGCCGGGCGTTCGCGGGCAGATCGGCGAACCGCCGGACGCCGGCGATGTCCTCCGACCAGCCGGGACAGCGCTGGTAGACCGGGCGGAGCGTCTTGCGCACCGCCTCGTTGCGCGGCACGTGGCGGAGGGTCTTTCCATCCGCGGACTCGTAGCCGGTGCAGACGAGGAGATCGTCGCGCCAGTCGCCCGCCTGCGTGAGCGCATCGAGCTTGTTCAGCATGAGGTCCTGGAAGCCGCCGTAGCGCAGGGCATCGCCCTTTTCGACGGCGTCATACCAGCCGACCATGCGCTGGCGCCCCGTGGTGGAGCCGTATTCAAGCTGCTTCAGCCGGGCGCAGAGCGGATGGGCGTCGTCCATCTTCGTGAGGAAGGTGTGCGTGCCGACCTTGGTGTCGTAGGCCTTGGCAACGCCGACGGTGTGGATGGCCTGCACGGGCACGCCGGCCGATTGGAAGAATTCCGGCGTGAAGGTATGCGAGGCCGTCACGTTGGGCGAGAAGCCGTGGCGCTTGTCAAGCCAGTACGACTGGCCGAACTCGCCGATCACCGTCCGGCCCGCGGCCAGTTCCCGCAGGATGAGTTCGCGCACCTCGCCGATCTGGCCGGCGAGCGCCGTTCCGGCCGTCCAATACGCCGCGGCCAGCGCCTCGAGGTCGAGGGTGAACGGCTCGGGGCCTCGGAACCGCGTGAAATCGAACTCCCCGGCGGGGAAGATGCCCTGCTCGATGCTGTCGCGGTTGGCCCGCTGCTCGGCCTCGGTGAGGCGGTCGAAGAACCCGGCCCAGGTCTCGGCGCTCACCCGGCAGACGTGGCGGATGGTGTGCAGGGCGCGGTCGGCGCGCTGGGCCAGCTTGCGGGCAAAGTAGTTGGGACCCGCGAGAAAATCGGAGAAGCAGATCTGCCACTGGCCGATCTCATCGGCGTAGGCCGGCGTGATGCCGCGGCCGGTGGAGCCGCGCGGCTCCTCGTGCAGCACCTGGGTGCGGTAGTCCTCCCACGCGAGGTCGAGCAGGCGGTGGGTGAGATCGGACACGAGCGTCCGCTCGTCGACGAGGAGGCGCGAGCGCACGGCGTAGCCCTTGTGCTCGAGCGGGCGCGTCTCCCACCAGATCTTGCGCGGGTCGGCGACGACGCCGCTGCCGATGCAGAGGTGGGCGATGGAGGGGACGGCAACGCCCGAGGGCAGGAGATTGAACCGCAGGCCGGCGGCCGTGTGGCCGGAATTGGCGCCTCCGTTCACCTTGATCACGACCGACACCGGCGCCCCCGAGGGCTGCAGCTCCTCGGCGAGCTCGGGAATCAGCCGGCCCTTGCCTTCGTCGCCGAAGCTGATGCCGACGTCGGCGATGATCTGGCTGGTGAAGGGTGTCAGGGACATCGGGCGGGGTGGCAGCCAGCGGCATCCGTGCCCTGTTGCCATGAAGGAGAAAGGGGCGGCGCGGCGGCGGGGCAACCAAAAACCATTGGGCCGCAACGAGAGGCGCACGCAGCCGGGCCGGCGCACGCGGGGCGGAAAAGGACCTGGCGACCAGGTTCGCGCAGAACATCAAGGGCGTGAAGGCCGTGCACAACGAGATGCTCGTGCAAAGCTGACGCCCGGCCGCGGCCCATTCCGGACGGCCTAGCCGACGGGCCGCCGGACGCCGCCGGCGGCGATGGCGGGCGCCGCCGGCGGTGAGGGCCGGTCCGGGCCGATCGAGCCACTTCCTTGCTCAAGCTTGAGCACGGTTCGGGCTCAGGCCGGCCGCCCTTTTCGTGCTCAACCTTGAGCATGGTTCGGGCTCAGGTCGGCCGCCCTTTTCGTGCTCAACCTTGAGCACGGTTCGGGACGGACGACGCGGCCGCCGGCGGTCAGCTCTTGCGGGTCGACACCTCGATCACGTCGTGCGCGGCGG
>CAZKDK010000073.1:5965-13355 GCA_964551145.1 uncultured Opitutaceae bacterium | reverse complement strand
CGATCGCGTGCGGCGACTCGCACACGAGCACGCACGGGGCGTTCGGCGCGATCGCCTTCGGCATCGGCACCACCCAGATCCGCGACGTGCTCGCCACGCAGACCATGGCGCTCGGCCGGCTGAAGGTGCGCCGGATCGAGGTCAACGGCCGGCTGCGTCCCGGGATCTATGCCAAGGACGTGATCCTGCACATCATCCGCACGCTCGGCGTCAACGGCGGCACCGGCTACGCCTACGAGTACGCCGGCGAAGTCTTCGACCGCTTCTCGATGGAGGAGCGCATGACCGTCTGCAACATGTCGATCGAGGGCGGGGCGCGCGTGGGCTATGTGAATCCCGACGCAACCACCTTCGCCTATCTCGAGGGTCGCCCCTATGCGCCCAAGGGCGCTGCGTGGGAGGCGGCCGTCGCCCGCTGGAATGCGGTGGCCAGCGAGCCCGGCTGCGCCTACGACGACGTCGTCCGCCTGCGCGGGGAGGATGTGCCGCCGACGGTCACCTGGGGCATCAATCCGGGGCAGGGGATCGCGATCGATGAAAAGATCCCCGATCCGGCCGGAGCCAAGAGCCCCGACGCGAAGGCCTCCCTTGAGGAGGCTCTGGCTTACATGAAGCTGGCGCCGGGCGCGCCGATCAAGGGCACGCCGATCGACGTCGCGTTCGTCGGCTCCTGCACCAATGGGCGGCTGTCCGATTTCCAGGAGGTGGCGAAATACCTCAAGGGCCGGCGCGTCGCCGCCGGCGTCAAGGCGATCGCCGTGCCGGGCTCCCAGGGCGTCGGCCGCCTCTGTGCCGGGCTGGGCATCGACCAGGTTTTCCGTGACGCCGGTTTCGAGTGGCGCGAGGCGGGTTGTTCAATGTGTCTGGCGATGAATCCCGACAAGCTCGTGGGAGACCAGCTTTGTGCGAGCTCCTCCAACCGCAACTTCAAGGGCCGCCAGGGCAGCCCCACGGGCCGGACCATCCTCATGAGCCCGCTGATGGTGGCCGCCGCCGCGGTCACCGGCCGCGTGGCCGACGCGCGCGAAGTATTTGGCCTAACCTCAACCGCTGATTCACGCTAATCTTCGCTCATCCAGACGCATCATTAGCGCCCATTAGCGAGCATTGGCGGTTTCCACTCCTCATCATGTCTCTTTCGAAAATCACCTCCCTGACCGGCCGCGCCGTCCACGTGCCCGGAAACGACATCGACACCGACCGCATCATTCCGGCGCGATTCATGAAGTGCGTCACGTTTGACGGCCTCGGCCAGTATCTCTTCCACGACGTTCGCAAGAACGCCGACGGCAGCGACCGCCCGCATCCGCTCAACGATCCGCGGTTCCGCGGGGCGACCATCCTGTTGTCTGGCGCCAATTTCGGGTGCGGCAGCTCCCGCGAACACGCCCCCCAGGCCATCCAGAAACACGGTTTCCAGGCGATCATCGCCGAAAGCTACGCGGAGATCTTCTTCGGCAACTGCACGACCCTCGGCATTCCCTGCCTGAGCGCGTCGCGCGCCGACCTGCAGGCGCTGGCGGCCGCGATCGATGCCGATCCGGCGACGGAGGTCACGATTGATGTCCGTGGGAATCGCGTTCGGTTTGGCGACCGCACGATCGCCGTCGCCCTGCGCGAAAGCGCGCGCGATGCGCTGGTCAATGGCCGCTGGGATGCGATCGGCGAGCTGCTTGAAGGGGTCCAGGATGTAAAAAAGGTCGCCGCCGGGCTGCCTTATCTGGCAGGGTGACTTGCCCTCCGGCTCCGCCGGCGAAATAATTGAATCCTTTTGACGCGCCGGGCGTCTATAAAGGACCCTCCTACCATGCTGATGCATCCAGACTTCGCCATGATCGAGATCATCAGAGGTGCCGGCCTGCTGATCTGGCCCCTCGGGATCTGCTCCGTTGCCATGGTTTTCATCATCTGCGAGCGGACCTATTCGTTGCGCACGAACGCGGTCATGCCGCAGGACCTGGTCGACGCGATCATCCAGAACAAGCCCTATTCCGGCGGCCGGCACTCGGTGCTCGCCCGCATCCTGGAGTTCGCCGAGGAGCACCAGCACGATGAGGACGCCGTGAAGGCGTTCGCCCGGCTGGAGATCAACCGGATGGAACGCGGCATTCCCTATCTGGACGTCATCTACGCGGCCGGTCCGCTGCTGGGCCTGACCGGCACGGTCACCGGCCTGTTGCAGGTGTTTTCCCAGATCGCCCCGGACACCGGGCTGCCGGATCCGGTGGCATTCACCAAGGGCGTCGCCCTTGCGCTTTCGGCCACCGTCATCGGCCTGACGATTGCCATCCCGGCGCTCGTGGGCGGCGGCTACCTCGGGCGCAAGGTGGAGAACTACGCAGTGCGCATCGATTCGCTCCTCGAGCGGATCAACAGCCGCCGGATTTCCCAGCGCGTGGGCGATGGGCCCCCGCGGGAAGCGGTGGCCGCGGCCGTGCACTGATCGGCGCCCCAGAGGTTCGCCCCTGACCCCGGTCATGGCTCTCTACGAAAAACGCCGGCAAAAGCCGGTCCTGATGCTGGTGCCGCTCATCGACGTGCTCACCATGCTCATCTTTTTCGCGTTCGTGACCATGCAGTTCAAGACCGTGGCCACGCTCAACATCACGCTGCCGAAGGTCGAGACGGCCGGAAAAAACGAATTCAAGGGCTCCGTCACCATCGCCATCGACCGGGAGGGCAAGATGACCTTCAACGGCAGGCCGGCCGCGGAGGGCGAACTGATCGCGCAGCTGGAAGCGGTCCGTCGCATCGATCGCAACATTCCCGTCCTCATCCAGGCCGATCAGGACACGCCGATCAAGAACGTGACCTCGGTCATGGATGCCTGCCGCAAGACGGGGCTGAACAAATTCAGCCTGCAGTCGCGGCAGGGCCAGCAGTAGGCGTGAACGCTGCCTTGTTGTAGCCGGCCTCGCTGAGGCCGGCCGCCGATCCTCTTGTCACGCCCGGGGCCACCGGCCCCGGCTACAACGTTGCCGGTCTCCGACGGGCGGATCTTGGACTTGGGAATGGCCGGTCAAGGACCGGCGCTACGGATGGGCCGGGCGTTGGGATCGACAGGCGCCCGGTGCCCTCGCTAGATCAGCTTCCATGCATATCGTCATCACCGGAGTCACCCGAGGCCTCGGCCGGGCCCTGGCCGAATGGTGCATCGCGCAGGGTCACACCGTCAGCGGCTGCGGCCGCAGCGGCATGGAGATCTTCAATCTCCGGGCGGATCACCCCGAACCGCACAATTTCGATGCCGTCGACGTGACCGAGCCGGTCAAGGTCACGCTGTGGGCGGAGCGCATCCTCGGTGCCGCCGGTGCGCCGGACATCCTGGTCAACAATGCCGGCCTCATGAACAAGCCCGCGCTGCTCTGGCAGGTCCCGGCGACCGAGTTCGCCAAGGTGATCGACGCGAATCTCAAGGGCGTGGCCAACGTCATCCGTGCCTTCGTCCCCTCCATGATCGAGGCCGGGCACGGCGTCATCGTCAACCTGAGCTCCGGCTGGGGCCGCTCGACCTCGCCGCAGGTGGCGCCCTATTGCGCGACGAAGTGGGGGATCGAGGGTCTCACACAGGCGCTCGCGCAGGAGCTGCCCGCCGGACTGGCCGCGGTGGCGCTCAATCCGGGCATCGTCAACACCGACATGCTCCGGCTCGCCTTCGGGGGCGACGCCGCGAAGTACCCCGCCCCGCAGGACTGGGCGGCCCGCGCCGGGCCGTTCATCGTGCAGCTTGGACCCAAGGACAACGGTCGGCCGCTGAGCGTGCCCGGCGTGCCGACGGACTGAGCGGGCCTGGTGTAGGAGCCTGCTTGCAGGCGATCCCTATTCTCGCAGCAGAGCCTGCCCCGCGGCGAGCGCCGCAACCCATTCGGGCATCGCCTGGATCTCCCGGAGCGCGCGCAGCGGCGGGGGCAGGGAGGTCTTCGGCTGGAGGTCGAGGTGCCACCAGATGACGTCATGCCACCCGCCGTGTTTGAAACCGACTCCGCGATAGACACCGACCAGCCGGAATCCCATCGCCTCATGCAGACCGACGCTGCCCGGATTGGGCAGCGTCGCGCCGGCGTACACGTTGTAGTAATGCTGCAGCCGAAGGAGGGCGAAGAGGGAGGTGTACAGCGCCCGGCCGATGCCGCGCCGGTGCCATGCCGGATGGATGTAGACCGACACGTCCACCGACCAGTCGTACGCCGCGCGCGCGCGGTGCCGGCCCGCGTACGCGTAACCGGTCACCGCGCCGTCCCGCTCGCACACCAGCCAGGGGAGCTTCGCAAGCGTGTCGGCGATGCGCCGCCGCATCTCCTCGGCCGTCGGCGGGTCTTGTTCAAAGGAAATGACCGTGTCGCGAACGACCGGTCCGTAGATGTCGGCGACGTCGGCGGCGTCAGCCTCGGTGGCAAGTCGGATGCGCATGGTCACGGGATGAACTCGTTTGGTCTGGAGAACGGTAGGGTAGCACCTTTCCTGCCAGGATTTGAAGCCGCGACCGGCTGCCGCGCCGGGCGCTGGCCCGGGTGCCTTCCGGCCCGAACCCTGCTCAAGGTTGAGCATCGATCGGGCCCCGGCTCCGGCTTGCGTCGGTCGCCGTTTCGTCGTGGCGTCGGGGGCATGATCGGCGTTTTCGATTCGGGCTTCGGAGGACTCACCGTGCTGGACGCCCTGGTCCGGGCGCTGCCGCAGTATGACTACCTCTTTCTGGCGGACAGCGCGCGGGCGCCCTACGGGGCGCGCAGTCTGGATGTCATCTACGAGTTCACGCTGGAGTCGGTGGAATGGCTGTTCGAGCAGGGCTGCCCGCTGGTCATCCTGGCCTGCAACACCGCCTCGACCCGCGCGCTGCGCAACCTCCAGCGGCTGCACCTGCCGGCCCACCGTCCCGACCGCCGCGTGCTCGGCGTGGTGCGGCCGTCCGTCGAGGCGCTGGCCGGCCTGCCGCCGGGCGCCGTGCCCGGCCGGACGTCGCCGTCGCCGGCCACCGGGGTCGTCGCGGTGCTCGGGACCGAGAGCACCGTCGCGTCGGATTCCTACGGGATGGAGCTGCGCAAGCTAGCGCCGCATCTGGTGCTGCTGCAGCAGGCGTGTCCCCTGTGGGTGCCGTTGGTCGAGGCGGGCGAACTCGACGGCCCCGGCACCGAGTGGTTTCTCCGAAGGTCGCTTGAGCCGGTGCTGACCCCCGGCCGGCTGCCCCAGCGCCTGCTGCTCGGCTGCACCCATTTTCCCCTGCTGCTGCCGGCGCTCCGGAGCCTGGTCCCACCCGCCGTGGAGATCCTCGCGCAGGGTGACATCGTGGCCTCCCGCCTGGCCGTCTGGCTGACCCGGCATCCCGACTACGAAGCGAGGCTCGGCCGCGGTGGCGCGCGCCGGGTCGTCACGACCGACGATGCCGCCTGGTTCGCCGCCCGCGGCGAACGCCTGCTGGGCCGGCCGCTTTCGGCGGAACGCATCCGCCTGCCGCGCCTGCCCTGAGGTCAACCCATCGTTGACATCCTTCCGCCTCGGAGACCCCTGGCCCGCCCGCTTCCGCCGGTCGTTTCCATCCACGATGTGAACTCATGGTTGACATCGAGTCCGACCGGGAACGCGTCAAGCGATCCGGCGTCCGCCGGCGCTGTACAGGCGCGATGTCAACTAATAGTTGACATCACGCTCGGGTGGGTGGGATTTCCGGCGGTGACGCGGGCCGCGGGGAGCCAGCGCCGCGCAGTTCGCCGTCCGCAGCGGGCGCGGACTGGTGCCGCCGACCTCAACCGCCGACCTCGACAGCGCTGATGTCAACCAATAGTTGACATCTCGCCCGGTCGGAGAGGGCGCCGCGCGAGGCCCCCCTTGGCGAGACCGGCGACTTCGCCGCCGTGGAGACGCGCGTCAGGCGGCCGGCCGCTCCGCCGCCGGCCGGTCGAGCTCGGGGAGGAAGACTGTCAGCAGCCCGATGAGCGGCAGGAACGCGCAGACGTCGTAGACGAAAAAGATGCTGGTGTGGTCGGCGAGCTTCCCCAGCAGCGCGGAGGCGATGCCGGCGATGCCGAAGGCCATGCCGAAAAACAGCCCCGCGATCAGGCCGACCTTGCCCGGGAGAAGCTCCTGGGCGTAGACGATGATGGCCGGGAAGGCCGAGGCCAGGACGACGCCAACGCAAACCGTGAGGACGATCGTCCAGGCGGCATTGGCGTAGGGCAGCGCCAAACTGAACGGCGCCGCACCCAGGATCGAGAACCAGATGACGCGCTTGCGGCCGATGCGGTCTCCCAGCGGTCCGCCAATCATCGTTCCCGCGGCCACGGCGAACAGGAACACGAACAGGCGCACCTGCGCTCCCTGGACGGACACGCCGAACTTCGCGATCGCGTAGAACGTGTAGTAATTCGTCAGGCTCGCCAGGTAGACGTACTTCGAGAAGACGAGGGCGATCAGAACCGCGAGCGACCAGCCGACCTTGCGGCGGGACAGCGCTGCGTGCGGATGAATCGCCGGCCCTGCGGGACGCCCGCGGGTCAGCTCCAGGTGGGTGCGGTACCACCGGCCGACCGCCGTCAGGATCATGATGCCGGCAACGGCGAACAGCGTGAACCACAGCACGCTGGCCTGGCCGTCGGGGACGACGATCAGCGCCGCCAGCAACGGACCGAACGAACTTCCGAGGTTGCCGCCAACCTGGAACAGCGACTGGGCAAAGCCGTGCCGGCCGCCGGACGCCAGCCGGGCGAGGCGCGAAGCCTCCGGATGAAAGACCGAGGATCCGGTGCCGACGAGCGCCGCGGCCGCCAGGATCGCATGAAAACTCCCGGCGCGCGACAGGAGCACAAGCCCGACCAGCGTCATGCCCATGCCCACCACCAGCGAGAAGGGCCGGGGCTGCCGGTCGGTGTAGAAGCCCACCATCGGCTGCAGCAACGAGGCGGTGAGCTGGAAAGTGAACGTGATGAGTCCGACCTGGGTGTAGCTGAGGCTGAACGAGTGCTTCAGCAGCGGATAGAGCGCCGGCAGGAGGGACTGGAGCGTGTCGTTGATCAGGTGCGACGCGCTCAACGCAAACAGCACCGCCATGACGGTCTTTTCGACCGGGCGAGAATGGGGGGCGCTTGCGGTGACGGCGGTTTCCATGGCGGAAGCGGAAATACGGCATAACCGCCCGTCCGACGCAACCGTTCGGTGCGGATTCGGATCCGGCGGTCTCCGCCGACTGGAAAATCCGAACCCCGGCCGGCGCCCCTCGACGGGCTCGGGGCCTACGGCAAGTCGCCGGCCCTACAAATCCTCTGACTGTAGGGCGCCCGTCTTGCGGGCGCCGCTCTGCCGTTCCCCGTCTCCGCCGGTCGCCTCAGGCCTTCGCCGGGAGTTCGGCCGGCGCCCCTCGACGGGCTCGGGGCCTACGGCAAGTCGCCGGCCCTACAAA
>CAZKDK010000073.1:0-5865 GCA_964551145.1 uncultured Opitutaceae bacterium | reverse complement strand
TCCTCTGACTGTAGGGCGCCTGTCTTGCAGGCGCCGATCTGCGCGGTGGGCCATCGCCTCGTTCAGGCCTTCACCGGCAGCAGCTCGTTGACCTTGCGCATCACGGCGAAGGCATCGGCCACATAGAGGACGTCGGCCTTGCCCTGCGCCCAGCTGCAGTTCGGATTCAGGTTGATGGCGCGGCGCTCGTTGATGAAGCGCCAGCCCACGGTGTGCGGCTCCTCGCCGTGGCAGCAGGTCGCAAGTCCCTTCGGGTGGCGGGGGGTCGAGCCGGTCTGGCCGACCTGGTTGAGATGGGTCATGAACTTCAGCACGGCCTGGCCCTCGCCGCTGAGGTCGACCAGCGACTTCGTGCTGCCGAGCGAGGCCTGGGTCTTGGCGAGGAATTCAACGATCAGCTTCTCGGCCTCGACGGCATGGGCCTTGCCGTCGGGCTGGGTCTTCGTCCAGCCGGCGCCGGCGACGAAGAGCAGCCGGGCGTCGGGGCGGATGGTCTGCTGGTCGGCGGGCGGCACGCGCACGCCGGCGACGCTGGTGCGGCGGTTCCCGTCGGCGAGCGCCACCGCCACCGACTCGACCGCGGCGGAACCGGGTGCCCCGGTCCAGGCCTCGGCGCAGCCGGGGTCGATCAGGATGAACCACGGCCGGCCGGCGCGTTTCAGTTCGGCTTCGAGGCGCTGGCGGTAGTACCAGCGGCTGACGACCGGCTGCCCGTCGGCCACCGCCACCCCGGTGGCGTGCGCATCGATGCGGCCGCCGAGGCGCTGGGCCGCGCCGGCGAGCACGCGATTCCAGCGCGAGGTCGCCGCGACGACAACGATCGTAGCGTCGGCGGCCCGGCACAGGGCCTCGGCGGCAACTACATCGCTGGAATAGCGGGATGGCGCGAATTCGGGCCCGGCCACCGCCAGGAAACGGGCGGCACCGCATCCGGCGATCTGATCGGCGCCGGCCTTCACTTCGCCGCCAACGAGGCCGGCCAAAAAGGCCGACCCGGCCAGACCATCGGCGAGCGACCGGGCGGCGGTGAGCGCCTGGAGTGCGGCCGGGGCGAGCGCGCCGTCGGCACCGGTATGGGCGAGAAAGAGGATCGTTTCCATGGCGACAGTAGCGAGTAGTGAGTAGCGGGTAGTGGGTAGGAATTCGAAGAACAGGTAGAGAAGGGGGCAGAAGAAAGGGCGGTGATGGCGGCCGGTTGGCTATGCTCGCTACACACTACGCGCTACTCGCTACTGCCGATCCACTCGACGATTTCCCGGGCGATCTCGTCGACCGGCCGGTCCTTGACGATCTTCGTGTCGCGACGCTGCTTCGGCAGAGACACCCGGACGAACGCCAGGCCCTCGTTGGTCAGGCGGGCCGGCTTGGCGCGCTGGAGCGCCGGCATGACCGTCCGCATGTTCTGCATGCCGACCTGCGGATTGTTGGGCGGCTCCGGCAGGTTGCCGGTGGCCCAGCCGAACAGAGCGGGCGGACCCTGGCAGGTCGAGACCTGGTGACGGCCTCCCTCGATGCGTTCGAGCACCTCGAGGGTTCCGTCCGCCTTCACCGCGACCTGATCGACGCCCTGGAACTGGTCGACGATGCCGAGGCGCTCGCCGACCATGGGCATCGTGGTCCCGGCGCCGCGCGAGGCCGACTCCCAGCCGCCGAAGAGGAGCAGGCGCGACCGATCGAGACCCGGGATCGCCTGAACGGCGTCGGCCAGCGCCGCGGCGACCTCGGCCGATTCCGCGAATCCGCTGGCGGGCCCGTCGACGGCGACCAGCTCGAACGGGACCTTCTGGGCCACCGTCATCATGACCTGCTGGAGCTTGGCCTTCGGCCCGATGCTCACGAGCCAGACCCGGCTGCCGGGGTGCTGCTTCGCCAGGTGCGCCGCCTCGATAAGCGCATGGGCCGCCCAGGGATCGAGGACGGCGGGAAGCATCAGCTCGTTCTTCAGCGCGGGTCCGGTTGCGCCGGTCGCCGGTTCGAGCGTCTGCAGCGGGTCGGGAACGATGCCGCCGCAGACGACGATATGGAAAAGGGTGCTCATGGGAGTAGCGAGTAGTGGGTAGCGGGCATCGAGTAGAAACCAAAGAGCAGACGCCGGACAAGATGGTATTTCGGGAGACGCGCCACCGAGGGCTGGACGGCGCCGCGTTTTCGGACAAGGGTGGGGCTGCATGCTCCGCCTCCTGGCCCGTTTTGTCGCGGTGTGCTGCGCGATCGCGTTCGTGTTCGCCGCGATCGGGGTCGTCTTCTTTCATGCCGCGGGGACCCGTTTCCTGCAGGCGTCGATCTACAAGCGCGCGCTGGCGCAGCAGCACATCTACGAGCGGGCCCCGGCCCTGGCGGCGGACCTGGCCGTGCATGCCAGCCGGTACCGCACGCGCCTGCCGGAGCCGGCCGCGGGCGCCCTCGAGGCGGCCGCCCAGCTGACCCCGGCGGATTGGGAGCGCATGTTCGGTGTCGTCGCGCCGGCGTCCTACCTGCGGGCGCAGGGGGAAGGCGGACTCGATCAGCTGGCCCGCTCGTTCCATGCCGAGACGGGCCCGATCTCGGCGAAGTTCTCGCTGACGGAGCTGAAGGAGCGGCTTGTCGGCGGTCCGGCGGAGGAGGCCTTTGCCGCGATCCTGCAAACGCTTCCGCCGGCGACGACCGTTGAGATTCAGGAGGCGGGCGCGGTGCCCGCCGGGCGGCGGCCGCCGGACGCGATGCTGTCGCAGGTGCGCGGGCAGTTCCGCGAGGCCATGCGGTCCCTGGCCGACCGCCTGCCCGACACGGTCGACCCGTTTGCGCTCGGGCCGGTGCCCGGTGTCGGACGCGCCCTGGCCGCGCTGGCGGACGCGCAGGACACGTTGCTGGCCGTCGAGCAATGGTCGCGTTGGAGCCCGGCACTGCCGGCCGTGCTGCTGCTGCTGATCGCGCTGTTCGGCGTGCGCTCGCTGCGCGGCGGCCTGCTCTGGTGGGGCATTCCCTGTTTTCTGGCAGGAGCCCTGGCCGCCCTGTTGGCGCTGCCGGCCGTGCCGGCGGCACGCTGGATCTTCACCGTGGTGCTGGAGCCGTATTTTCCCCCGGCTGCGCCGTCCGCCGTGATCGAGGCCGCGTTCGGCGTGATAACGGCGGTGGTGCAGGAGATCATGACCGCGGCGTTGATCTCGGCAGCGTGCCTGGGCGGCGCGGGCCTGCTGTGCATGATCCTCGCCCATTTCTGCCGGCGGAAAGCCCCGGCAATCGCGGCGCCGGCGGCCTGAGGTCCGGGCTGGGCCGCCCGGACGGCTGCTGTGGCGGCCGCTCAGTTCTCGGCCGAGTGGAGTCCGCCGGCGCCGGCGCGGAATTCGACGTTGGCGCGCTCCGGATCGCCGGGACGCGGCTGCGAGCAATTCCACAGGCAGGCGCCGCAGTGGACGCATTTCTCGCGATCGAAGGCGGGCACGCCGTCGGGACCGGGGGTGATGGCTTGGCCGGAACAGGCATCGATGCAGATGCGGACGCTGCACTGCTGGCACACGGCGGGATGGAGGAAGATCACGTGGTCGGCATAACCGGCCGGGGCCTGGACCTTGCCGCCGCGGAGGAGCGCGTCCTGATGCGAGACGAGCAGCTTGCCGTCATAGGGAATGGCCGGCCAGCCCACGCGATCCATCAGGACGCCGTGCAGCGAGGCGCCGCTCGCGGCGCACTCCCGGCGCAGGCGGGCGATCTCGGCGGAGGTGACCCGCCCGGCGTAGTAGCGCTCGACGGTGGGCAGCCGCCGGTGGGGCGGCGCGGGCCGGCCGCGCCAGTGCAGGCGGCCGCCGGTCAGGCCCGCCAGCCCCATGCCCAGCAGCCCGCGCACCACGCCGCGCTGGAAGCCGTCGCGTGCCCGCTCGGCGGCGCGGCCCTCCCGTTCGACC
This sequence comes from uncultured Opitutaceae bacterium, assembly GCA_964551145.1. Taxonomy (GTDB): domain Bacteria; phylum Verrucomicrobiota; class Verrucomicrobiia; order Opitutales; family Opitutaceae; genus Fen-1467. The sequence continues at coordinate 1,984 of CAZKDK010000073.1, read as the reverse complement.
CAGCTGGCCCGCCGGCGGGCGACGTAGGCCCGCTCGAGGTTCTCGCGGGTGAACGGCTGGCCCGCCTGCAGCAATTCGAGCACGCCCTCGGCCAGCTGGACACCCGTCGCCCAGGCCTCGTCGACGCCCGATCCGGTCAGTACGTTCGTGCTGCCCGAGCCCTCGCCGATGCGGGCGTAGCCATCGCCGGCGAGACGGGGTTCGCCGCGCCGGCCCGACTCCTGTAGAGTCTTGGCGCCCCACGAGCGCAGGGTGCCGCCCTGGAGATGCCGCCACAGGTAGGGATGCAGCATCCAGTGCTGGAGGTAGCGGTAGGCCGTGCGGACCGGGCTGTCGAACCACGAGGGCACAAAGATCCCCAGCGAGGCGATGTTGCCCGGATGCACGTAGAGAAAACCGAAGATCTCCGGCTCGGGATAGCCAAAGGTGTGGATCACCGTGCCCGTCGCGAGGCCGGCCTGCGGCGGCAGGTCGATCACCATCTTCATGCCGATGGCCCAGTCATGCTGCCGGTTCCCCGGCGGCAGTCCAAAGTGCTCGTCCAACTGGCGCCCGACGGCGCCGACCGGTCCGTCGCCGACCACCGTCAACGCGGCGCGAATGTCCATCCCCGGCATGAAGCCCTCGGCCGGCCGGCCCTGGCGGTCCACTCCCTGGTCGATCAGGCGCACGCCCGCGACCCGTCCGTTCTCGATCAGCGGCGCGGCCACGGGCGTCGACGGCCAGAGTTGCACCGTGCCGGCGCCCATGACCTGGGAACTGACCCACTGCATGAACTGGCCCATCGAGAGGACCAGGCCGTCGTGCTTGCGCAGGAACGGGGGCACCCACGGGAGGGTGAGCGCGTCATGCTCGACCGGCAGCGCCCAGCGGCCGGTGCGGATCAGGGCGTCGGCCAGGCGGAGCGCGGCGGAGCGCCGGCTGGCGCCGATCGGGTCGAGGAGGTACGCGATCTTTTCGCCCGTCACCGGCGCGGCCATCGGGATCTGCGCCGGATCGAAGTTCGGAAAGCTGGCCCGGATGCTGCGCGCCGGCGTGACGACCCCAGAGACGCCGAAGCCGGGGTCGTCGGCGCGTTCGTAGCAGATGACCTGCGGCGGCAGGCCCGGCGCCACCGAGCTCTCGACAGCCGGTGAGCCGTCGTCTTTCAGCAGCTTCTTCGACAGCGTCGTCAGGAACCCGCCCATGGCCGGCCCGAAGCCGACGCAGACGATGTCGGCGGACATCGACTGGCGTTCGGCGGTTGCAGCGCTGGCAGCGGGCTCAGTCACGCGGGCGGGAATGGCGTCTCACGCCGGGTAGTCGGGGGCCTCGGGGATCATCACCTGGCTCAGGGCCTCGGCAGCGCGATCCTTGGCCAGGCGCGAGCCGCTCAGGCTCGAATCCAGCTTCATCCGGAGATAGACGAACGGCTCGTACACGGAAGCCGCGGCGCCGGAGACGTCGGCCTGGCCGCAGGTGCAATTCGCGTCCGTGCAGGCGGGCAGCCCGTTGTAACCGTAGACGAGTTCCGCGCAGATCCGCGCGGCCTCGCCCGAGGCGGAAGCGGCCTGGACCTGGCTGAGATCGGTGAGGAAGCTGAGCAGACCGTTCAGGCCCGCGGCGGTTACCGGGTTTTCCGGGCCTTTCGCCTCAAGCTCCAGCAGGTCGAGCAGCTGATAGCGTGCAGCGAGCAGCCAGCACAGCGCATCGGCCATGGCGAAGGTCACCCCCTGCCGGTTGCTGGAATAGAGCCGGACGCCGAGCGCGTCGGTTGTGGTCTGCAGGTGCTCGAGGGTCCAGAGCCAGAGTTCCATCGCGTTCGCCAGGACGCAGGCCCCGGAAACGGGCCGCGCCGAGGCGATCCGGCGCATCTCATCGGTCCAGGCCCGGAAGATGCCGAGGAAGACCTCGTTGGTCATCGTCAGGGAAAGCTGGCGCCGCTGGACGGCCTCGGGCCCCTCGTAGGTGGCCTCGAGCTGGGCGTCCATCCACTTGTGGCCGA
>CAZKDK010000072.1:4701-13375 GCA_964551145.1 uncultured Opitutaceae bacterium | reverse complement strand
CGATCCATTTCCCGTCGACATACCGCAATGCGGCAATCTCCCGGGTGCCGATCACAATGCAGGTGTCCGGCTCGATGAACTCGAGCCCGGCCACATTCTCGATCTGGATCAACGAAGTGATCGTGCCGTCGTTACCGACAGAAAAGACGCCCGCCCGGCTCCCCGCCAGCAAATGGGATCCGCTGGCGGCCATGGAGCCGATTGGCGTCGTCCGGTCGCCGGCCAAAACCCGGAGAGAGGGCGGGTGCCCCGGCAGGGTGGGCTCCATCGCACAAAGCCTGTTGCTGGAGCAGATCACGAACTTGTCGTTCCAGCACCCAACACGCGGCCAGAACACCGCCAGGTCGAACTGCTGGCCGAAGCTCGTCAACGGCGAGTCGTAAAAGACCCGGTGAACCGCATTCTCTCCCACCATCCAAAGGACACCGGGTTCACCGGCGGCCATGCCGTCGATGCGGCGAAATTCCGGCACGATGAGCGACCACATCAGCGATCCGTCGGAGGAGAACAGGAAAACACCCTTCTCGGCTATGGCGACGGCCACACCACCGTCGATCAGGCGTTCCATCGCCGTGATCCTCCCGCTGATCTGATAGTCAGACTGGGGGCGCCAGGGCGCGACAGTGGCCCCATCAAAACTGACCAGCTGACCGTCTTCCAGCGCGAGCAGCGAATGCGTACGGTCCAGCGGCGCGGCAAACCGGACGACCTGTCCATCGAGCCCCGTTCCTGCGGCGACGCGGGTGGTGTCTGAGGCAGGCAGTAACTCGCGTATCAGGTCGCCCCGGCAGCACACGAACACGCGGTCGCCCACGGGGAAGGCAGCCGAGAGGCGCGGCAGGGCGAAGAAGACATTTCTCCGTTGGGTGAAATCCCAATAGACGACCCCATCACCCTCGTAGAAATACATCCCCGTGGATGTGCCCAGCAGATTGTTGAATGGAGCGCCGCTTGTCCAAGCCGGGGCATCCGCCGGAACGAGCGGAGAAGCCCTGAATCGGCCGTCCGCGGTCAGTTCGACCGTTCCCCATGAACCGCGCCCTCCATAGTAATATTTCCCGTCGGCGAACTTGATGGTTGTCATCCGCATCCTCAGCGCCGACGCCGGATCAATACGATCGACCCAGGCCGAGTCGTTCAGCACGGCGTAGATGCCATCGTACATAACGGCGACCCGCCCGAACGCGTCGAAGCCGAGCCTCAGCCCGCGGGGAACGCTCCCGATCTCGTCGAGCGGGTAGGTGCGGATGAAGGGCAGGCCGCGCGGCTGCCCGGTTTCTGCGTGCGCAGGAATTGCCGCACCGCACCCCAGGCTCGTGAGCAACCCCAGCCGGACAACCAGCGGCGCGACTGAAACAAGGAAATGCCGGACGAATGCGGGTGGAATTCTGCGCACCGCTGACGCGGGCTGGAGCATGGGGAGGAAATCGACTTCGACCGGTTGGTGGGCGTTGAAGTCTGGCTCTTTCCTGAAATCGAGCGAGTGCGGAATCGCGGCGCGACGCAAATTCGCGCACGCGGCTGCGCGCCGCGATCCTCGACTAAAGTCATATTCTCGAGATCGACCTTTGTCTTCTTGAAGCGCGCAGCGCAGCGAAGGTTACATTTTGTCGGGGAGCTGCATCCCTTAGATCACCCCCGCGCAGCTCCAATAGAGAACCGACCTAACCCCGATGAAATTACCATCTGTAGATCCGTGCGCACGGCGCACCGTTGCTATGCTGCTCGTGGTGGCGACCGCGATGATCAACACCGTTTCGGCCCAGACAGGACCGCAGAACAGCTCCGCCAATGGCGCGGCTTCGACCACCGGAAACGAGGAAAACGTGGTCCAACTCTCGCCGTTTGAAGTCAGCGCGGCCCGGGAAGCCGGGTATCAGGCGACCGAAACGTTGGCCGGCACCCGCATTCGCACCAATCTGGGCGATATCGGCGCGTCGATATCCGTTTTGACCCAGGAGTTCCTCAGAGACATCGGAGCCACCGACAGCAGCACGCTGCTCCAATACACGACTAACGCCGAGGTCGCCGGCACGCGCGGCACCTATGCCGGCCTGGGCAACGGCACCAGCGTCGATGAATCCGGCAATCTGCGTTCCCCGGCCGGCGCGCAACGCGTGCGCGGCCTGGCCGCGGCCGACAACGCCCGCGACTACTACATCACGGACATCCCGTGGGATTCGTACAACGTCGACCGGATCGACATTCTGCGCGGGCCGAATTCGATCCTGTTCGGGCTGGGCAGTCCGGCCGGCATCGTCAACGCCTCGCTGCGCAACGCCGAGTTCGCCGATCGGGGCGAGGTGACGGCGCGCGTCGGTTCCTACGGCAGCTACCGGGGCACCATCGACGTGAACCGGGAGATCCTCAGCAACACGCTCGCGATCCGGGTGGACGCCCTGCTGGACAACCAGAAATACCAGCAGAAACCGGCATTCCAAAACGACCACCGCATTTACGGCGCGCTGCGCTGGGATCCGCAGATTTTCAAGAATCGCTCGTTCCGCACGAGCATCAGGGTGAAGATCGAGGGTGGCGACATCAAGGCCAACCGGCCGCGCATCGTACCGCCGAACGACGGCATCTCGCCGTGGTTCCGCCCGGTCGCGGTCAGCGCCGCGAATCCGTTCGGCGGCATGGGACGGCTGTTGGTCAACAACGCCTATGATCCTTTCCGCACCACCAGCAACGCCACCATCGTCGCGGGCAATGGCCTGGGTATGGGTCAGTCGTCCACGGTGAACTATCAACCGTGGATGAGCGACGTAGCCAACCAGCAGCAGCCGGTTTGGCTCATCGACGGCGCGACCAACCAGACTTATTCGGTCTTTGGCGGTTACATCAACAACGGTGGGCGGAATACCACCGGCGGGTTCACCGGGATCTCGAGTGGCATACCGGGCAAGCGCCAAAGCGGAATGTTGTTCATGGTCAACGGGGGCTTGAGCGGAGTCGTGAATAATTACAACAACTCCACGGCATACGCAGGGACCTTCCCCAACGCCCGGTACGGTCAATACCGGACGATGTCCTTGCTCGATCCGACGGTCTTCGATTTCTACGGCACCCTGATCGACGGTCCGACGAAGTCCGAATTCCAGAAATGGACCGCCTATAATATCGACCTGTCCCAGACCGGCTGGGACGACCGGGTCGGCCTCGATGTGTCCTACGACCGCCAGAAGAACAAGAACGGCGGCCAGGCCCTGCTCGGCGGCAACCCGACGCTCTCGATGGATATCACGAAGAACTTCGTGGATTACTATATCAACTCCGGGACCGGCGGCGTCGAAAACGCCAACCTCGGCCGGCCGTTCGTCCAGATGTCCACCGGCAACGGCAGCTCGTACTTCTCCGACCGCGAATTCAAGCGCGCCTCGCTGTTCGCCGAGCTTCGCGTTTCCGACCTGACGAAGAACGAATTTCTCATCAAGCTGCTGGGACGGCATCGGTTCAACGGCGTCGTCGCCGACGAGAGATTCTACAATGAACAGCGCAACTGGGCGATGTATGCCAACAGCCAGGCTTGGGTCGGCTACTGGAACAACAACGCCGGCAACTCCACTGGCCTCTTGGAACGCCCGCCGGTGGGGGTCATCTACCTTGGGTCAAGCATCGCCAACCGCAGCGGGCCCAATGGGGCAAACATCCCGGGCATCGCGACAAACATCACGCTCCAGGACTCCGGCGTCTATGTGATGGATTCCACGTGGATGGCTCCTTCCACTGTTGGGTTCAACGACCCGTGGAACGTTCCGGCTAACTTGTATGCGGTCTACGCCGGCCTGCCCAACACGGATTCGGGAAGCACCACGCCCGCCCAGCTCACCCAGGCTTCCAATCCCGCCAATTACCTCGGCTGGAACAGCAACTTCCAGGACAACCTGCTGCGGTATAACAACGGTGCTGACCAGAGCCTCGTCACCACCGCTCAAAAGTCGTTGCGCGAGACGACCTCCTACTCCGGTTCGTACCAGGGTTACCTCTGGAACGATGCCCTCGTGCTGACGCTCGGCTGGCGCTTTGACACGGTCAAGACGAAGGACGTGAACGCCGGGAACCAGCCCCTCAATCGCAGCATCCTGAACCTGCAGCCGGATGTATACAAACTGCCCGACGCATTCCCGACCAACCAGATCGTCAAGGGCCACTCCACCAGCGGCGGATTGGTGCTGCACCTGAACAAGATTCTGAATCATGACCCGCTGCCGATCAACGTCAGCGTATCGTACAACGAGTCGAGCAACTTCCAGGTCACGAGCATACGCCGCGATCTCTATGGCACGCCGCTTGGAAATCCGGCGGGCCGGACGCGTGAATACGGAATATGGCTGTCGACCAAGGACAACCGGATCTCGTTCCGGGCGGTCCGATACACGACCCGTGTCACGGGCGCCAGCAGCGGTCTTTCCAACCAGGGCGGAATTGGCGGGACCATTCAGCAGGGCCTCAAGTGGCGCAACGTCTTCCTGTACCAACTGAACGGCTATGACTACCCGTCGCGCAACTCACCCTCGTATCGCAACACCTGGACCAACGCCTATCCGCTCGGCGCGCCCAACGGGCTGAGCGCGACACCCTATACGCAGGCGCAGGCCGATGCAGATGAGGATAGCGCGATCACGACTTGGAACAACATCCAGACCCACCTCGCGGCCCTGGGCTTCTTCCAGGCGTGGAACTTCAACCCGACAGGGCCCGCCTCGGCTCTGGTCAATCGAACCACGTACCTGACCAACCCCACGGCCTACGCGCCCGATCCGGCAACCGTCTACATCTATACGGCGCTTCCCTACGGGCCGCAGGGCTTCACGGTCACGGCGGACACCGAGTCCAAGGGTGACGAGTTCGAGTTGACGGCCAATCCGCTGCCGAACTGGCGCATCGCGTTCAATGCCTCAAGGACATCGGCGGTCCGCACCAATGTCGGTGGGCAGACCCTCACCGATTTCGTCACCTACATGGACTCGCAACTGCTCGATCCGACGCGCCCGGGCGGCCTCTCCCCTGCGGGTGGCCTGCCGCAGTTCGGCGGCGCGGGCTCTTCGATCGGCCTCTCCAATTGGATGCCCTGGAAAGCCGCCTACACGCTGATGAGGCTCCAGGAGGGCTCGGCGGCTCCCGAGATCCGCAAATGGCGCTATAATGTCGTCATGGATTATAGCTTCATCAGGGGCATGCTGAAGGGATTCGGCGTCGGCGGTGCCTATCGCTGGCAGGACAAGGTCATCATCGGCTACCCGGTCCTTGCCTCCGGCGTATACGATCTCACCAATCCCTACAGCGGGCCTGCGGAGGACGGGCTTGATCTCTGGCTCAGCTACGGTCGCAAGGTGGGCAAGAACATCAACTGGAAGATCCAGTTCAACGTCCGCAATGTGCTCGCCAAGAACGGGCTCATCCCGATCTCAATCGAGCCGGACGGGCACACCTGGGCCTCGGTCCGGGTCAAGCCCATCCAGGAATGGTTCGTGACGAATACGTTCTCGTTCTAACCATCTGATTGCTGGAACGCCGGCTCCCGTTCTGCGGGGGCCGGCGTTCCTTTTTTTGGGGGACCGGAAACCGTGCCGAAGCGCCGAGCCGCGAGTAGCCTTCGGGTGCTGACGAGAGGCCGTGTCGGTAACACGACACTCATCCCTGCGTTCCTTGAACATTGGAACCTGGGATTTCCGCGCAGCGCCGGGAGCCTGTCGGGCCGTAGTTCCTGCGAGCGATGGCTGGTGAGCCCGCTGGGATTGGCTCCAGCCTGACGGCTTCCGGGGCTTCGCCCGCGGCACCTGGTGCCGCCCCTTCTCCCTTTCGCGCCGTCGACGGAGCACGAGTAGTACGACGATGGCGTGCCGCAGGCACGGTCGCAGACCATCCGCTCCGGGTGCCCTAGGGCGGAGCAAGGGCAACTCTCCGGAGTCTCATCCTTGCGCCCCTTGGGCCTTGGGATTTTGGCTTTAGAACTTGACCCTTGAAACTTAGGCCTTGGAACTTGGGATTTCCGCGAAGCGGAGTGTGGGTCCGCTGGGATTCGTGCACTATGCGCAGGCCTGCGGCCCGAACGCTGTCGCGTTCGCCCATCTTCGCTGCGCTCCGTCGAACCCTTTCGGACCTTCGACGCAAGGGAGAGTGGGCCTGCTCGGACTCGAACCGAGAGTCAAAGGATTATGAGTCCTCTGCTTTAACCATTAAGCTACAGGCCCGGGATGCTCCATGGAACGTGGCAGGCGGCGGAACCAGCCTCAACTTCAAAGGCGGACTGGGGCAGCCCGGCCGTGCAATGGTACCCGACGGGCGCCTCGCCCTCCATCGAAACGGAGTTTCCGGGTATGATCCCGGCCCGTGGCGGCACTCAGTCACCCACGCCCCGGCCGGTCGGCGAGCTGGCACCGCGCCCGATGGGCAGATACCCGTCTGGATTTGTGACGAGGGTGATGGTCTGCCGCGCCATGACCTCGGGATGGCTGATCGACTTCACGCGGATTTCGTAGGTTCCCGGGATGAGTTTGGCGGGCACCGACACCGCTGCGAAACCTTTGCCATTCTGCCCGACTGAGATCGACGACGCCAACGTGACTATCTGCCGATTCGCCTGCCAGAGCGTAACCTCGACATTCCCGTCGAGATTGCCCCAGTCCCAACTGCATCGCTGATTCGTTCCCACGGCCCAGTTGCCTGACGAGGTGATCTTCAGCATGGGCCGTTCGTCCTGGTTCATCGCCAAAACAGATCCGGCTGAACAAACGAGGATCAGAGCGAGAGCAGGAATGAGGCGGACGTGATTCATGGCGTATCCGGCGAGCCTTCGCCGCGGCACGGGAAGCACAACGACAAACGGCCGGCGAAGCCCCAGGCGGTCTTCGGCTACAGTTTGGAGTTCGGTTTCGGCGGTCAACCCCAAACACCAAACTGAACGCGGCGGCGGGGTCGGCGACCCCGCCCTACAACGCCGCTGCCGGTCTCTGGGGTGGCGCAGAGCTTCAGCCTGCGCGGGATTCGGGCGCGGGCTTCCGCCGTCGCCAGGCCGATGGCGGACGGGAAAGCACCGCGCTCCATGGTGGGGCGGGCTTAACGCCCGCCGATCCGCGGCCTGCGCCCACTGAATACACTCCGAGAAACCGCATCGGCGCCGACTGATCGACGGCACCCGCGGGTGTTTTCCCAGTGCTCAAAAAAACGTGGCCCGGCGGGTGTTTAGACGCACCAGAAATTAAGACTAAACCAATCCGTTTGTGACAATTCAAAGATTCGCGAATTGTCCAGACGGGACACGGCGCCAAACAACGACATTCCAACAGCCGACCGGGCTGGCCGATTCGCGAGATTTATAGCGGATCGAGTTTTAGAGATTCGTAACATATTAGAAATAATTGACTTAACGGTGTCACGTTGGCCATTCTGGGTGTGCTTTTCCCAGCCTTGCCCTAGCGCAGATTTGACCAAGGAGAACCCTATGCCCAGATCCCGCCAGCCCCTTCCCCGTCGCACGCAGTTCTTCTCGAGCACGCTCCTCCTGCTCATGGAGCGCAACGAGATCAACCAGGTTGAACTGGGGGCTGCCACTGGCATCGCGGTCAGCCGCATCAACAACTACCTGCGGGGCAAATACCGCACGATCCGGCCGGACCATCTGGGTCTCATCGCAAAGGCTGTCGGGCGCACGCCGGCGGAATGCGGCGAGGTGGCCCGGGCGTACATCCTGGATGTCCTGCCGGAAGCGTTGTATCCGATCGTGCGCGTTGAGGTCGCCGGTGCGCGCCAGGTTGCGGGACGGCCGGACGGATTTGAGAAATGCGGGCTGCCCGCCACGGCCGCGGCCGCACTGGCGCAGCTTCAAGCGATGAGCCTTCGCGACGCCAAGGCCCGCGCCCGCCTGCTGTGGTTTGCCGGCATTCTGCGCGAGGCGCACGGCGCCTAGGACGGCACGCCTTCTGCATTCGCAGGAGACGCGCACTGGCAATACGAACGCCGAGGACGCTCATGGAATGGTCGGCGAGGCTTGAGGCGGATGGGTCGCTCCTGACGATTTTGGCGACGGGTGATGTCGGCGAAGAAGGTTTCCAGGGGAAGTTGGAGGACGTCCTGGCCGACCCGGCGTGGCACCCCGGTATTCCGGTGCTGTGCGATTTCCGCGGCCTGAACATCGGCAAACTGGCCGCCGGGGATATCAAGCATCAGGTGGAGATCCACCGGAAGTACGCCGGACCGACCGGGCGGATCCTGAGCCCGGTCGCCGTGGTGGTCGCCGACGCGCTTGCTTTCGGCCTGGTCAGGATGTGGGGGATCTGCGCGGAAGAGCAGTATGCCAACTTCGATGTGTTTTACCGGGTGGAGGCTGCGATGGAGTGGCTGCGGGCACGGGCCCAAGAACGCGAGCGGCGTTAGGCCGCGGTTTGGAGTTTAGGATTCGGAGTTTGGGGTTCGGTTTCGGCACCCAACTCCAATCACCAAACTGGAGACGGCGGTCCGCGCGGGCTGGCGGCCGCAGTCTTCCATAGATCCCCTCTAGCAAGAGGGGTGCCCGACAGGGCGGGGTGTGTGAATCCGCAGTGTCCGATCAACAAATCACACACCCCGTCGCTTCGCGCCACCCCTCTCAAGAGGGGATCCGATCGAAAGCCGCGCGGCGTCATGCGCGGTTTGGAGTCTAGAGTTTGGCGTTTGGAGTTCGGTTCCGGCGGTC
>CAZKDK010000072.1:0-4601 GCA_964551145.1 uncultured Opitutaceae bacterium | reverse complement strand
GTCATGCGCGGTTTGGAGTCTAGAGTTTGGCGTTTGGAGTTCGGTTCCGGCGGTCAACTCCAAACTCCAAACACCAAACACCAAACTGGAGGCCCGGCGGGGTCGGGCCGCCTACGCCTGTCTTCGGCGTGCCCGGGATAATCCCCTCCGCACCAATCAAACCGATCCCGGGCTTCCCGCCGGGGCGGGCCTGGTGATCTTCACGCGGAAATCGTCGGGCCCGCGCTCGACATATTCCCAGGAAAAGGCGCCGGGAAACTCCGCCTCGAGCTGGTGGCGGAGGGGGATCGGATCGTGGTCGTTGACCAGCACGAAGTGATGGCCCACCGGCAGGTCGATGCAGCGCTGGATGATCTGGCCGTGCTTGATGCGGCAGGGGATGGTGCGGACGTCAAACACGTCCGCAGCGGCGGTCGGTCCGGTGGATATTGAATGCGACGCATTGCTCATGGGACGGAAGCATCGCAGGTTTCGCCGCCGCCCGCCTTGATGCAGGTCAAACATCCGGCAGATTCCCGGGCGCTGGCCGTCTCGTCTGGAGCGGCGACGCCCTCGTCGCCGGGAAAACGCGTCGCGTCCCCAGGATGCAGTGATCGGCCGCGACGCGGCGGGCTGGCGGCTGCAGTCTTCCGTAGATCCCCTCTAGGAAGAGGGGTGCCCGCCAGGGCGGGGTGTGTGAATCCGTAGTATCCGATCAACAAACCACACACCCCGGCCCCGCTATCGCAGGGCCGTCCCTCTCTAGAGGGAATCCGATCGACAGCCGCGCGACGGGCCGGTGGCCGCAGGTAACCCACGTACGGGTCGTCCGGGTAGGGCGCGCTATCCCTAGCGCGCCGGTCCGATATCGGATTCGGCGGATTAGGGATAATCCGCCCTACCGGTCCTCACATGCGCCCGCGCGGCTTCAGTCTCCGCGGAGCGCATCGAGCGGGTCGACGCGCGCGGCGCGGCGCGAGGGCAGGAACACCGCGCCGAACACGACGGCGAGCATCAGCGTCGCCGTGGCGACGATGACCCCGACGTGCACGCTGCCGACGCCGAAGAGCACGCTCTGCATGGCGCGGCCCGCGCCCCAGGCGCCAATCACGCCGAGGACCAGGCCGATGCCGAGGAGTCGCGCGCCGAGGCCGAGGAACTGCGTCAGAATATGCTGCGGCAGCGCGCCGAGCGCCATGCGCACGCCGATCTCGCGGCGGCGCTGGCTCACCGCATAGGCCAGCACGCCGTAGGTGCCCACGGCCGCAAGCAGCAGCGCGGCGCCGGCAAATATGGCCGCGAGAACCGCGGGCGAGCGCCGCGCCAGCAGGCTGTCGTCAATCCGCGCCTGCATCGCCTTCAGGTCGTCGATCGGCAGCTCGGGATCGAGCTGCAGGATGGCCTTCCGCACCATCGGCCCCAAGGCGGCGGGCGGCAGCGTCGAGCGCACGAGCAGCGCGAAATAGCCGTTGTAGGCGTGGTTGTACGTAAAATAGACCGCGCCGTGGCCGGGGGCCTCGGCCAGTTCGTCCTGCTTCACGCTGGCGACGACGCCGACGACCGTGGCCCCATTGTCATCGTTGACCGCGACGTCCTGCGCTAGCCGGTGGCCGAGCGGGTCAGCCCCGGGCCAGTAGTGGTCGGCGAACGCCTGGTCCACGATGCAGACGCGCTGCTTGCGCTGGCAGTCGGCGTCCTCGAACAGGCGGCCGCGCCGGAGCGGGATGTTCAGCAGGGCCCAGAAGTCGGGGGACACGCCGGCGAGGTAGTGCGCGCGGATCGATTCGCCGGCCTTTAGGACGTACCCCTCGACGGTGATCGCGCTGTCGTTGGTGCTGCCGGCGAAGGGCAGGTTGGTGTCGATGGCGGCATCGGTCACGCCCGGCAGGCCTTTGATCGCGGGCAGCAGCCGCTCGATGAACGCATTCCGCGCGGCATCGTCCTTGTAGTTCTTCCACGGCAGGGCGATCCGGCCGGTGAGGATGTTCTCGGGGTTGAACCCCGCCGGCGTGGCCAGCACGCGCTGGAGGCTGAGGCCGAGCATGCCGGCGCCCGACAGCAGGACGAACGCGAGCGCGATCTGCGCGACGATGAAGCCGTGGCGCAGCCGCTGCGCCGCGCGACTGGAGGTGCCTCCGCGCGACTCGGACTGCAGGGTCGACGCCAGGTTCGCGTGCAGGCTGAACCAGATGATCGGCGCGGCGAGGACCAGGCCGACGGCGACCGCCCCGGCCAGCGACAGGGCGGCGAGCGGGGCGTCGAAGCCGATGTACGCGCCGAGCGGAAGCTGGTCGGCGCCGAGCGAGCGGAGCAGGCCGACGCCGAGCCAGCCGAGGAGAAGCCCGAGCAGGCCGCCGCCGAACGCCATCACCGTGGTCTCCGCGATCACCTCCGCGGCGATGTGCCGGCGGCCGGCGCCGAGGGCCTGGCGGATGGCCAGTTCCTTGGTGCGGCCGCTGGCGCGGATGAGCAGCAGGTTGGCGAGGTTGACCGCTCCGATGAGCAGCAGGAAGAGTACGCCGCACTGCAGCAGGAGGAGCGTGGGCTTGATCGAGCGCACGAAGTCGGCGTGCAGCGGCTGGACGGTGCTGTGATAGCCTGCTCCCCTGATGATCGCGGCCAGGGGATCGCTGTTGACCTGCTGGGTGTTGAAGGCGTCGATCTGCGCCTGCGCGTCGGAGAGCGTGGCGCCCGGCGCCAGCCGCGCGATCATGTTCCAGTTGTTGCTGTGGCGGCGGTTGGGCAGGTGGTCGTCCGCCGAGCCGGAGGCGGGCCGGAAGAACTGGGCGCGGCTCGACAGGAAGCGGAAATCCCGCGGCAGCACGCCGATGACCGTGATGGTCAGCCCGTCGTTCAGGAACGTCTTGCCGATGATCTTGGGGTCGGCGGCGAAATGGCTGCGCCAAAAGGCGTCGGTGAGCACCGCGACCTGGTCGGTCTGGTAGGTCAGCTGGTCCTCGGTGAATGCCCGGCCCATCGCCAGCGGCACGCCGAGCAGCGCGAAGAATTCCGGCGTTACCCGCCCCGACTCGACGCGATTGGGCGAGCCCGCGGCGCCGACGATGGCGCTGTCACCGCGATAGATTGCCAGCGAGGAAAACGCCTTGATGTTGCCGCGCCGGTCGAAGTAGTTCGGGTAGGACGCGGCGGAACGCTCGACGCCGGCGGCCGGATAGGCGTTCAGGACCGTCACCAGCCGGTCGGCCTCGGGAAACGGCAGGGGCCGGACCAGAACGGCGTCGACCACCGCGAAGATCGCAAAATTGGCGCCCAGGCAGAGCGCTAGGGTGGCGATGGCGGTCGCGGTGAAGCCGGGAGTCTGGCCGAGCTGGCGGAGGGCGTAACGGATCTTGCTGAGCATGAGCGGAGCCCTGGGTTTTGAGTTCTGTGTTTTGGGTTTTGGGTTGGGGCTGAGGGTCGGGGGACGAATCGGCCAACCGCCGCCATTGAAGAGCGGTTGGCAACTCAAAACTCAAAACGCCAAACTCAAAACTATGGTTGGAGACGGCCTCCTGTGAACGAGGGGGGAACAGTTCAATAACACAGCCCGGGTCCAAAAGTTACGGAATTCTTTCGTCCGGCCCGTAGCGCAGGCGTCCCGCCTGCAGATCCAAAGTTGGAGGGCGGAGCGCCCGCGACGCCGATTCCCAGTCGAAACCGAGAGGTGGAGCGATAGCGCCGACAGCGCGCCTGGGGATGGCTCCTGGGGTCACGACCAGCGGGCGTCCGAACCCGTCGGGGCAACACACCCCGCCCTATCGGGCACCCCTCTTGAGAGGGGATTTGGATGTCCGAAGGCATGAGGTGTCGATCCTCTCCAGGGAGAGGGGTGGCGCCGCGACTGCGGAACCGGGGTGCATGCCGTGCCGGACGTGGCGCAGTGCTTCAGCCTGTGCGCGGAGAAAGGAGTGCGGGCTTCCGCCGTCGCCAGGCCTATGGCGGACGGGGAAGCACCGCGCTATTTGACGGGGCGCTCGCTGCTTGCGCCTTCCGTCTTCCACCCTAAACCTCCCCTTACACCTTACACTTTAGACCTTAATCCCTGAAGACGGACATGCCCGGAGAGACGAGATTCGATCCGCGAAAGATGATGGAGAAGGCCGTCGAGGCGATGCGCGGGTCCGTCCGCGGGCGCGGCGCCGGCACCCGGGCCAGCCCGCCTGCCCTGAGCACGGTCGAAGGGCCTGCGCCGGGCGGAGCCAGCGGTGAGCCGGTCGAACCCGTCGAGGCGCCTGCGGTGAGCAGAGTCGAAGGGCCTGCGGTGAGCAGAGCCGAACCGCTGGTCGGCGCCGTGCTCGTCCGGCCCGACGGCAGCGTCGACACCGCCAGCCGTGGCGAGCTTCGCGAGGGCGACCACGCCGAGTTCACCCTGCTGGAGCGCAAGAACCGGGCGGTCCGCTTGGACGGTTCGGCGTTGTTCGTCACGCTCGAGCCATGCGCGCCCGGCGCGCGCCGCCATCCCCGGCCGAGCTGCGCCGAGCGCATCGTGGCCGCGCGCGTCGCGGAGATCTGGGTGGGGATCGAGGACCCGGATCCGGCGGCCGACCGCAAGGGCATCCGGTACCTGCAGGACCACGGCGTGACGGTCCACCTGTTCGACCGCGACCTGCAGGAGGTCATCC
>CAZKDK010000071.1:0-13465 GCA_964551145.1 uncultured Opitutaceae bacterium | reverse complement strand
GGGCGAAACCGTGGTGTGGACGGATGACCGGCATGCGGAGATCGATGCGCTCAATCTCGTTCGCTACCTGACCAATCCATGACTGTCGTCGGAAACGAACCGCAGCGGATTTCCACGGGCGGCTTCGAGAGGACGACCGGTGCCGCTCCGCCGGCCGGAAGCCGGCGCTGGCCGCGCCGACAGACCTGGCTGGCCCTGCTGCTGGCGGGCGTGGTGTTCCTGATCTTCTGGGCCTACGTCCCGTTGAACATGGACGAGTACGTGTCGTACCAGACCCTGGCGTGCCTCACCCATCCGTTCTCCAAGGAGAACACGTTCAACTGCCCCTGTGCCGCGTTCTACCTCCGGGTGCTTGGCCGCTTCCGCCTCCCGCTGCTGAGCTATGACTACATCGGCAGCCTGTCGTCCCTGCTGTATGCCCCGCTCTATTTCGTCTGGCCCTCGCCGGTTTCGGCCCGGCTCACCGGGGTGATCGCCCTGCTCGTCCAGGCTCTCGTGCTCGGCCGGATGTTCCGGTTCAGCCCGGCCGCCGCGTTTTGCTGCCTGCTGCTGTTCGCCCCCTATTCGTTCGTCCACATCGCCGACACCGGGCCGGTGGCCTTCCAGACCACGTCGGTCTTCCTCGTGTGCTACCTGCTGCGCCGCTGGCTGCTTTGCCGGCGGCGGGGCCGCCGCGCCTTGCTGGCGGCCGCGGCCGGACTGGTGATCGCCCTCGGCTGCTGGGTGAAGCCAACCTATTTCTTCGTCAGTTTCGGCCTGGCGGCCACCGCCTTTGCCGTCGGCTGGCTGGCGCTGGCGCGCCGCCACGGCGATCGGATCTTCCGGCTCCTGGAGTATGGGCTGCTGACCGCCGCGGCCGCCCTGCCGGCGCTGCTCATCTACCAGGCCGAGCGCCCGAACGGCGGGCCCTATCTGCCGGTGCTTTCGTCCCAGTACGTGCCCTCGCAGATCGTCCTGACCGACCTGGGCCGTCGTTTCACGGAGAACGTGTTCCCCTTCCTGATCAATCCCCTGGCCGCCGTCTCGCCGTGCTTCGATGTGCATCCGGAGCTGCCCGCGCTCGGGGTCGCGGTGTTCGCCCTCGGATGCGGGCTGGTGCTCGGCGGAGCCTTCCGGCGCCGCGCCTGTCGCCGCCACCGCGCCGAGGTGCTGTTCAACGCCGCGCTCTTCGCCTCGGCGCTGCTGCTCGTCGCCACCAACGTCTACGCCAAATCGATGCACCATGCGGTGCTCGCGTATCCGTTCGCCATCCTGGCGGCCGCGCGGAGCATCCGGCTGCTTCCGCCGGGCTTTCCGGCGAGGGCGGTGCTGCCCTTGTTCCTCGCCCTCCAGACGCCGGTGTTTGCGCTCTTCCCGTCCATGCTCGAAGCCTCCCGACAGGCGGGGTCGTGCAAGCCCTATGCCGCCCGGCTCAACGACGATCTCAACGAGCACTGCGCCTCCGACTCCGTCATCGCCTGTGCCGATTGGGGAATCTACTTCATCAAGGCCCTGTACGGCCCGCGGGAGCAGGTCGTGCTGTCCCTGCGGCCCTCCGATGACCCCACCCAGCTGCCGCGCGCGGCCGCCGTGGCGCGCCGGTTCCACCGCGACCTGACGCTGGTCGGTCTGCGGAACAACCCGGAACTGACGGCCTGGCTCCGCTCCTTCCATCCGGATGTCGCCGCACGGACCGGACCGGGAGACGGCAGCCCCTGGCGGATCTGGCGGATCCCGTATCGCGAGCTGGAGGCTGCCGCGGACGTGCCCGCCGCCGGGCCGGCGTCCCGCGCGCCGGCCGTCCTCGCAGGCCTCGACCCCGAGAGCGGGGCCTTCAACCCGGGAGGCACCGGCCGTGATTAGCGTCCTCTTCCTGGTCGCGATCGTCTGGCTCGGACTGATCCTCGACGACGAGTTCTCGCTCAGTCGCGGCGATGGCCTCGTGCGTCTGGCCGCCGGGATCATCCTGGGATGCCTGGGGGGAACGTGGCTGGTCTACGTCCTGTCCCTGGTCGTCGGCTTTCACGCGTCAACCGTCGCCGGGGCCACCGCCGTCCTCCTGCTCACCGATGCCCTGGTGTGGCGGGCCCGTCGGCGCGACCGGGCGTGGCTGCGGTCGCTCGTCGCGGTCGACGCGGCATTCTGGCGCGTATTCGGGATCCTGGCCGCGCTCGTCGTCACCTCCTTCGCCCTCGGGGTATGGCGCAACGCCGACGGCGACATCCTGTTCCGGGGAAACTTCATCGACATGGCCTATCACATGGGGACGGTCTCCGCGTTCCTCGAACAGACCGCGTTCCCGCCGTTCAACCCGCAGTCCGCGACGGCCAAGTTGAGCTATCATTTCATGACGGACTTCTTCTCGGCCATCCTGTGCCGGGGCGGATTCTCCCTGTTCTGCAGCCTGAAGATCCCGATCGTTCTGTTTGGATTCTCGCTGGGAACGCTCACCTGCTGGCTTTTCCATTCGGTGCTGAGGGCCCGGTCGGCGGCGGTCTGCGCCTGCGTCCTGTTCCTGTTCGGGCACATCGGCGTCTTCAATCTCCTTTACGGCCTGGCCGGCTACCCCGTGGGAAACGCACCCCTCTCGCTCGGCTCCTGGAGCAGCATCCAGGACCACCTGACCTATCCCTACTTCAACTTCCTCAACATCCTGGTCGACTACTTTGAGCCGCAGCTTCCGTTCTTGTTCGGCTTTCCCCTGGCGGCGCTGGTGCTGACCGCGCTGTTCCGACGGTTCGCGGAGGGGGCGCGGGCGGACAAGACCACCTGGTTTGTCCTCGCCCTGGTGGCGCTGCTGCCGCTGTTCCACATGCACACGTTCCTGGTCCTCGCCCCGCTGACCGGACTGGCCGCCATCGCCGAGGCGCGCCGGGCGTCCGCGGGGCGCCCGGATCCCCGGGCCGGGCCGGCATCGCCCCGGAGTTTCGACCCGGCTCCGTGGATCCGGCTGCTGCTCTTCTCGGGTCTCGCCGCCGCCGCGGTCGCGCCGCAGCTCCTGTTCATTTTCTCCCAGCGGAAAGTCGCCGGCTTTTCCGGATTCGACGTCGCCGAGCGACTGGGCAGCCTGCCGGAAATCCCGACCGTATTTCCCGGCCAGCGGTTCTGGTACTGGATCCGGGCGGCCGGCGCGCCGTTCATCCTGGGCCTCGCCGGGTTCATCGCGGCGCTCGGATCGCGCTGGCGGCGGCGGCGCCCGCTCGGGCGCGCCGACCTCGCCCTCCTCGCCCTGTTCGGGCTGGGCGCCGCGGCGTTCGTCGCAATCAACTTCTACCGGATGAGTCCCGCCTGGGGCGACAGCAACAAGCTGTTCCTCTACTGGAACCTCGCGCTCTGCATCTACGCCGGCCGCCTGCTCTCCCGATTCTGGCGCCGGTCCCGGTGGGGGCGGGCGGCCACCGCCGCGGTCCTGATCCTCGGCGCCATCCTCCCCACGGCCGTCGAATGGGGGGTGCGCTACGGGCGGGAACCCATCACCCTCTTCACCGCAGCCGACCAGTTCGTCGCCGATTGGATACGGCTCAACACGCCGCGCGACGCCGTGTTCCTCACGGCCAACACGCTGGCGCACTACGTGCCGGCGCTGGCCGGCCGGCGCGTCGTCAACGGGGCCTATACCCGCGAAACCGGCTTTGCCGACGGCACGACCGAGGAAGCCGTCGCGCGCGCCTTCCGCGACGCGAATCCCGGGTGGATCGGCTGGGTCCGGGTCACGCATGTCGTCGTCGGCCCGGAGGAAAAGGGGCTGCTGCGCGTCAGCCGCGCCGCCATGGCGCGGTGGCACCGCGTCGTGTTCGACGCGACCTGCCGGGGGGCGCGGTACTCCGTGTACGAGGTCCGGCCCGTCTCGGCCGAGGATCTCGAGCGGGAACGCGCCGCCGAAAAGACCGAGGGCTTCGAGTGGCTCAGCCGGCTGGATCCGACCTACGTCAAGCAGTTCGGGAGCCTGAAATACGACGAGGGCTTCGACGCCGACGTCCTGAAGACCGGAGGGAAGGTCTACCCCAAGGGCCTGGGGACCCACGCCCCCTCCGAGATCCGGTTCGACTTGGGGGGCCAATACGCGACCTTCGAATCCGACATTGGCGTGGACGATTCGCAGATGGGGGGCCCGAGCAGCGTGGTGTTCCAGGTCAAGGTCGACAACCGGCTGGCCTTCACCTCGCCCGTGCTCAACGCCGGGTCGCCGCCGCAGCAGGTGAAGGTCGATGTCACCGGGGCGAAGACGCTCACGCTCATCGTCGGCGACGCGGGCGACGGCAACCATTGCGATCACGCGGACTGGGCCGGCGCCCGCCTCGTGCGCAAACGGTAGCCCCCGTCGCTGAGCAAGGCGGGGATGGCCGCGCACGGGATCGCGCGGACCGGATCCATGCGCCGGTGGCGCGGGGCGTCCGGCCGAATCCGTGAACGTCCGCCGCCCGTCATCTCCCGGCCGCCCGCCCGGGCACCCGGTAAAGGAAGTAATCCTCGAAGGGCGTCAGGGATCCGTGCAGTTCGGCAAGGGATTCGATCTGGTGCGATCGCAGGAAGGCCTGCGGCCACGCGCGATCGAGCGCCACGATGATCTCCGCCCCCTGCGCCTCCCGGGCCGCGCGCCGGAGGAATTCCTCGTCGTCCAGATCCTCGGTCCGCCGGGTATCCCAGCGGGTGAAGCTGCCGAACCGCGAGGCGGCCGGATAATAGACCGACCGGTCCAGGTACCCGGCCAGCGGCGATCCCGCCCAGTCCGGGCCGACGGCAATGAACGCGTTTCCGAGCCGGTGGTCCGTCAGGTAGCGGGCCGCCTGCTTGCCGCACGAGAACGGCCGCGTGAAGTCCTGCTGGAGCGCCCACAGTCCGGTCGCCGCCTGCACGACCAGGGCAACGGTGAACACGATCTCCCCGGTTCGATCCAGCCAGCCCCGGAAACCGGGGTCCCGGCCGGGGCCCCCGGACTTCTTCAGCCAGAGCGCGAACAGGAACGCGAGGAACAGGAACCCCGCATGGCGGTAGAAGCCGAGATACCTGAGGTAGAGGAACGCCGCGATGCCCAGCGTGCCCACAAGGTAAAGTATGAGCGCCGCCGCATGCCGCCGCAGCAGCAGGATCGAGCCGCCAAAAAGCGCGACGGCCAGCGCGAGCGCCCAGCCGTGGTCAAAGGAGGGCGGCGGCCGGTCCCACGGCGGAATCCAGAAAAACCCCGGCGGGCTGGGCGATGGAAAGTAGGACCTGACAAACGCGCAGGACACCTTCGCCAGCCGGTCCACGTTCCAGTCGAGGTTCCACCCGGACGCCTGCGGGTAAAGCGTGTCGGGCCGCGGCAGCACGGCGGCGATGGCCAGCCCGACCCCGGCCGCGACGGCGAGCAGCGGCAGCACGGGCGGCATCCCCGGGGCGGAAGCCCCGCGCTTCCCGCCGCCGGCGGGGGCGGCCCGGCAACGCACCGCAAAGGCCGCGGCCACCGCCACCGCGACGATCAGGCTGTGAACGCTGGCCAGGGCGGCGCCCGCCAGCGCCGCCGCGAAGAGCCAGGGCCGCTCCCTGGACGACGGCATGAGCGCCATGGCCGCGACGAGCAGGAAAATGCCCGGGAGGTAGTTCCGGCAGACGATCCCGTATTCGAACAGCAGGTAATAATTGCCGACCAGGAGGGCCCTTTGCAGCCGCCCGAACGGGGCGAATCCGGCGATGAGGAACACCGTCGCGCCGGCGATGATCCAGGTGAGGGCCTGCATCGCCTCCGGTCGGTGGGTCGCGAGCGTGAGCGGACGCAACATCAGCGTCCACAGCGGCGGGGAGCCTTCATAGTGCGATTGTTCGATCACGCCGCGCAGGTCGGGCTCGTCGCGGGCCACCAGCCATGCCTGCATCTCGTCGCGCCACAACTCGTGCCGGATGGCCCCGATCCCCGCGAGCGCCAGGAACGCGCAGGCCAGAAGCAACGCGAAGCGAAGCTGGCCGCGGTCGATCGGCAGGGCTGCCGGCAGCCGATCGCCGGATTTCATCGCCAGAGCTGAGCACACGCCGTCCCCGAGGATCCCGGCGACGGCCGAATGTTCAACGACAAACTGGTCCCCGCACGCGCCCGGCGGAACGGGTTCGTCCGCGCCCTCGCCGCGGCGCCGCCCCGGAATGCGCGCCGAAGTTGCTTGATTACAACCCGTGCGATTCATCATCGTGAGAATCGACGCATGTGACCGACGCCCCCGCCATCTCCATTGTCGTTCCGTGTTACAACGAGGAGGAGGTGCTGCCGCAGACCCTGGCGCGCCTGCGCGCCTCCGCCGTGGCCACCGGCCTGGACTATGAAATCGTCCTGGTGGACGACGGTTCGCGGGATCGCACCTGGGCGATCGTGGCGGAGGAGGCCCGGCGCGACCCGCGCGTTCGCGGCGTCCGGCTCAGCCGCAACTTCGGCCACCAGATGGCGCTCACGGCCGGACTGGAGCGGGCGCGGGGCGCCGACGTGCTGATCATCGACGCCGACCTGCAGGATCCGCCCGAACTCCTGGGATCGCTGCTGGCCCAGCGCGCGGCGGGCTTCGACATCGTCTACGGGCAGCGGCGGACCCGCGCGGGCGAGACGTGGTTCAAGCTCGCCACGGCGAAGCTCTTCTATCGCATGATCGGCTTTCTCGCCGAGGTCCCGATTCCGCCCGACACCGGCGACTTCCGCCTGATGAGCCGCCGGGCGGTCGATGCCTTCCTCCGCCTGCCCGAAACGTCCCGCTTCATCCGCGGCATGGTGGCTTGGCTCGGGTTCCCGCAGGCCGCCGTGCCCTATGACCGCGCGGCGCGCGTCGCGGGCACGACCAAGTACAGCCTCGCCAAGATGCTGAGGTTCTCGGCCGACGCGGTCACCGGTTTTTCGATCAAGCCGTTGCGCGTCGCCACCCTCGCGAGCGCCGCGCTGCTCAGTGCCGCGCTGCTGGTCACGCTGTGGGCCGTGGTCACCTGGCTCTACCACGGCACGGTGCGCGGGTGGACCAGCCTCATCGTCACCGTCCTGCTGGTCGGCGGGGTGCAGACTTTCATCCTCGGCATCATCGGGGAGTATATCGGCCGGCTCTTCATCGAGGCCAAGCGCCGTCCGCTGTATCTGGTGCGCGACGACACCGGTGCCGGCGGAAAGTGACCGCGGCGCGCGGCCGCCCCGCGGTTCCGCGGCGGCCGGCGGCGCCGCTCACTCCGGGGCGTTCGCGTGCAGCCAGGCCGCCAGCGCGGCCCAGGCCCGCCCGCGATGACTGATCCGGTTCTTCACCTCGTCGCCCAGCTCCGCGAACGTGCGGTCGTACCCGGCGGGTACGAATACCGGATCGTAGCCGAATCCACCCGCGCCCGCCGGCTCCCGCCGCAGCTCCCCGTCGCTGCGTCCCTCAAAGACGCTTTCCTCCCCGCCCGGCCCGACCAGCACCAGCACGCAGACGAAGTGGGCGCGCCGCCGCGCCGCCGGCACGTCCTGCATCGCCGCCACCAGCCGGGCCAGGTTCTCGGCTCCGCTGGCGCGCGGACCCGCGTAATACGCCGATTCGACCCCGGGGGCGCCGTCCAGCGCGTCGACGCACAGTCCGCTGTCGTCGGCCATCGCCCAGGCTTCCGCCGGCAGCCGTTCCTTCAGCGCCCGCGCCTTCTTTCGCGCGTTGCCGGCAAAGGTGCCCGTATCCTCCGCCACCGACGGCATGCCGCCCACCGCCACCGCCGAAATGATCTCGACCGGCAGCGCGGCCGAGTCCGCCAGCGCCTGGAATTCCCGCGCCTTGTGCGCGTTGCCCGAGGCGAGATAGATTTTCATGCGGGGGTCCCGGTCGGGGGTCGAGGGCCGGGAATCGAGAGCCAAACGTCGGGTGCCGGAGTCGTCCAGCCGGAAGCGCGATCCGCGCCGTCCGCGGTCCGGACGCGGCCCCCGCCCCTCGCCTCCCGCCCCCCGACGGCTACCCCAGGCTGAAGGTGGTTTCGTCCACCTGCAGCTTTTCCGGGTAGACGACACGCCCGCGCATCAGTTCGTCCGGCCCGAAGGTGGCGTGGCGGACGTTTTCAAGCCGGACGGCATTGGCCAGCTTCTCGGTGCGCAGCCCCTTGAAGCCCGACTTGGCCCGCTCGTCGCCCAGCAGGACCGGCGCCCGGTAAACGAACATGTAGTCCAGCTGGCGGAACTGGACCAGCTCGCTGATGATCTGCGCGCCGCCCTCGATGAACACGCCGGTGATGCCGGCCGCCGCGCACATCCGCCGGAAATCCGGCAGGGGCGCCCGCGTCGTGTCCGATTCCAGGTTCCAGACCTGCACGCCCTGGGCCTGCAGCTTCCGCACGTAGCCGAGGCCCCCGTGCGGCGTGGTGACCACGATGGTGCGTTCCTTGAATTCGTCGGAATAGACCCGGGGCAGCCGCTTTTCGCCGACCGTGCGCAGCAGGCCGTCAAACACGAAGCGCACCGGACACCACACCTGGTCGCCCAGCCGGCTGGTCAGCTGCGGGTCGTCGTTGATGACCGTGCCCGCGCCCACCCCGATCGCCGGGAACAACCGCCGCCAGCGATGCACGTCGGCGCGGGCCGCGTCCCCGGTGATCCACTGGGAGTCGTTTGCCCGCGTCGCAATCTTGCCGTCGAGGGACATGGCCACCTTGGCCGCCAGCAAGGGGCCGCCGGTCGCCATCCAGTGGTTGTAGATCAGGTTGAGGTCCGCGCACTCGTCGGCCAGCACGTCGGTCGTCACCTCGATCCCCGCCGCCCGCAGGACCTCGAATCCGCGGCCGGCGTGCGCCGGGTTGGGATCGGTGGTGCCGACCACCACGTGCTTCAGTCCCGAGGCGATGATCGCCTCGGTGCAGGCGCCGGTGCGTCCCGGGGTGCTGCAGGGTTCGAGCGTCACATAGAGCGTCGCGCCCGCCTTGGGCGGCCGCCCCAGGTTGCGCAGCGCCATCACCTCCGCGTGCGGCGCGCCGTCGCGCGCGTGAAATCCCTCCGCCACGATCTTCGCCTGTTCCACCACCACCGCGCCGACCATCGGGTTCGGATGCGTCGCGCCCCACGCCTGCCGCGCTGCGGTCAGCGCATGACGCATGAAGCTTTTGTAGACCAGGTTTCCCTCGGGTTCCATGGCTCGTGTCAGCGGTCGCGGCGGGCGGTCATCCGTGCACAAACGGGTTGGTCTCGCGCTCGATCCCCACGGTCGTGTCGGGTCCGTGGCCCGGATACACCACCGTGTCGCCCGGCAGGGTGTAGAGCTGTTCCCGGATGGACCGTTCCAGCGCCTCCAGGCTGCCGCCGGGAAGGTCGGTGCGTCCGATGCCGCCGTGAAAAAGCGCGTCGCCCACGAACACGGCCCGCAGGCCGGCGACATAGTACGCCACATTCCCCGGGCAGTGCCCCGGCACATGGCGGACCTCGATCGTCTCCCCCAGCGCCGCCCAGCGCTGGCCCTGCGCGACGAACTCGTCGATTTTCAGCGGCTCGAGCCGCACTCCGGGAATCATGTACGCCTCCATGACCCCGGGGTTCTCGATCAGGATCCGGTCATCGCAATGGGCGCGCACCCGCGCCTGGGTGGCGCGCACGAGCTCCGCTCCGCCCTGCGTGTGATCCCAATGTCCGTGCGTCAGCCAGAGCTCCCGAAGGCGGCACTGTTCCGAAGCCAGCAGCGGCTCGATCTCGGCCCAGATGCCGGCAGGCGCATCGATGATCACCGCCTCGTGCAACTCGGGCGCGGCCAGCAGGTATGCATTCGTCTGCAGCGGACCGGCCGGCACGACGTGTAGGTGCATGGCCCACTAGATGCTCAGAGCCTTCCGCCCCTGCAACCGCGAACTGTCCCGATGGCGCTGGCCTGACCCGTTTTCCGGGTTTTTCACCAGCATGCCGGGTCCCGCCACGTTATTTCACTATGTTTGCATTTCCGACTATGCAGCCGGATTCCGCCGCGGAATGGTTCAGCCTGTCCCGTCGGGTCCGTCCAGGCAGGCGCGCACGGCGTCGACGAGCTGCTTCACCTCAAATGGCTTCGGCAAAAACATGATGCCGGCGTCGTGTGCGGTATCCTGCAGGGCGATCTCCGGACTGTAGCCGCTCGTCAGGATGACCCGCAGCTCCGGACTTTCCTGGCTCAGCTTCCGGGCCAGGTCCAGGCCGGTCATTCCGTCCGGCATCAGGTAGTCCGTCAGAAGCAGCCGGATCTCGTTCCGGTGTTCGTTCCAGGCCTCCAGGGCCGTGGCACCCGTCGTGGCCTCGATCACCCGATAGCCGAATTGCGCCAATACCGTCTGCACCAGCGTCCGGACCGGCACCTCATCCTCCACCAGCAGGATGGTGCCGGCGCCCGGTCGATGGACCGGAGTCGCGGGCATGGGCGGGCGCGACTCGCTCACAGGCGAAAGCTGGCGGGGCAGATGAACCAGGATCGTCGTGCCCCGGCCCACTTCGGTGACGATGTCGACCCAGCCGTGATGCTGCTGGACGATTCCGTGCACGGTGGCCATGCCGAGGCCGGTGCCCTGCCCGACGTCCTTGGTCGTGAAGAACGGCTCGAAAATGCGCGGGAGGATCTCCGGAGGAATCCCGACCCCCGTGTCGCCGACCGCCAGCCGGGCAAACTGGCCCGGGCGGGCCTGCGGCAGCTTCGCGGCCGCCGCGGCGTCGAGATCCACCGCCGCGGTTTCGATCAGCAGGCGCCCGCCCATCGGCATCGCGTCGCGCGCATTCACGCTGAGGTTGAGCAGGATCTGCTCGATCATCCCGCTGTCGGCGTAGATCGGCAGGCGTTGCGGCGCATAATTGAGCTCAACCCGGATGTCCTCGCCGAGGATGCGCCCGAGCATCTGCGCCATGTCCGCGACCACCCGGTTCAGGTCCAGGTTGTCGAGCTGCATCACCTGGCGGCGGCTGAAGGTCAGCAGCTGCCGCGTGAGGTTCGCCGCCCGCCGGGCCGCATCGGAGATCTCGCGCACCGACGCGGTGACCTCCGCCGGCAGATCGGCGGTCTTTTCCAGCAGCGACACGTTCATCTGGACCACCGTCAGGACGTTGTTGAAATCGTGGGTGATGCCGGCGGCCAGCTGGCCGATCTCCTCCAATTTCTGCGTCTGCCGGAACTGCTCCTCCAGTTTCCGGCGCTCGGTCACATCCTCGGCCACGCCCGCGATGCGGTAGACCGCCCCGTCCGCGTCACGCACCGGCACGGCCCGTTCGCTGATCCAGCGCACGGCGCCGCCCGGCTGCCGGATGCGGTACTCCTCCCGGTAATCGCCGGCCGCCTGCCGGGTCTCGATCGCCAGGCGCACGCGGCTGCGGTCCTCCGGATGGACGGCCTCCAGCCAGGAGCGCGGGTTCTCGTAAAGGCTGTCGCAGGTGCGGCCCGAGATCTCCTCGTACGCGGGGCTGACGTAAAGCATGCGGGTCTTCGCCACGTCGGTCAGCCAGAAGATCTCGTGGATGTTCTCCGCCACCTGGCGGAAACGCTCTTCGCTCGTCCGCAGCGCCTCCTCGACGTGCTTCCGGTCGGTGATGTCGCGGATCACGCTGATCAACGCCCGCGTGCCGTCGATCGTCACGCCCTGGGAGCTGACCTCCACGGGGAAGCCGGTGCCGTCCTTGCGGCAGTGGGCGCCCTCAAACAGGATGCCGTGGGCGTCGGCGGCCGCCGTCTGGGCCGCCGTCATCGCCGTCGATCCGGGGGCGCGCAGGTCGTGAATCGTCCGGGCCAGGAGTTCCTCCCGCGTGTAGCCGTAGACCCGCGCGGCCGCCGGGTTGGCCTCGAGAATGCGCCCGTCGTCGCGGCGGACGAGCAGGATGCTGTCGCGGCTGTGGCTGACCAGGATCCCGAAACGGCCGACGATCGCTTCCGCGTGCATTCGGGCGTCGACCTCGGCCCGCCAGCGGCGCAGCTGGCGGCTGAGCACGCCGTACAGCAGCCCGGCCGTTACCACCACGAAGGCCAGCCCCTTGAAGCTCGCCAGCCGGGTCATCGCCTCCGGGTCCTTCACCACGATGCCCACCACCCGGTCGGAAGCCAGGATCCAGAGCGCGGCAAAGAACCCGTAGACCAGGCTCGTGCGCAGGGCGATGCGCACCAGTTCGCGGCTCATCTCCGCCTCGCGCCAGCTCCGCGCCTCGGCGACAAACGGGCTCCGGGAGTCTCGAAACCCGGCCTGGGCCGCCGCCCGCCGGTTGGCCCGGTGCAGGGCCTCCGCCAGCACGCTCACGAGCACGCCCGTCAGCATCAGGACCGCCCACTGGAACAGGTCGACGCCGCGGGAAAACGTGAACGACGGCGGCGGCGACACCAGAAAGATGGCCGCGGCCGCGCCGCCCAGCAGCGTCGCCACCAGACCCGGCCCCAGTCCGCCGAGATAGGCGCTGAGGATGACCGGGATGAGAAACACGATCAGGACCAGCCGCCCGTCGGTCCAGCGCCCGAAGGCGAGCCGCAGGAAGAGCGTCATCGCCGTCGCCGCGACCGCCAGCGCGTAGGCCTCCCACGGGGCGCGCGGGCCGGAGATCCAGGAACGCGGGCCGCGGGGGGCGGCGGGCGCTGCGCCTTCGCGGCGCGTCGGATTATGGGCGGGGCCTTCCATGGTTGTACGCGGTCTGCGAACGACCGCCAGGAGGGCGTCCGGGGTCCAAGCGGTGAGAGGTGCGACCGATCGTCGTGCATACATATAATGAATTTCTGCGATTCCTCAAACCATTTTGGGTGTCGGGCCCGTCTTTTGTATCAGCGTTTTCAATGCGCCGCGCGGCGCCGGAACCCGCCCCGCCGCCGCAAACCGCCCCGCGTCCCCCCGAAGGAACCGTCTTGTAAACCGCCGCCATTTCGTGCCCAGTCGTCTGGATTCCCGATCACCGGTCCGCCCTTGCCATGACTTCTGCCGACATCCGCCAGAGCTTCCTCGATTTCTTTGCGAGCCACGGGCACACCATCGTCCCCTCGTCCTCGCTGCTGCCCGACTCGCCCGGGCTGCTGTTCACCAATGCCGGCATGAACCAGTTCGTGCCGATCTTCCTCGGCGCCCGGCGGCCCGACGTCGCCCACTGGGCCGGCGCCCGGCCCGCGCGGGACACCCGCGCCGCCGACACCCAGAAATGCATCCGCGCCGGGGGCAAGCACAACGACCTCGAGGACGTCGGTTTCGACACCTATCACCACACGTTCTTCGAGATGCTCGGCAACTGGTCCTTCGGCGATTACTTCAAGAAGGAATCGCTCGAATGGGGCTGGGAGCTGCTCACCGCGGTCTGGGGCATCCCCGCGAAACGCCTTTTCGCCACGGTTTACCAGCCCGACCGCGCCCGCGGCGACCCGGCGGACTTCGACCAGGAGGCCCACGACATCTGGGCCGGCATCTTCCGCAAGGCCGGGCTCGACCCGCGGGTGCACATCGTCACCGGCGGCAAGAAGGACAACTTCTGGATGATGGGCGACACCGGCCCCTGCGGCCCGTGCTCCGAGATCCACTTCAACCTCTCGCCCTCCGACGACGAGGCCGCCGGCCGGGCGCTTGTCAACGCGGG
>CAZKDK010000070.1:0-13481 GCA_964551145.1 uncultured Opitutaceae bacterium | reverse complement strand
TCACCGCCAAAGTGTTGGAGAACAAGCGCGGCAAGAAGGTGATCGTCTTCAAGAAAAAGAAGCGCAAGGGCTACGAGCGCAAGCAGGGTCACCGCCAGGAGTTGTCGGTGATCAAGATCGAGTCCATCATCGTCTAGGAGATCCCAAGTCATGGCACATAAGAAAGGTCAATCGACCAGCGTAAACGGGCGCAATAGCCATTCGAAGCGTCTCGGCATCAAGAAATTCGGGGATCAGACCGTCATTTCTGGAAACATCATCGTCCGCCAGCGCGGCACCAAGCTGCACGCCGGCCGGAATGTCGGCACCGGCCGCGACTTCACATTGTTTGCCCTGACGGATGGCGTTGTGAAATTCGACAAGGCGCACCGGCGGGTGAACGTCGAGCCAGTCGCCAGCTGACGTCTCTCTCTCGAACAGGCTCCCGGCGCGCGTACCGAAAGGTGGCGCGCCTTTTTGTTGCCTGCGTTTCGGCGTGATTTCTTCAGTGCAGCCGGTTTAGCATGTCATCTGCATGTTCGACCGGCTTCAGGAGTTGCTTCACCAGAAGGCCTTGCTGGCGGAGCACGCGGAGTGGCTGGAGCACGAGATCGCCCTTGAACGAGCCCGGACCTCCGAGCCTTCGCCCGCTCCGGGCGAAGCGGCGCCCGCGGCGCCAAGCGAGCCGGCCGATCCAACGATCCCGGTTCCAGGGGCATCCGCTCCCGCCGCGGCCGCGGTTGCCGACACGGCTGGCGCGATTCCGGACGGGTATCGGCCCGAGCCACAATCCGTTCGGCACGAGGTGACGCGAGGTTGCCTGCTCTATTTTGTCGCTGGAATTGTCATCCTGGGGTTGGGGGTGGCTGCGATATTCTGGTTCTATAGGCATCGGTAACGCGCTGGCGGCGGGGGAACCACTGACTCGGAAGCGGTGATGGGCGCGGGTCTGCGCCATTTTGTTGCGAACAATTCCCCGTGGGCGGGGTCTAGCGCCGCGTTTACTCGTCCCAAGCCAACTCCGACGCACCCGGCGCCGAATCGCAGATGCGCGCAATCACCCGCGTCGTGCGGCAAATCTGTCTGCTCGCGGAGAACGATCGCGAGGGCGAGGCGTCGCGCGTGACGGCTGCGGTCCTCGAACCGCTCATCGGCAAATACCGCGAGGCGCATGGAGCCGGGGCTCTCCCCGATGAGCGCATCCGCGAGATCCAGTCCCACGAGCAGGAACGCGCGCGCGATGCCGCCGCCCTGGGGGAGATGCTGTTTCCGCTCCTGGCGGAACACCTCGATGCCCTGCGCCGTGCCCCCGCTCCGCCCGGTCCCGCGCCGTCCGCCCAAGGCGGCGCGGCCGGATCCGCGCGCATCCGGCCTTCCATCAGCCCGGAAATCGCCGATCTGCTCGACGGGATGCTGGCGCAGGACGACAGCCGGCCGCCGTCCCGACCGCGCCGCGCCCAACCCCGGATTTCAGCCACCCCCGGTCCCAAACCCACGAACCCGAATTCAAATCCATGACAACCACGACCCTCGAAAAACCATCCGCCCCGGTCGCCACCGCCCCGGCGCGAAAAACCGAACGCAAGATCATCCTCGTCGGCTTTGACCTCGGCACGAACAAATCGTGCGTCCTGGCCGCACCGGCCGGCAGCAACGATCTCACGGTCACCAAGATCGTGCCGACCCTCGTCGGCTACGTGAAGGACGGCATCGTCGACGGGATCATCGCCGGCAACGCCACCATCCTCTTCGGCGAGGATGCCCAGAAGAATTTCCTCCACGTCAACCTCGTGGCGCCGATGGGCCGCGGCGTCATCAGCAACTCCGATGCCGCGCGCGATTTCTTCCGCCATATGCGCAGCCTCGTCGATCCCAGCGGCGCGTTCGAGATCCGCGCCGTGATCGGCGTGCCCGCCAACGCCGAGGAGGAGGCGCGCGAGGAGATCCGCGCCTGCGCCTCCGGGGTCTTCGACCGCGTGCTGCTCATTCCCGAGCCCTTCCTCGCCGCCCTGGGCTACCGCGACGACTCCCGCCTCAACCAGCCGAACTACGTCGATCCCGTCATCAATTCGCTCTTCATCGACATCGGCGCCGGCACCAGCGACCTCTGCCTGATCCAGGGCTACTTCCCCTCGCGCGACGACCAGATCTGCATCGATTTCGCCGGCGACGCCATCGATGCGATGATCCACGAGGAGATCGACCGCCAGTATCCCGGCAACGGGCTCTCGCGGCATACCGTGAGGGAAATCAAGGAAAACCATTCCTACACCGGCCCGGTCCGCAAGCCGACCGACGTCAAGGTGATCATCGGCGGCAAGGCGCGCACGCTCGAGCTCGGCGACATCCTCGCCCGCTCGTGCAACGCGCTGATCGATCGCATCTACCCGGCGCTCACGACCCTGATCACGCGCGCTTCGTCGGACTCCGTCGTCCAGTTGCTGCAGAACATCATCGTGACCGGCGGCGGCAGCCAGATCCGCGGCATCGACACCGTCCTCCAGAAACGCCTCGAGGAGGACGGCTACGAGGCGCCCAAGGTCCGCCTCGCCGGACAGGACTACAAGCGCTACGTGGCCATCGGCGCCCACAAGGCCGCCCGCGCCGCCCGCGAGAACCAGTGGCAGCACGTGCTGGACTGAGACGTGACATTCACTGGGGACGCGACGCCCTCGTCGCGTCACCCGCAGTTGTAGGGCGGGGTCACCCCTGCCGTGCCGTAGGCCCGGCGGAGGCTGGTGACCCCGCCAGATTCGGGGTGTGGCCTCCAACGGGTAGTCGGCGGGATCGGGTGATCCCGCCCAACAACGTCAGATGGCGCGCGCCAGCCTCCGCACGTCGGCTGCTACGCGCCGCGGGCCGGGCCCCTCAGCTCGCCGCCGGGTAGCTGCCCAGCCATTTCACCATCGGACAGAACCGGCACAGCCGCC
This sequence comes from uncultured Opitutaceae bacterium, assembly GCA_964551145.1. Classification (GTDB taxonomy): domain Bacteria; phylum Verrucomicrobiota; class Verrucomicrobiia; order Opitutales; family Opitutaceae; genus Fen-1467. The sequence continues at coordinate 10,572 of CAZKDK010000070.1, read as the reverse complement.
CGACCGCCTCGCGCATCGCGGGGTCGCTGTAATGGCCGGTGACGTCGATGAAGAAAAAGTAGTCCCACGGCCGCTTCTTGCTCGGCCGCGACTCGATCTTGGAGAGATTGATCCCGCGCTTGGCCAGCGGCATGAGCATCTTCAACAGCGAGCCGGGGTGCGCCGCCGCATCGTCGCCGAGCGAGATCAGGAAGCTCGTCATGTCGCGGCCGCCGCCGACCGGGCCCGAGGGCTCCCGGCCGAGCACGAAGAACCGCGTGGTGTTGTCGGACTTGTCCTGGATGTTCGCCACCACCACCGGCACCCCGTAGTGCTCCGCGGCCAGCGGACTGGCCACGGCCGCCGCCCCCGGCGTCTCGCGCGCGATCTGGACCGCCGTCGCCGTGCTGGTGGCGGACAGGACCTGCGCGTGCGGCAGGTGCCGCTGCAGCCACATGCGGCACTGGGCCAGGGCCTGGTCCTTGGAGTACACCTTCTCGATCTTGTCGAGCGGCGAGGCCGAGATGAGCGCGTGCGAGATCTCCTGGTAGATCTGGGCCACAACCTTCAGGTCGGAGTCGACAAACAGGTCCAGCGCATCGCGCACCGAGCCCTCGGTGGAATTCTCGATCGGGATGACGCCGTTGTCCGCCTCGCCCTTCTCGACCGCGGTGAAGATGTCGGCGATCGTCGCCATGCCCTGGTATTCCACGCTGGCGCCGAACTTCCGCATCGCGGCCTGGTGGGTGTTCGTCGCCTCGGGCCCGAGGTAGGCGACGAGCAGGCGCTTCTCCAGCGCGATGGCCGCCGACATGATCTCCCGGTAGATCGCGCGCAGCGCCGCGTCCTTGATCGGGCCGCGGTTGCGGGCGCAGACCTTGCGCAGGACCTCGTCCTCGCGCTCGGCCACGTAGATCCGGCCGTCCTTGCGCCGCTTGACCTGGCCGATCTCGGCGGCCAGGGCCAGCCGCTCGTTGAGCAGCCCGACGATGCGGGCGTCGAGCCGGTCGATTTTCTGGCGGAGCAGGTCGAGTTTCATGGCGCGTCAGGTGGCTGGGGCGGTTCGGTTTCGTCCGGCGCCGCTTCGGCGGGCGCCTGGGCAGGCGGGGAATTCGTGGCGGCGGCGGCCCGGGCCGAGTCGTCGAGCGAAAGCTGCTCCTCGCCCTCCTCGGCCAGGCCCATCTCGCGATCGGAGGGATGCGAGCCGCCCATGGCCCGGCCCAGCCACTCGTCGATCTGCCGGCGCGACAGCACGTCGGAGGCCGGCAGTTCGTCCAGCGAGCGGGCGCCCACGAAATCGAGGAACGCCTCGGTCGTGCCGTATTGGATCGGGCGCCCGGGCAGCTCCGCGCGCCCGACGACATAGATCAGTTCGCGCTCGAGCAGTCGGTTGACCCCCGCCTCGGCCGACACGCCCCGGATGTGCTCGATCTCGGCCCGGGTCACCGGCTGGCGGTACGCGATGACCGCCAGGGTCTCCATGGCAGACTGGCTCAGCTTGATCGGCGGCGGGTCGTCGCGCAGGATGCGCACCCAGCGGGCAAAGCGCGGATGGGTCACCAGCCGGAAGCCGTGGGCGGTCTCGGTCAGCAGGCTGACGTCGTCGCCCGCGCGCAGTTCCTCCGCGATCGCGTCGAGCGCCTCGCGGATCTGCGCGACGGTCACCAGCGACGGCACTTCCCGGTAGAGTTCGTCATCGGCCGGCGAAGCCGGCGCCGCCTCGGCAGAATCGCCCGCCGGCCCGCCGGCGCCAGGATCCGCGGGCGGCCCGCCGCCATTCCCCTCCGGCGGCGCGCCCTCCCCCGTTTGCAGGCCGGCCACGAGGGCGCCCTGCTCGTGAAAGCGCGTGAACGCCTCCTGGATCTCCTTCATCGAAAGCGGCTGGCTGGTGGAGAACAGCAGCGCCTTCAGGACCTTCTTGAGATTGAACGCCATGCCCGGGGGTGAAAATCCAGTGTGTTTGCGGCCAAGCCGGCCCTGAAGCAACCATGAAAACCGCGGAACCTCCGCAGCCGCAGATCCAGGCCCGTCCCGTGGGCCCCTTGGGTCCTTTTCGTCGCTTTCCCAGTCCCCACTCTGCGCTCAGTCCAGGAGCTCCACCACCACCTGCACCTCGACCGTCGAGTTCCGCGGCAGGCCCGCGACCGCCACCGCCGCCCGGGCGTGCCTCCCGGCATCGCCGAAGATCTGGACGAACAGATCCGAGGCCCCGTTGATCACCGCCGGGCTGTCGGCGAATCCCTCGACGGCGTTGACGAACCCGTTCACGAGGACGACGCGCCGCACCGCGTCGAGGCTCCCCGCGGCGGCCTGGATGTTGGCCAGGGTGTTCAGCGCGCAGACGCGCGCCGCCTCCTGGCCCGTCTGCACGGTCTGGTCGCGGCCGACGGCGCCCGCGTGGGTCAGGCGCCCGTCGAGCATGCAGATGGTGCCGGCGCAGAACAGGAGGTTGCCGGCGCGCACGGTTGGGACATAGCTGCCGGCGGCGGCCGGCGGCGCGGGAAGTTTCAGGCCGAGTTCGGCCAGGCGGGCTTCGGCGTTCATGGCCGTCACTTACTCATGGCGGCGTCACGAATTCAAGCGTGGCGACGTCGTCCACCGCGACCGGTTTCTCCAGCACGCCCACGTCGCGCAGCAACGCGATCTGCCGGGCCAGGCGCTCGCGCGTCAACAGGCCCATCCGCTCGCCGCGCGCCGGGTCGCCGAGCACCAGGTGCCGGTCCTTCATCTCCGCGATGCAGTAGGCGAAGAAGGCGGCCGGCAGATCGGGGCGGAGCTGCCGCAGGCGCGCGTTCGCCGGGGCCGGATCGCCCGTCAGGTAGTCCTCCCATCCCTGCACGCTGGCGCGCACGAAACGCCGGACGATCTCCGGGTGCCGGGCCAGGAAGGCGTCGCTCGCAAACACCACCCGGTACGGATCGTACTCGGGGCAGAGCGCCGACACGAGGACCGCACCGGCGCGGGCGCCGCGCTCCCGCGCGAAGAACGGCTCGTTCGTCACGAAGCACTGCTGGAGGAACGCCGGGTCGTTCATAAAGCGCGCCAGGTCGCCCGCCAGGGGCCGCAGGCTGAATTTCACGCCGTAATGCTTCTGGATGAATTGCACCCACACCGAGGCCGGGCCGGCCATGATCACCTTGCCGTCCAGGTCGCGGACGGACCGCACCGGATGTTCGTCGTGAAACAGGATCCCCTGCGCATCGTGCTGCATCTCCGCCGCGACGATCTTGACGGGCACGCCGCGCGCGATGGCCGTGATCACGTCGTCGCTGTTGCCCGTGCCGAGGTCGGCGCGCCCGGTGGCCACCGCCGTCAGATACCCCGAGTTCGGCCCGCCCGGGATGATGCGCACGTCCAGGCCCTCCGCCGCGTAGAGCCCCCGGGCCTGCGCCTGATAATAGCCGCCGTGCTCCGGCTCGGGGAACCAATCCGTCTGCAGTCGCACGGGAATCAGGCCGTTCGGCGTCTCCGGCGCCCGCCGCCCGCAGCCGGCAACCCACAAAGCCGCCACCAGCCCCAGTGCGGCTGCCAGTCCATTGCCCGCGACCATCGTGAATTTCCGTCCCGCCGGCGCCCCGCGCCGGCTAAGGAATCCGCGCGCGCCACGATTGTTGGTGCCGGGAAGTGCGTTCATAGTCGAAGACCACGGTTTGCAGACATGTGCGCGGATTCCTACCGGTCGTGGCGCTCGTACGAATCGTGCCAGCGGTGGAGCACCGCCCAGCTCAGCCACGCCACGGCGGCCACGAAGACGAATCCCAGTAAACAGCTGATCAGCGCCGTCGCAAACAGGGCCGGGATTTTGATCTGCGTGTTGTAGACGTAGACCAGGAAGCCGAGGCCCCCGGTCCCGCCCGCCGCATTGCCCACGAGGTATTCGCCAAAAATGGCGCCGATCGGCGCCAGCGTCGCCGCGATGCGCAGACCCGCCAGGAAATACGGCATGGCCACGGGCAGCCGCAGCAGCCGCAGATCCTGCCACCGCGTCGCGCCATACATCCGGAACAGGTCGGCCATGTTCGCCTCCGCCGAAAGCAGGCCCTGCGTCGTGTTCACCACGATCGGGAAGAAGCTGATCAGGAACGTCACCGTGATGATCCCGGGCAGGCCCGGACCGGCCCAGAGCACGATGATCGGCGCGAGCACGATCACCGGCGTCATCTGCAGCACCAGCAGCCAGGGATAGAGTCCCGTGCGCAGCCAGCGCGCCCCGCCCAGCCCGAGCGCGATGCCGAGCCCCGCCGCGGAGGCCGCCAGGAACCCGCCCAGCGCGCCCCAGGCCGTGGTGCCGGCCGCCCGCAGCAGCGTCGCGCGCTCGGCCCAGGCGGCCGTCATCACCTCCCCGGGCGTCGGGAGGATCCAGCTCTGCAGGCCCGTCGCCGCCCGCACCGCGTGCCAGACGGCGATCCCCACCAGGCCCGACAGCACGGGCAGCAGCCAGTAGACGGCGTCGCGGCGTCTCATGCCGCCGCCTCCGTTTCCGCCGCGTGCAGCAGGCGGGTGACCTCGGCCACCTTGGCGAAATACTCCGGCCGCTCCCGCAGGCCGGCCGTGCGCGCCCCGGCGAAAACGACCGGCACCTCGCCGCGGATCCGCCCCGGCCCGGCCGCCAGCACCACGATGCGCGTCGAAAGGAACACCGCCTCGGCCACCGAGTGGGTCACGAACAGCGCCGTGAAGGGCGCCTTCTCCCGCCAGTCGAGCAGCTCCTCGTTGAGGTGGTTGCGCGTCATCTCGTCGAGCGCCCCGAACGGCTCGTCGAGCAGCAGGATGCGCGGCTCGCGCGAGAGCGCCCGCGCGATCGACACGCGCATCTTCATGCCGCCGGAAAGCTGCCGCGGATACAGCGGCCCCGCCTCGCGCAGCCGCACGAGCGCCAGCAGCGCCTCCGCCTGCGCGCGCCGCGCGGCCGGCGGCACCCCCCGCAGGCGCAGCGGCAGCTCCACGTTCTCCGCCGCCGTCTGCCAGGGCAGGAGGGTCGCCTCCTGGAACACGAAGGCCAGGTGCTCGCGGGCCTCCGCCGGCGGCCGGCCCTCCACCGCCAGCGTGCCCGCCGTCACCGGGCTCAGCGCCGAGACCAGCCGCAGGAGCGTGGATTTGCCGCAGCCGCTCGGGCCGATCACGCTCACGAATTCGCCCGCCGCCACGTCGAGCGTGAGCCGGTCGAGCACGACCGGCCCCTGCCCGAAGCGCTTGGTCACGGCCCGAAACTGGACGATGGGCGGCTGGTCGCTCATGCGGATGCGCGCCCTACCGGTCGCCCACCGCGCGCTTCATTGCAAGCTTGCGTGGTCCGGCGTTGTAGCCGGGGGCGCCGACCCCGGCCCGCTTCGACATCCCGGCCGGCCTCACCGAGGCCGGCTACAAACCCAGCAGGCGCGCGGCATTGCCGGCCAGCAGCGGACCGGACTCCGCCGCGGTCAGTCCCGCCGCGCCGATCTCCGCCAGCAGCTTCCCCCAGCCCGGCTCCGCCTCCGTCTTCGGATACAGGATCAGGGGATAGTCGGAACCGAAGATCACCTTCGATGGCGGCACCACGTCGAACGCCGACCGCCAGATGCGGTCGTCGTAGCAGAGCGGCGACGCCGCGGTGTCGTAGACGACGTTGGCCAGGTCGGGCCGCGCCACCGGGCCGGCCTCCCGGAACAGCAGGCCCCCGCCCCAGTGGGCCAGGATGAATGCGACCGACGGATGCGCGCGCGCCAGCCGCACGAAGTCGTCCGCCGGCGTCTCCACCCGCCCGGGATAGCGGCCCGCCTGCGGATCGGCGGCGTGCAGGTTGACCGGCATGCGCAGCTGTCCCGCCAGCGCCAGCGCCGCGGCCAGCACCGGGTCGTCGACCGCACAGCCCTGGGCATGCGGCGACAACTCGCCGAGACCGCACAGGCCTTCCTCCCGCGCGCGGCGCAGCTCCGCCGTCACCCCGGCCTCCCCGGCCGCGGGATGAACCGTGGCAAACGCGGCCAGCCGGTCCGGATGCTCGCGCACGCACTGCGCGTAGAACCGGTTCTGCCAGGCCGCCGTGCCCGGATGTTCCCAGTACCAGCCCAGCAGCACGGATTTCTCGACGCCCGCGGCATCCATGTCCCGCAGCAGCCCGGCGACCGTGGGAAACGTCTGCACCGGCCGGCCGTCCCGGCGCCGCCGCGTGCACAGCGCGGCCCAGTGGGTCTCGCCCTGCGCGGCCGCCCACGCCGCCGGATCGCGGCCGACCTCGGGCGGATAGCAATGCACATGGGCGTCAATGATGCGCACGGAGTGGAATGCGCAGACCGTAGGTCGGCGCCAATCCGAGGGCAAGCCGCCTCTCGCCAACCGACGCGTTCTTATCCCCAACGGGTGCATCGTTCTCGTTCTCTTGCTCTTTCTCTTGGTCCCTCGCTGGAAACTCCGTACTCCCGCCGGCGACGCGTCCGCCACCCGGCTCCCCCTTTTCCGCCCGGCAATTTCCCCGTGCAACTCGCGCGAACCGGCACTACGTTCACGTCATGCCGAAGATGAAAAACGGAACCGAAGCGGCGCCGGTTCGCGGAATCGACGAGCCCATCGCGGCCACCAGCGCGGCGGCGCCCGACATCGACGCCCTGGTGCGCCAACTCCAATACGGCGCGGGCGCGGTCACCCGGCTGGCGCGCATCGACGAGCGCCCGCTCTACGGCACCACGCTCTACCTCGCCGCCTGCGGCCTTGAGACCCGCTTCGGCACCTTCCGGGCCTACATTTTCCAGGACATCATCAACAAGAGCTATATCATCGCCCTCGCGTACGGCGACATCACCCGCGGGGCCACGCTCTACACGCGTGTGCACTCGTCGTGCGTCACCAGCGAGACGCTGCGCGGCTGCGACTGCGACTGTGTGCAGCAGCTGGAGGGCGCGTTCAAGGTCATCTCCGAAAAGGGCAACGGCGTGATCTTCTACCTCATGCAGGAGGGGCGCGGCGTCGGCTACGTCGCCAAGGCGCGCGACCGGATGCTCGTGCAGGCCTCGCTCGACCGCATCTCCACCTTCCAGGCCTACCGCATCATGGGCCTCAAGAAGGATCACCGCCAGTACGAGAACATCTCCCACATCTGCCACCTGCTCGGCATCAAGGGCTCGTTCATCGTCCTGACCAACAATCCCGACAAGGTCGCGGCGCTCAAGGCGCAGGGCCTGCCGGTCGCCGGCACCGAGCGGCTGGAGTACGCGCCGTCGCCCTTCAACCTCGCCTACCTCGCATCCAAGGCCGACGCCGGCCACATCCTCGTCCACACCGGCCATTCCACCCTCCGACCCACGGTGCCCCCGGAGACCGTCGTCCCGTTCCGGCCGCATGCGCTGCCCAGCGCCCAGCGCTTCATCTACTCCGCGGCCTACCTGCTGCCCGTGAAGCCCGTCGACGACGACATCCTGCTCACCGAGGCCCAGTTCAAGGAGCTGTCCGCCCACAAGCACCTCGAGCGCTTCATGGCCGGCCCCAAGCCGCTGGTGCTCGGCCACCAGGCGATCCGCGACAGCCGGTACTTCGTGAAGATCGACTCCGCCCGCGTGGCGGCCCACCGCAGCGAGCATCCGGAGGACGCCGCGGCCGACCTGCTCGCCACGCCCTACTGGTTCCGGGTGCATGTCTACTACGACCTGGTCACCTCCCAGGACTTCGTCCTGCTCACGCACGGCCGTCCCCGGCCCAACGACATTCCCATCGTCCGCCTCCAGAGCGAGTCGCTCTTCAACCGCTTCCCGCTCCGCAGCGTCGACAACCGCGACAAGTTCAAGAGCGCGGTGAAGCACATCGTGAACTACGGCGTCGGCTGCGTGCTCCTGCTCTATTACGACGGCCGCGGCGCCGGCTTCGGAGCCTACGCGACCGACCTCATGCTCACGGAAAAGGGCTTCGCGGCCTCGTCCGACGACGCCTATCGGCGCATCGGCGTGGGCTACGACAGCCGCGACTACGATGCCTCGATGCGGCTGCTCAGGCACCACATCCCGAGCGGGAAGATCCAGATGGTGATGAATTCCCCGGACAGCCTCGTGAAGAAAAAGGAGTACGCCGACGCGCTCAACGAACACGGGATCGACGTCGAGAAGTGGATCTTCCTCGACGAATCCTCGCTGGGGGGATGATGCCTGAGAACCGGGCCAATCGTGTTCCTGTAGGGCGCCTGTCTTGCAGGCGTCGCGAAGATCCCGGCCGGTGCAAGCCGCCGGCCCTACAGATTTGGCGACGCGCTCCGGCCTGAACTGAGAAGCGCCGCTCCCCGAAACACATCGTCCGCCGGCCCCCTCGATGTCCTCTTCGCCCGATCCCCTCGGTCACCAGCTCCTGGCCGCCCGCCTCGCCCGCATACCGTCGATTCTCGCGGAAATGCTGGCGCGGCCGCCCGCGCCGCTCGCTCCGGCCACGCTGGCCGCCCGCCGGTTCATCGTCACCGGCACGGGCAGCTCGGAGGCGCACGCCCGTTACCTCGCGACGCTGCTCAACCTGCACACGGATCGCACCGCCGCGTACCTGCCGCTGTCGGGCTTCACTGCGTCGCAGCGCGAGGCGTTTGCCGGGCGCACGCTCGTCGTGTTCAGCCAGGGTGTGTCGCCCAACGCGCAGATCGCCCTGCGCCGGCACCGCGAGTTCGCGCACGCGGTCCTGTTCACCGCCACCACGCCGGAGGGCGCCGCCGCCGCCGGCAAGCCGGACCGGGCCGCCCTGTTGCGCGCGCTGCTGGCCGGTGGCGGCGAGCTCGTCGTGTTTCCGCTGGCCGAGGAATACACGACGCTGATCCGGTTCGCCGGGCCGATGGCGGGCTACCTCGCCTGTCTGCAGTTCACCGCCCAGCTCGCCGGCTGCCGCTTCCGCGTCCCTCCGGCCGCCAATCTGCTGGGCCTGCTGGAAACGGCGCCCCCCGCGGACCTGCTGCAGGCGATGCTCGCCGCGCCGTCGGAATTCGCGCGCGGCTTCAACCTCGTGTGCGCCGCGCCCATCTCGGAGTTCGCCCAGAACCTCGCGTGCAAGTTCATGGAAGGCCTCTTCTGGCCGTGCCCGCCGGTGTCCGATTTCCTCCAGTTCGCCCACGGGCCCTTCCAGCAGATGTCCGCCCATCCGCATCCCGTCATCATCCTCCAGGGCGACTCGCCCCTCGAGGCCGAGCTGGTGGGCCGCAGCGTGCGCATGCTGGCCGCTGCCGGCCTGCGCGGCTACGTCGTGCCGGTCGACGCGCCCCCGCTCATCTCGATCTTCGGCTTCGAGGCGGCCTTCAACCGGCTCGTCCTCGCGCTCATGGAGCGGCTGGGCACCGACCAGGTGAACTGGCCCGGCAAGGGCCGCGACGACGCGCTTTACGGCTTCTGCCCGGACGTGTGAGCTACCGGCCAAACCCGATGAGCACCCCCGTCGACGACCCCGCGCACGCCACCTCCTGGAATTGTCCGAGCTGCGGATCCCCCACCTCGTCGGCTTACTGCCCCGCCTGCGGCGAACGCCGTTGGAGCGAGCGCGACCTCACGTTCCGGCATCTGTTCGAGCAACTGCTGGAGGGCATGATCCATTTCGACAGCCGGCTGCTGCGCACCGCGCTGACTCTCGTCGCCGCGCCCGGCCGGCTGACGACGGCCTACCTGGAGGGCTGCCACCGCCAGTATGTCGCGCCGTTCAATCTGTTCCTGGTCGCGAACGTGGTCTCTTTTCTCGTCCAGGCCCTGTCAGGCTGGGGTGTTTTCGCGATTTCGCTCTCGGAACATCTCGGCGGCCAGACCTACCGGACGCTGGCCCAGCGGTGGGTCACCGGCCATCTGGCTGCCAGGGGGATGACCATGGATCAGTATGCCCCGATCTTTGACCACGCCGGCAGCCTCTACGCGAAATCGCTCGTCATGGTCATGCTGCCGTTCTTTGCGATCGCGGTGGGCCTGCTGTTCGTCGATCGGCGGAAGGTGGCCGTGGCGCACCTGGTCTTCGCAGTGCATTACTACGCTTACCTGCTTGTTTTTCTGTCCGTCTTCTTCCCCGTTGTGGCCGTCGTGGTGTGGCTCTGGAGCCGTCTCGGTCTTCCCTGGAATGCCGGCCTCCTGGATTGGTCGGCGATGAGCGTCGAGGGAATCGTCTGCCTGGTCTACCTCGCGCGGGCGGTCACCGTGGTCTACGGAGCCGGATTGATCCGTCGCTGGCTGTCCGCCGGCCTCCTCACCGTGGCGACCCTCTATATCCTGTGGGTCTACCGGTTCGTCCTTTTCGTCATCACGCTCTGGAGCACGTGAATCCCGCCGGCCCACGCGGCGGGTGCCCGCGCCCAGCGAACGATGTCAACTATTAGTTGACATGTCGTCTGGCGCAGGGTCCGCGCAACGACCCGACCCGCCCCACCCGACCAACCGCTGACTCGGTGCTCCCCGTGACGGGGACCGTCCGATCCTCCGCCGTCCGGCGCATCATCCGTGTTGATCTGCGTTCATCCGTGGTTCCTACTCTTCCGCTCCCATGTTCGAAACGCTCACGGAACGTCTGGGCCAGGCGCTGCGCAACCTGCGCGGCGTGGGCCGGCTCACCGAGGAGAACATGGCGGCGGCCCTCAAGGAGGTCCGCACCGCCCTGCTCTCCGCCGACGTCCATTTCAAGGTC
>CAZKDK010000069.1:0-13545 GCA_964551145.1 uncultured Opitutaceae bacterium | reverse complement strand
TGACGTCCTGCCGGGCGAGTGCCTGGGGATCATCGGCCGCAACGGCGCGGGCAAGAGCACGCTGCTCCAGATGATCGCCGGCACGATGCGGCCGACCGCGGGGACCATCCGCGTGCGCGGGCGCGTGGCGGCCCTCCTGGAACTGGGCAGCGGCTTCAACCCCGATTTCACCAGGCGGGAAAACATCCTGCTCAACGCCGCCATCCTCGGCCTGACCAAGGCTGAGATCGCGGCCAAGTTTGACGCGATCGTGGCCTATTCGGGCATCGAGGAGTTCATCGACCGGCCGGTGCGCACGTTCTCGAGCGGCATGGTCGTGCGGCTGGCCTTCGCCGTCTGCGTCCACGTCGATGCCGACGTGGTCATAATCGACGCGGCGCTGGCGGTCGGCGACGCCCGCTTCCAGTTCAAATGCCACGCGACGCTCGACCAGATGATCAAGGACGGCCGGACCATCATCTTTGTGTCGCACGACACCAATGCCGTTAAGCGCATGTGCAATACCGCCATGCTACTCGAACGCGGCGAGGTCCTCGCGCGCGGCTCGCCAAACGATGTCGCCAACCTCTACACCAAGCTGATCACCAGCCCGCACGGGGTGGAGGCAATCCGCGAGGACCTGGCGGCGATGGCCAGGGAAGACCGGAGATCGGAAACGGAAGGCGGGACGCCCGCAGGCGGAAGCCGGCCACCTATGACGGTCGACCCGGCAGCCGGGGCCCTCAGTTCCACCATCTCGCGCGCCGATTCGCGCGCCACCGTCCTCCTCACCGACGAGCGCGCCCACAAGCAGATTTCGGATCAGGAATATGCCTACGGCGGCGAACTGGGACAGATTGCGTCGGTCGTCATGTCCGATGGCGATGGCCGGCCCCGCCTGAGTTTCCTGACCGGCAGCCGCGCCCGCGTGACGATCACCTGTCAGGCGGCCGCCGTCGTCCCTGATCCCATCTATGCCCTGACCCTCAAGGATGTGCACGGGCAGGAGATCTTCGGCACGAACACCTATTTCCAGAACCGACCGCAGCCCGCCGTCCCCGCAGCAGGGAAAGTGGAAGTCGTGTTCGAATTCCAGCTCAACATTCTGCCCGGCGTCTATTTCGTGTCGCTGGGTTGGGTGCGCTTGGTGAATGGCGAGGTCGTGGTCATCCACCGGCGCTACGATGTGATCCGCTTCGATGTCATGCCGCGCGACAAGTCGTTTGGCATCGCCTACTGCCCAATGGAAATCCGTGTCCGGGCGGTGGACGGAAATCGAGAGTGAGCGGCCATGGTTGAGTTCACCCACGAAGGCCGGCGCCAGCGCCTTGAATCCGGCGGCCATTTCGCCCGGCCCCGCGCGGGCGGCTTTCAGGACGCCCCGGCCGCCGAGCTGCGCGCGCTCGTCGCCAAGATCGAGGCGGGACAGCCCTGGCGCGACGCCGTCGACGCCCGCTACCGCTCCCGCAAGCCGTGGCTCCACAAGATCATCACCGACCCGCGCCGCACCGCCTTTTTTTCTGGTGTGATCCCGCCCGGAACCGGGCCCGCCCTCGACATCGGGGCCGGCTGGGGCCAGATCGCCCGCCCGCTGGGCGCCCGGCGGCCGGTCACGGCGCTGGAGCCGGTGGCCGAACGCATGGCGTTCATTCGCGCCGCGGCCCGGCAGGAGGACGTGGCCGAACACATGACCTTCATCGAAGCCGACTATCTGGATGTCTCCTTTGCGACAAACTTTGAACTGATCACGGCCGTCGGCGTGCTCGAGTGGGCCGGAGCGTTTCAGCAAGGTGCCGACCCGCGGGAACGCCAACGCCGGTTTCTGGAGAAGACCCGCCGGGAACTTGCGCCGGACGGCGTCTTGGTGATCGGCATCGAGAACCGGATCGGCCTGAAATATCTCCTCGGCTGCCCCGATGATCATCTGGGCGTGCCCGGTGTGGGCTGCCTCGAGCCCGACCTGGCCAGGCGCCGCTGGCTCGCGGCGCGCGGACAGGAGCTCCAGGCGTTCACCTATTCGCTGACCGAGCTCGACGCCTTGCTGCGCTCTGCCGGATACGCGCGCATCGAGTTCTTCGGCGCGTTTCCGGACTACAAGCTGGCGGACTGGATCGTCGGCCTGGACGGCGACGCCGGCGACCTGAACCGCCGGCTGATCGAGGGCAGGCTTCCGGTCGAGCACAACGGTTTCGACGGCGAACCGCTGCCGCTGGACTTCCAGGAAACACTCGCCTCGCACTACCGCAGCCTCGCCCGCGCCGGCGTGGCCCGCCATTTTGTCCCCAGCTTCTTCGTGCGCGCGAGTTGAGGCGCACGCTCGCCGCCATGGCCGATCCACCACCTCCCGCCTGGTTCGACGAGCTGTGCGCCCGCGGGCGCCTGGCGCCGAATCCGGATCCGATGCCCCTGCCGGCGGGCAACCAGGACCGGCGCCCCGAGTTCGCGCGCCCGTCCTGGCGCGTCCGCCTGACGGACGGCCGGGCGGCGAAGCTCACCCTCGGCACGTCGCTCAGCCTCCTCGCCGAGCGCAGTGCGGAGTTTGCCTCCGCCTGTCCGGACATTGCCGCCGCGCCCCTCTTTCGCGAAACGCTCGCCCACGGCGAGGCGTTGGCGGAGGCGTTCTTCGATGGCATCTCCATCGAGGATGCCGCGCGCTCGGGCTCGCTTCCTCCCGACACCCTGCGCCGGGCCATCGCCCGGGTCGCCGCCGCGCTTGCGGCGACCGAACAGCCCTCGACCGACGAAGCCCGCGCCGCCGAGTGGCAGGCCTGGGCCGGCGGCATCTGCTCCCTCCCGGCCTGGACCGCAGCCGAGCGCGACCTGCTCGGCCGCGCGATCCTCCCCGCGTTGCGGAAAATCCTGGTGGCGCGCCCGCCGGTCACCCGGTGGAGCAACGGCGACTTCCTGCCCTCGAACCTGCTGGTGGCGGCCGACGGGCACGCCGGCCTGATCGACACCGAGTTTGCAGCGCGGACCCATTTCTTCCCGGAGGACGCCGTCCGCTTCCGCGTGTTGTCCGAGGCGCTTCGACGCCAGCCGGCGCTCGCTGACGGCGTGCTGCCAGAGGCGGGCCTCCCCTGGCATTTGTTCTTCTGGCTCCGCCAACTTGCCCTGGAAGCCACACAGAATACGGCGGAGCACCTGGCGCGGGTTCTGCCCTGGCGCCGGGCGGTCATCCGGCGGCTGGCCGGGCAGCTTTTCTCGCTCCCGCTTGCCGGCTGGTCGGTGCCTGCCGCGGAGATCCTGCACAATATCGAGGAGTCCTGCTGGATTCCCGCGCCGCCCCATCCGTTGCGCCTGGCCGGCTGGTGCCATGTCCCTGCTGCGCGGGCTTTGAGGTCGGTGGTCGTCCTGGCGGGCGACCGTCGGCTGGCGGAGGTGGCACCGTCTCCGCGTCCAGACGTGCAAGCCCATTTCCACGGCAACGAGCGGGCATCCTTGACCGGCTTTGCGTTTCAGCTTCCGCTCGCGGAGGAAGACACCGTGCTTGCGGTCGTGGCCGTGACCGATGACGGCACGTGGCTTCCGTTCGCCGCCCTGCGGGCGGGAGATCTGCCGGCGCGCGGGCCGCTCATCCTCGACTACCCGCAGTGGGCGGCGCGGAACGATCCGGACGACGACGGGCCTCCGGGCTCGCATCTCGACGCACCCGCGGAGCCGGCCGCCGCCGGTCCGAAGTTTTCGGTGCTCCTGCCGGTGTATGACACGCCCGAGCGCCTGCTGCGCGAATGCGTGGAATCCGTGAGCCGCCAGCATTATGCCCACTGGGAGTTGGTGATCGTCGATGACGCCTCGCCGGCCCCGCACGTGCGGCCGTTGCTCGAGTCCCTTGCGGCCGCTGATCCCAGGATCCATCTGCAGTTCCGGAAGGGAAATGGCGGCATTGCCCGGGCGACCAACGATGCCCTGGCCGCGGCCCGGCATGCCTTCATCGTGCTCCTCGATCACGACGATCGCCTGCGCCCGCACGCCCTCACCGAGCTCGCCCGGCGGATCGCGGCCGATCCTGCGGTCGACGTTCTCTATTCGGACGAAGAGAAGATCTCCCTCGAGGGCGAACGGGTCTGGCCGGCGTTCAAACCCGACTTTTCGCCGGAGTTTCTGTTGGGAGTCATGTATCCCGGGCATGCGCTGTGCGTGCGCACCGAAGCCGCCCGTGGTGCCGGCGGTCTCGATCCGGCTTATGACGGTATCCAGGACTACGAGTTCTTCCTGCGTCTGACCGAGCGCACCCGGCGCATCGCGCACATCCCGCGCGTTCTTTACCAGTGGCGTCTCGCCCCGGCCTCGAGCGCACTCGCCGGCAACGTCAAAGGTGACATGGATCAGCGCCAGGCGGAGGCCGTGCGCGCCCATCTGACGCGTGTCCACCAGCCGCGTCAGGTCGCGCCACAGGGTGCCCATCGCGTGCGGCTGACGGCCGATTCGTCCGCCCCGACCCAGAGCATCTCCATCATCGTGGCTCCTGCAGCGAACTGTCCCGCGGGTCCCGGGCAGCTGCGGAACCAGTTGAATCTCGGCGATGACAGGGTCCGGGAGATCCTCGCGGATGCCGGGCCGGATTCACCGTCGGATGAACGCCTCCAACGCCTCGCCGGCGGTGCTCATGGCGATATTCTGGTCCTGTTGGCCTTTCTGCCCCCAAGTCTTCCCGACGGCTGGCTGACCGAGCTGGGAGCGCTGGCCTCCCTGGACGACGCAGGCGCGGTCGCGCCGATTCTGCTCAGCACCACGGGAACGGTTTTCGACGCCGGCTGGACCATCGGCCGGGGCGCAGTTGTTTCCATGATGCGCGGCTTCGACGCAGATGGGGACGGCTACAATGGCTCGCTCCGCTGTAATCGCGAGGTGAGCGCCGTCTCCGGGCTCTGCCTCGCCGTCCGCCGCGACCGTTACGAGAGGGCCGGCGGCATCCAACTGCCGCTCGGCGCGCCCTGTTGGGCCCTTGACCTCAGCCTGCGCCTCGACGCGGCTGGCTGGCGCAACCGCGTCGCCGCATCCATCAGGATTCCGACTCCTTTCGCGGAGTCGTTCCGCGAGGATCTTGCGCCAGGCTTCCCGGCTTTCGCGGTCCAGTGGAAGGACCGCCTCGCCCGCGCCGACCCGTACTACAATCCGCATTTCTCAGCGACTGCGGGGAATTACCGCCTGGGAGGCTGCCGGTGGGACGTTTTCCCCGCTGCCTCCAGCGCCCGTTGACCTTTCGGTCTGCGCGATTCCAAGGGATCTGGCTTTGACCAAACGCGCCGGGCCCGTCGGCGCCCATGACCGGAATGGACATACCGGCGCAAATCCTGGACAATCGTCCAACCAGGCCGCCGAGCTTGCCATCGCCCGGTGCCCGCGTTCAAACCCGCTCAACCCCCGCGTGAAATCCACCGCGATCAGCCAGCATAACGTCGAGATCCAGGAGAACCGCCGGCATTGGGAACGGAAGCCGATGCTGCGCGCCGCCTATGCGGAGTTCTACCGCGACATCGGGCGGCGCCTCGAAGGGCGGCCGCCGGGACCGGTGGTCGAATGCGGGTCGGGCATCGGCAACCTCAAGAGCGTGCTGCCGGACTGCATCGCCACCGACCTCTTTCCCAATCCCTGGATCGACCGCACCGAGAACATCTTCGCGCTCTCGTTCGCGGACGGTTCGGTGTCCGCCCTCATCCTGTTCGACGTGTTCCACCACCTCGAGTATCCGGGGGCGGCGCTGGCGGAATTGCGGCGGGTCCTCGTCCCCGGCGGCCGGCTGATCCTCTTCGAACCCGGCATGGGCCTGCTCGGCCGCGTCGTCCTCGGCCTTTTCCACCACGAGCCGCTGGGGCTGGGCCGGCCGATCGCGTGGCTGCCGCCGGCCGGCTGGAACCCGGGCGACCTCCGCTACTACGCCGCCCAGGGCAACGCCTGGCGCATTTTCCGGCGGGGCGAACACGCCGACGGCCTCGCCGGATGGCGGATCCGCGATGTGGCCTGTTTCCCGGCGCTGCCGTGGCTCGCCGCCGGGGGCCTGCGCGGCCCCCAGCTCTGCCCGGCCTTCGCCGCGGGCCTCGTCCGGGGCGTCGACCGGCTCCTCTCGATCGCGCCGCGCGTTTTCGCCTCGCGGATGCTCGTGGTCCTGGAAAAATGCGCTGACTGATCCCCGTGACCTCCCCCGCCCTCCCCGCCTTCGCGCGCGAACACCTTGAGGCCGTCGCCGCCTTCTTTGACTCGCCGCGGTCCGGGCTGACCTGGGCCGCCCGGTCCTACCGCCGCATCCTCGCCCACTATTTCAATCTGCTCATCCCGCGCGACGCCTCCGTGCTGGAGGTCGGCTGCGGCGACGGGGAGCTGCTCGCGCACATCGCCGCCGCGCGCAGGACCGGCGTCGACCTCTCGGCCGCGCAGCTCGAGCGGGCGCGGTGGCGCCTGCCCGGCGCCACGCTGGTCCAGCAGTCCGGCGAGGAGCTCGAGCTGTCCGGGACCTTCGACGCGATCATCGTGTCGGAGACGATCAACTACGCGGCCGACGCGGAACGCCTGCTCGTCCGCCTCGAGGGCGTCTCGACCCCGCGCACGCGCCTGATCGTCAACTTCCACAACAACGTCTGGTGGCCCGCCTTCCGCCTCGCCACCTGGTTCGGACTGCGCCGGCGCCAGCCGCCCAGTTCGTGGCTTTCCCCGCGCGACGTGGCCAACCTGCTGGACCTCGCCGGCTGGGAGACGATCAAGGTGCAGCCGCGGGTTCTCTGGCCGGTGCGCACGCCCGTGCTCGCGCCGCTCTGCAACCGGCTGCTCGCGCCGCTGCTGCCCTGGGGCTGCATCACGATCTTCATGGTGGCGCGGCCGCGACCGGCGCCGTCCGCCGCGACCGGCACCGTCTCCGTGGTCATCCCGGCGCGCAACGAGGCGGGCAACATCGAGGCCGCGGTGCGCCGCACGCCCGAGATGGGCGGCGGCACCGAGTTGATCTTCGTCGAGGGCGGCTCCCGCGACAACACCTGGGCCGAGATCCAGCGCGTGCTCGCGGCGTTCCCAGACCGGCGGATCCGGGCGCTCCGGCAGACCGGCCGGGGCAAGGGCAACGCCGTGCGGGAGGGCTTCGCCGCGGCCGGGGGCGACATCCTGATGATCCTCGACGCCGACCTCACCATGCCGCCCGAGGAGCTGCCGAAATTCCACGCCGCCGTGGCGTCGGGCCGGGCCGAGTTCGCCAACGGCTGCCGCCTCGTCTACCCGATGGAGAAGCGCGCCATGCAGTTTCTCAACATGGTGGCCAACCACTTTTTCGGCGGCATGTTCTCCTGGCTCCTCGGCCAGCGGGTCAAGGACACCCTCTGCGGCACCAAGGCCCTCCGGCGCGACGACTACCTCAAGATCGCCGCCAACCGCGGCTACTTCGGCGAGTTCGATCCCTTCGGCGACTTCGATCTGCTCTTCGGGGCGGACAAGCTGAACCTCAAGATCGTCGACATCCCCATCCGCTACCGCGAGCGCACCTACGGCGAGACCAATATCCGCCGCTGGGCGCACGGCTGGCTGCTCCTGCGCATGGTGATGTTCGCCGCGCGCAAGCTGCGGTTCACCTGACCTACTTCACCTCGATGCGGCGCATGTAGGCCCAGTCGAAGGAATAGCCCCCGTGCGGCCGCGTCTGGAAGACGAGCGTTTCACCCGGGGCGGCGCGGTAGGGCACGTCGATCTGCTGCAACCCGCGGTCGCCTGCCTCCCGGGCGGGATCCAGCAGCCGGTGGAAGATGGGGCGCCGGGTGCCGTCGGGCGCCTCGCCCTCGATGATGAACTCCACCCCATCGGTCGCCCCGCCGGTGCGCTCGTAGGCAGCGGCCAAGATGCCGAAGTCCCAGTGAATCCGGGTCGCCCCGGGAGGCGCCGGCACCCAGAGATCGCTGTCCGGATGAATGCTGAGCACCCTGGCGCCATCCGTCTGATAGCAGGAATATCCGAAGGCGAACCGAATGCGCCTTGGCAGCGGCGACACCATGGGGAACATGGGCCCCGCGATGCCAGGCGTCAGCGAACGGAAGGGGTCGACGCCGGGCGCGGGCTCCCCCGGCTTGGCGTCGAGCGTGACCTGGTTGAAATTGTTGCTCTTGGTGAGGGCGGCCACGACGTTGTCGCGGTAAAAGAGGTTCACATAGATGTCCGCGAACGGGCTGGAAAAGGTCGGCTTGGGATCCAGGTTGAAATGGTTCACCGCGCGTTGGATCAGCGACCAGTCCTGGCGCTCGTCCTTGACCAAGATCAGCGCGCTGACGTTCTCATCCTCCAGGTCGCCGAAGGCCCGGGCCAGATACGCCTGGTCGTATTGCAGGCCGCTCCGGATCATGAGGGCCTTGCGCTGCGAATAGTACGGGATCATCGGGGCCCAATCGGCGCCGGAAACGATGATGACGCTATTCTCAGGCGTGAGGACCTTGAGGGCATCCGTGAAGCCCCACCCGCCGTTGCTCCAGACGATCTGCCCCTGGTAGTAATACCCGCGGTAACAGGCCAGCATGGCGGCGAGGGGTACGACCACGATCAGCCAGCGCAGCCACGGCGGCAGCCCCGATTCGAGCACCCCCAGCAGGACGTAGCCGAGCGCGACCATCAGGAAGAACGTGCAGGCGTAGAAATAGTAGTCCTGCCACGCATACGCATAGGGGAAGAGCAGCTGCGGGAACATGAAGAGGCCCGCCGCCCCCAGGATGTGCCAGCGATGCCGCCGGAAGCAGACGGCCCCGAGGACCACGAGGCCGGCGATCAGCCCGGGCCACATGATCGCGATCCGCCAGTCCTCCATCAGCTGCCGCCAGATCTCGGGCGCAAAGCGCGCCGACAGGTTGTAGAGTCCGAAACTGCCCTCCGTCAGTTCGCGCGAGGCGAAAATGTGCCCCGACGGATGGTGGATCTTGATGGCATCGGTGTATTTCACCCACCACCAGGTCGCCCCGCAGGGCACGGCCGCCGCCCCCAGACCCCAGGCGATCGTGCGGGCCACCGGCTTCCAGCCGGACCAGGGGCGCAGGGCGCCCCAGAGGCACCAGGCACCGTAGAGGGCGGCCGGAAACAGCCAGATGAAGAAGGTCGTGCTCTTGATCAGGCCCGAACCGGCGCCGGCGAGGGCGCACAGCGCCAGCCAGCGGAGGCGCCGTTCGCGCATCGTGCGCACGAATGCCGCCAGGAACCAGACGGAGAACATCAGCACCATCGACTCCATCAGGAACGTCCGCGAATAGAAGATGTACACCGGGCAGGTCAGCGCGAGCGTGAGCACCAGCAGGCGCCTCGGCGGCGCCAGCCCCGCGGAGCCCAGCAGCAGGTAAAGCCCCGGCAGCGCCAGGTAGAAGCAGGTGAGCGACACCGTGCGCGCCGCCTCGAAGTGCGGCAGGTGCAGCGCCCGGCTCACCCCCACGACGCTCCACTCGTAGATCGGAAACTCCATCGGCACCGACCACGGCTTCCCAAACAGCGGGGTCGTGTAGTGCAGCGAGAAGCGGTTCTCCTTGTCGAGGTAGAAGGTGATGATCGCCGTGTGCGTCTGGCGAAACTCGTGGCCCACCAGGAATCCGGAGTTCCAATCGATGATCGCCAGACGGAAATGGAGCAGGAGCGCCAACCCGAAAAGGACGATCAACGCGAGGTGGGTCCGCCGCTGGCTCGGGAGCGTCCTCGTCGCGGCGGCGTCGTCGGGGACCGGCGGCGCGACCGCAGCGGGAGAGTCGGGGGGATTCATGCCGGGCGATGTTTCTCGGATGGCGGGATCACGGAAAGCGGCAGATGCGAAAGGCGGCATTCCATGCAGAGGCGCGCCCCGGGGTAAAGCCTGAACCGAGACGCGGAACCGCCGGCACGCCAGCCCGTCGGACCCGGATGACAATCGACGCGCCCGGATCCGCCATCCGGCGGCCCACAAAAGGCTTCACTTGTCCGGGCCTCCGTCGCTTCATGGGCGGGACATGAAGCCGCGTCCGCCGGACGACCCCGCCGGGTCCCTGCAGCGCCTGCGCGAGCAGCTGATCCTCGCCCAGGTGCAGATCATGGAACTGGAGGACAGCGGCGCCGCCGGGGCGGCCCGGCTGGCCGAGATCGAGGTGCTGCTCCGGGCGGCGCAGGCGCTGGCGGACGAAAAGGCCGATGCGCTCGCGCACCTGGAGGGCGTCCAGGCCGAAGCGGAGGCGCAGTTCCAGCACCTGCGCCACATGCAGCACGTCACCAACGAGGCGCTCAACGAGACCCGCGCCCGCCTCGCCGCCGCGGAAGACCGGATCAAGCAGGCCGACGCCCGGATCGCCGCGCTCGACGGTCAGCGCCGGCAGCTCGAGCAGACCCGCGGCGAGCTGGAGGCCCGGATCGCCCGGCTGGACGGGGCCGGACGCCAGCTCGAGGAACGCGGACGCCAGCTCGAGCGCGACTTGGGCGAAGCCCGGGGGACCGCGGCCGCCCGGGCGCAGCGCATCGAGCAGCTGGATGGCGAGCTTCGCGCAATGAAGGCCTCCCGCAGCTGGCGCTGGACCCGGTTCATCCGGTCGGTCGAACGCTGGCTGGCGCGCCGCCGTCCGTCATGAACCCGCCTCCCGGCCTTCACGGCGAGGTCGAGACGCCCCGGCCGTTGCGCGCCCCGCTGGGCCGGGTGTCGGTCGCCGGCTGGTGCCTGGCGGCGGGCGAGGCGCAACCGCCGGCCGTGCGGCTGGTGACGCCCGCGGGCACCCTTCCCGCGCAGGGCGGCCGGCCACGCGCCGACGTGCCGGCGCGGTTTCCCGGCGAACCGGCCGCCGCCCGCTGCGGCTTCTCCGTCGAGGGCACCCTTCCGCCCGGCGTCTATCTGGCGCGATTCGAAGCGCGCCTCGCCGACGGGTCCTGGCGCCCCTTCCGGGAGCACACCTTGGCCGTGGAACCGCCCCCGCTGTTCGCCGTGATCGAACAGCCGCCATCGCCCGTCTCGGCCAGCGTGCGGGTCGGGGGCTGGGCGTGCCACCCGCTTCAGCCGCTCGCGGCGCTGGACCTCCGCTACGGGGACCGCAGCGTCCCCTGCGAACTCGGCCTCGCGCGCACCGACGTCCCGGGGTTCTTCCCCGGCGCCCCGCACGCCGCCGGCACGGGCTTCATTTCCGCGAAGAACCTGCCGGTCGGCCGCGGCCGCCTGCGCCTGCGGGCGCGCCTGGCCGACGGACGCGTCTGCTTTGCCCGGACCGACCACGAGATCGCGATCGAGACCGACGAGGAGAATTCCGAGCCGGTGCGCCTGGCCGGCCCGCGCGCGGCGCTCGGGCCGGTTGCGGCCGGCCACGCGGCCGCTCCGCCCCCCGCGCCCGCGACCCGATCCCTCCGCATCCTCTACGTTCTCTACGGCGACTTCTTTTCCAACAGCGCCATCCAGGTGGCCAGCCTGGCCAACGAGCTCGCGGCGCGCGGGCATCGCCCCGCGGTCGCCGTGCCGCGCAACGTCGAGACCGCGCACATCCACGCCGACCCGCGGTTCGCCGCGGCGACGTACGCCGGCGCCGGCGACCTTTTCGGCGGCGGCGGACCCGATGTCATCCACGCGTGGACGACGCGCGAGTCCGTCCGGACCTTCGCGGAGCGGTGGCGGACGCGCACCGGCGCGCGCCTCGTCGTGCACCTCGAGGACAACGAGCTGGAGATCCTCGCCCAGGCCGTCGGCCGGCCCAAGGCCGGCCTTGCCGCGATGCCGGACGCGGAACTCGACGCGCTCGTGCCGCCCGAACTCTCCCACCCGCGGCGGAGCCGGGCCTTCCTCGCCGGCGCCGACGGAGCGACGGTGATCCTCGACCGCCTGCGCGAATTCGTCCCGCCGGGCCGGCCCTGCCACACGATCTGGCCCGCCGCGGACGAACGCTGCTTCTGGCCGCGGCCGCGCCCGGCCGAGCTGCGCGCCGTGCTTGACGGCGGCGCCGGCGCCACGGTGCTGTTCTACCACGGCAACGTCCACGCCGCCAACCGCGCGGAGGTGCGCGAGCTGTATGCCGCCGTGCTGGCGCTCAACCGCGCCGGCCAGCCGGTCACGCTCATCCGCACCGGCGTCGACACCTGCGACTTCCTCGGCGACCTCGCGGCCGAGGTCGCCCCCCACGTGCTCGCGCTGGGCCAGATCCCGCATCACCGGCACCTCGCGCCCCTGCTGGCGCTGGCCGACATCTTCGTGCAGCCCGGCGAACCCGACGCGTTCAACGACTACCGCTTCCCCTCCAAGCTGCCCGAGTTTTTCGCGCTCGGCCGGCCGGTGGTGCTGCCGCGCACCAATCTCGGCGCCCTCGTGCGCCCCGGGATCGACGCGTACGTGCTGGATCGGGCCGACGCGGCCGGCATCGCCGCCGCCGTCGGCGAGCTCCGGCGCGACGCCGCGCTCTACGCCCGCCTCAGCCGCGGAGCGGCGGAGTACGCCGCCGCGCATTTCAGCTGGTCGCGCAGCGCCGGCGAGCTCGAGGCATTCTACCAGTCGCTCGTCGCCGGCGGCACCGGCCCGGCTACCTGATCCGGATCGGCCCCCACGCGGCCCAGTCACGATTGTAGTTGTTGCGCGTCCCCGGCCCGGTTTCGAAGACCAGCTCGGCGCCCGGTGGCAGATCGACGGTCAGCGACAGCTTCTGGATGCCGCGGTCGCTCGGGTTGTCCGCGGGATTGAGCAGACGGTCGAAGACCTGGCGCTTCGTCCCGTCGGCCTTCTGCACGTAGATGGCGAACTCGGCCCCGTCCGTGGCTTCGGAGGGCGCCAGGTTCTCGTAGGAGCCGGGCAGCATGGCGAACTCCGCGAAAATGGTCCGCAGGCCCGCCGCCGGTCTGAACCAAAGCCGGGTGTCCGGATGGGCGCTCAGCACCCACGCACCCTGCTCCTCGCTGAGGTTCAGCCCGAATGTCGAGTAGAAGCGCACCGGGGCCGGCGACATGGCCATGAACATCTGCCGCTGACCCGGCAGCAACTCGCTCACGGGCACCTCGCGACGCGTGAAGGTCTCCCGGGCCGGCTCGCCCTCGGCCACCACGCGGAGGTTGATGAAGCTCTGATGCCGAAGATAGCCGATCGCCGTCTCCCGAATCCCGCGCGCCAGGTAGACCGTCGCGTTCGCCCAGGCGATGACCGGCCGGGAGTCGATGTCGAGATCGTGGACGGCGAGCTCCCGCAGGTCCCGGTTCTCGCGCTGGACGCCGACCAGCACGAGGACCGTGACGCGCTCGCCTTTCAGCCGGCCGAACACCTCGCGCAAATACGAGCCGTCGTACTCCAAGTCGCGCCGGATCATCAGGGCCCGCCGCTGCGCGTAGTAGGGTGTCATCGACGCCCAGTCTTCGCCCGCCACGACGAGCACATCGTCGGGCTCCGTGACCGCCTGCAGCGCGCGGGTCAGCTCCGAGGGCCCCCCCCGGTCGATCGACTGGACGG
The DNA here is from genome assembly GCA_964551145.1 of uncultured Opitutaceae bacterium. GTDB lineage: Bacteria > Verrucomicrobiota > Verrucomicrobiia > Opitutales > Opitutaceae > Fen-1467. The sequence continues at coordinate 197 of CAZKDK010000069.1, read as the reverse complement.
GGTAGTCGTGGCCCAAGTACTGGACGATCTGGCCGGCGTACAGGCCGGCCACCAGGATCCAAACGATCCCGCGCGGCGTGGCCGACTCGATCAAGCCGCAGAGGACCAGGCCCGCCGCCGTCATCAGCAGCACCGCGTTGGCGACGTAGTAGTACCCATGCCAGGCGTAAAGGATCGGAAACCTGACCTGCACGGCC
>CAZKDK010000068.1:2658-13634 GCA_964551145.1 uncultured Opitutaceae bacterium | reverse complement strand
TCCGGCGGATCCGGAATCCGAAACCACGCGGCGGGGGCGTCGCGTCCCCGCGAAAGCCGGCGACATCGCGGCGCGCCCCGAGCGTGCCGCGCCCTACTTTCCCCTTGCCAACCCCGGCGGCGTCACTTGTTCTGACCCGCTCCGCCCGTCGGAGTCATCGCCATGCAAAAGACCAAGAAGTCCGTCGCCAAGCGCTTCAAGCTGTCCGCCAGCGGCAAGCTGATGCACCGGTCTCCTGGGACGCGCCACCACGCCAACCAGAAGTCGCCGAAGCAGAAACGCCGGCTGGGCCAGGCCAAGGCCTTGGCCGAGGACCATTCCAAGCCGCTCCGGCGCTGCCTGCCGTTCGGCTGATCACCGCGTCTCCTCCAACTTCGCACGGCGGGTGAAATCCCAGGCGACCTGCCGGCGACCCAACTCCACCAAACCAACATGCCTCGTGTCACCAACTCCCCCGCGTCGCGCAAGCGCCGCAAGAAGGTGCTGAAATACGCCAAGGGCTATTTCGGCAACAAGTCCAAGCTCTTCCGGTACGCCAAGGAAGCCGTCCAGCACGCCTGGCAGTACGCCTACCGCGACCGCCGCAAAAAGAAGGGCGACTGGCGCGGTCTCTGGATCGTCCGGGTGAACGCCGCCTGCCGCGACGCCGGCATGAGCTACAACCGGTTCATCGAGGGCCTGAAGGCCGCCGGCATCGGCCTCGACCGCCGCATGCTCGCCGACCTGGCCGTCCGCGACGAGGTCGCGTTCAAATCCCTGGTGGAGCAGGCCCGGGCCGCGCTGAAGACCAAGGCCGGCGCGCCCAAGGCGTAGGCGGCGGTCCGGCGCGGGCCACGCGAGGCTCGCCTTCCGGTTTGCCAGCCGTTTCACTGCGGGACGGGCCTCCTCGGAGCGCCCGTCCTTTTTGTTGGTCAACGCCGCCCCCGTCGGCTTACTCGTTCCGCGCACCGCGCGTGCCGCCGGAACCGGCCGGCGCCCGGCGGACCCGCCCGAACCTCCCTCCCATGCAAGACCAGCTCACCGCCCTGCTCGCGCGCGCGCGCGCCGAACTCCCGGCCATCCGCGCGCGGCCGGAATTCGAGGCCGCCAAGGCCCGCCTGGTCGGACCGCACGGCGAACTCACCGCCCTGATGAAGCAGATGGGCGCCGTGCCCAAGGAGGAGCGCCCCGCGCTCGGCCGGCTGATCAACGAGACCAAGGCCGCGCTGCAGGCGCTGCTCGACCAGGCGCTGCGCGGGCTCGCCGACGCCGAGATCGCGGCCCAGCTCGGCCCCCCGATCGATGCCACGCTGCCTTCGCCCGACGGCGGCCCCGGCACCTGGCACCCGCTCACGCTCGTGCGCGAGGAGATGTGCCGGATCCTGCGCAAGGTCGGCTTCACCGTCGCCGACGGCCCCGAGGTCGAGACCGAGTTCTATTGCTTCGACGCCCTCAATACGCCGCTCGACCACCCCTCGCGCGACGTCAAGGACACCTTCTATTTCCCGGACAGCGCGCGCTTCGGCAACGTCTCGCGCCGGGTCGACGGCGAGAAGTACCTGCTGCGCACCCACACGTCGTCGGTGCAGATCCGCACCATGCTCAAGCAGCCGCCGCCCGTGCGCATCGTGTCGCCCGGCCGCACCTTCCGCCGCGACACCACCGACGCCACCCACAGCGCCAACTTCCACCAGCTTGAATGCCTCGCGGTCGACCGCGACGTCACCGTCCGCGACCTCAAGGCCCTGCTCGACTACATCTTCGCCTCGCTGCTCGGGCCCGAGACCAAGACGCGCTTCCGGCCGCACTACTTCGGCTACACCGAGCCCAGCTTCGAGGTCGACCTCTCCGCCAAGCACCTGCCCAAGGTGCACAAGGAGTGGATCGAGATCGGCGGCTGCGGCATGGTCGACCCCTCCGTGTTCACCGCCGTCGGCTACGATCCCGCCGTCTGGACCGGCTACGCCTTCGGCATGGGCCTCGAACGCCTGGCCATGATGCTCTACGGCATCGATGACATCCGCTATTTCTACCAGAACGACCTCCGCTTCCTGAAGCAGTTCGCGTGAGGAGAGTAGCGAGTAGTGAGCAGCGAGTAGCGAGCATATCCGACCAGATTCAGTTCCTCCGCAAAGCGTCGCAATCTGACTGCCGCTTTCCTCCGCCGGTCCGCATTCTCCTACTCAGTACCCGCTGCTCACTACCCGCCGTTCGCCGGCTGCTACTCACTACTCGCTACCCGCTGCTCGCTACTGCCTGATGAAAGTCTCCCTCAACTGGCTCAAGTCCTATGTCCCGCTCGATGTCCCGGTCGACGACATCACCCACGCGATCACCTTCGTCGGCTTCGAGGTCGAGCAGGTCATCCGCACCGGCCTGCCGCCGCTGACGAACGTGGTCGTGGGCGAGGTACTCAGCCGCGACCCGCACCCCAACGCCGACCGCCTCACCGTGTGCCAGGTCGACGTCGGCCCCGCGGGCGGCGTTAAGACCATCGTCTGCGGCGCGCCCAACCACAAGGTGGGCGATCACGTCCCGGTCGCCCTGCCCGGCGCGGTCCTGCCCGGCGACTTCAAGATCAAGCAGTCGAAGATCCGCGGCCAGCTCTCCGACGGCATGATGTGCTCGCCCGACGAACTCGGCCTCGGCGGCGCCCACGCCGGCCTGCTCATCCTCGAGGGCCGCCCGCCCCTCGGCGCGCCCCTCAACGACGTGCTGCCGCCGGGCGACGTGGTCTTCGACCTCGAGATCACCCCCAACCGGCCGGACGGCCTCAGCCATATCGGCGTCGCGCGCGAGCTGGCGGCGTGGTTCCGCCGGGACCTGACTTACCCGGTCGTGAAATTCCCCGGCCTGCCCGAGGCCGCCCCCGAGCGGCGCGACCTGCTCGCCGGCGTCACCGTGGAGAACGGGGAGGACTGCCCGCTCTACACCGCCCACGTCATCGCCGGAGTGAAGATCGGCCCGGGCCCCGCCTGGCTGCAGGAGCGGCTCAAGGCGGTCGGCCTGCGCCCGATCAACAACGTCGTCGACGTCGGCAACTTCGTCATGCTCGAGACCGGCCAGCCCGTGCATGCGTTCGACGCCCGCAAGATCGGCGGCAGCCGCCTCGTCATCCGGCCCGCCCGCCCGGGCGAGAAGCTGGTCACGCTCGACGGCCGGGAGCGCGCGCTCAGCAGCCGGATGCTCGTCATCGCCGATGCCGCCAAGCCGCTCGTCGTCGCCGGGATCATGGGCGGCGCCAACGCCGAGGTCGACGACACCACCACGGACCTCGTGCTCGAGGTCGCCTATTTCCGGCCCGGCGGCATCCGCTGGACCTCCCGCCAGCTGGGCCTGACCACCGACAGCTCCTACCGGTACGAGCGCGGCGTCGACCCGCATTCCCTGATCGAGGCCGCCCGCCGCACGATCGACCTGATCGTCGAGACCGCCGGGGGGCACCCGGTCGGGCCGTTCTGCCAGGTCGGCGAGGACCGCCCGTGGAAAAGCGAGATCACCCTCGACCCCGACTACGTCCGCCGCCAGCTCGGCTTCGAGGTGCCTGACGCCGACATGAAATCCGCGCTCGAGGCGCTGGAGCTCCCGATCGTCCGCGACGAGCTCGACGCCGAGGGCCGGCCCCGGTGGACCGTCTCCATTCCCAGCTGGCGGGGCGACCTCGACCGGCCGATCGACCTGGTCGAGGAGATCCTGCGCCTCTACGGCACCGAGCGGATTCCCCGGAGCCAGGTCGTTGCCCCCGGCCTGCTCGGCGACGATGACCCCGCGGTCGTCTTCAACCGCCGCGCCACCGACTATCTCGTCGGCCAGCACTTCCACGAGTGCGTCAACTACACGCTGCGCTCCGCGGCCGAGCTCGGGCAGTGGGTGTCCGCCGCGTCGGTCCAGGAACTCGCGCTGGCCAATCCGTTCGTCGAGGACCAGTCGCACCTCCGGCCCACGCTGATGGTCGGCCTGCTCGAATCCCTGCGGCTCAACCAGTCGCGCGGCACCGAGGCCACGCGGCTGTGCGAGGCCGGCCGCGTCTTCATCGAGAGCGACGGCAAGGTCTTCGAGTGCGCCGCCGTGGCGTTCATCGAGGCGCACAGCCGCGAGGCGCAGCGCCAGTGGCTCCACCGGCCGCCGGCCGATTTCTACACCGCCAAGAACCGCGTCGCCATCGTGGCGGGCTGCGCGGGCGTCGACCTCGGGGCGCGGCCGATCGCGCCGGTCGCCGGCCTGTATTCCGGGTGGCAGGAAGGCCATTCCGCCGCGGTCGGCAGCCTGGCGGCCGACGGCTTCGAGGCCCGGTTCGGCCTCATGAACCCCGGCATGGTGCGGGCGCTCGGCGTCGAGGGCACCGTCATGGCCGGCTTCTTCGCGATCCTGCCCGAGAAGCTCGCGGCCGCCCGCGGCCCGCAGCGCTACCGCGACTTCAGCCATTTCCCGCCGGTGCTGCGCGACGTCGCGCTCGTGGTCGCCGCCGCCACGCCGGCCGAGGATGTCCGGCGCGCGCTGGCCCGCGCGGCGGAGGCCGCCGTCGGCGCCGCGTTCGCCGTCGAACGCGTCGCCGTCTTCGACGTCTTCCAGGGCGCCGGCCTCCCGGCCGGCCGGAAGAGCCTCGCCTTCTCCCTCGTCTTCCGCGCCGCCGACCGGACGCTCACCGACGACGAGGTCAACGCGGCCTTCGCGAAGATCCAGGACGACATCGCCAAGGGGACCGGCTGGACCGTGCGGAAGTAGCCGGCCCGCGCCGGCTGGCCAGCGGAACGCGCCGCCCTCCGGGCGCGCTACTCCGCCAGCTTCCGGCGCAGGATCTCGTCGACGAGCCGGGGGTTGGCCTTGCCCTTCGACTGCTTCATGACGAAGCCCTTCAGGGCGTTGATCGCGTTCTCCTTGCCGGCCCGGAAATCGGTCACGGACCTCGGGTTGGCCGCGATGGCGGCGGCGCACCAGGCCTCGAGTTCGCCGGAGTCGGTGGACTGGCGGAGCCCCTTGCGCTCGACCACGGCCGCGGGCAGCTCGCCCGACCGGAACATCTCGATGAAGACCTCCTTGGCCAGGCTGCTGGAAACAACGCCGTCCTCGACCAGCTTGACCAGGCCGGCGACGTGGGCGGGGCGCACGCGGCTGTCCGCGAGGGCGGCGCCGGCGCCGGCGAGTTCGCGGAGCAGGTCGTTGGCGATCCAGTTGGCGGCGGCCTGCGGGCGGCCGCAGAGCTGCGCAGCCTCCTCGAAGTAGTCGCAGAGCCCGCGGTCGGGCACGAGCACCGCGGTGATGGTGTACGGCAGCTGGTACTGCTCGAAGAACCGGCGCTGCTTGTCGAACGGCAGCTCGGGAAGGCTCGCGCGGAGGCTCGTCTTCCATTGCTCGTCGACCTTCACCGGCATCAGGTCGGGATCCGGGAAATAGCGGTAGTCGTGCGCCATCTCCTTCGACCGGAGCGACTGCGAGGCGCCGGTTTCGCCGTCGTAGTCGCGCGTCTCCTGCACGATGGCGCCGCCGGCGGCGAGCACGGCGATCTGGCGCTGGATCTCGTGGGCGATGCCGTCGCGCACGAACGAGATGGAATTGAGGTTCTTCAGCTCGACCTTGGTGCCGAGGCGCGGCTCGCCCGCCGGCCGGATGGAGACGTTGGCGTCGCAGCGCATCTGGCCCTTCTCCATGTCGCAGTCGGAGATCCCGCCGTAGACCATGATCATCTTGAGCGCGGTCAGGTAGGCGAACGCCTCCTCGGCGCCGTGGAGCGCCGGCTCGGAGACGATCTCCAGCAGCGGCGTGCCGGCGCGGTTGTAGTCGACGAGGCTCTCGGCGCCGGCGTGGTTGAGCTTGCCGACGTCCTCCTCGAGGTGCACGCGCGTCAGCGGGATGCGCCGGTGCTCGCCCAGGACGTTGCGCGACGGGCCGGGCAGCTCGATCTCGACGGCGCCGCCGCGGCAGATCGGCTGGTCGTACTGCGAAATCTGGTAGTTCTTCGGACTGTCGGGGTAGAAATAGTTCTTGCGATCCCATTTGCAGACCGGGGCGATCTCGCAGCCGAGCATCAGCCCGACCTTGATGACCTGGTCGAGGGCGGCCTTGTTCATGACCGGCAGCGCGCCCGGCAGCGCGAGCACGACGGGATCGGTCAGGGTGTTCGGCGGCGCGCCATAGCCGGAGGCGACCCGCGTGAACATCTTGGAGCGGGTCTTGACCTGGACGTGGACCTCGAGGCCGATGACGGGTTCGTAATTGATGTTGGTCACAGAGGACACAGAGAGGGCACGGAGCTCACAGAGCTAGTCGGCGGATGCCGTTCTTGAGCAGTTTGCTGCGGAAATTGATGAGCAATCCGATGGGGCATTTCATGAACTTTAGATAGGTCAGCACCTGGGCTTCATGCACGTCGGCAAAAGCGTCGACTGTCTTCAGCTCCACCACGAGGCGGTCGTCGACGAACAGGTCCAAACGATAGGCATCGTCAATCACGAGACCCTTGTAGGTGACAGCACACATCTTCTGCGACTCGAAGGCGATCTTCCGCAACGTCAATTCATGTTCCAATGCCCTTTGGTAGGCAGACTCGAGCAACCCGGGTCCGAGTTCGCGATGCACTTCGATGGCAGCGCCAATCACTGCTTCGGTTAGTTGGTTGATACCGGCGTTCACCTCTGTGTGCTCCTTTTCTCTCAGTGTCCTCTGTGAAAAGGCCGGACCTCAAAGCTCCGGATGGCGGGTATGCCAGTCGTGCGCCTGCTCGTAGGCCCGGGCGATCGCGAGCAGGTCCGCCTCCGCGAAGGGCTGGCCGATCACCTGGAGGCCGATGGGCAGCCCGCCGCGCGTGCAGCCGCAGGGCACGCTGATTCCGGGCAGCCCCGCGAGGTTGAGGCTGATCGTGTAGATGTCGCTCAGGTACATCGCCAGCGGGTCGGCGGACTTCTCGCCCTGCCGGAACGCGGCGGTCGGCGCGACCGGAGCCAGCAGCGCGTCGACCTCCTGGAACGCCCGCAGGAAATCGTTGCGGATCAGCGTGCGCACCTTCTGCGCGCGCAGGTAGTAGGCGTCGTAGTACCCGCTGCTCAGCACGTGCGTGCCGAGGATGATCCGGCGCTTGACCTCGGGGCCGAAGCCCTCGGCCCGCGACTTGAAGTAGAGGTCGATGGCGTCGGCCGCCTCCGTCGAGCGGTGCCCGTAGCGGATGCCGTCGTACCGGGCCAGGTTCGAGGAGCACTCCGCGGTGGCGATGATGTAGTAGGCGGCCACGGCGTATTCCGAGGCCACCGGCAGCGAGACCTCGCGGATCGCGCAGCCGGTCCCGCGGTAGAATTCGATCGCGGCGCGGACGGCGGCGCCGACCTCGGCGTCCAGGCCGGCGCCGAAGTACTCCTTCGGCACGCCGAGCTTCCACGGGCCCGCCCGGCGCTTGAGCTTGGCGCGGTAGTCGGGGACGGCGGCCCGGTACGATGTCGAGTCGAGTGGGTCGTGGCCCGCGACGGCTCCAAGCAGCAGCGCCGCGTCCTCGACCGTGCGCCCGAACGGCCCGATCTGGTCGAGCGACGAGGCGAACGCCACGAGCCCGTAGCGCGAGACGAGACCATAGGTCGGCTTCAGGCCGACGATGCCGCAGAACGACGCGGGCTGGCGGATCGAGCCGCCGGTGTCGGAGCCGAGGGCCACCGGCATCTCGCCCGCGGCGACGGCGGCGGCGGGGCCGCCCGAGCTGCCGCCCGGCACGCGCGCGAGGTCCCAGGGATTGCACGTGGGGCGAAACGCCGAGTTCTCGGTCGACGAGCCCATGGCGAACTCGTCCATGTTGAGGCGGCCCCACGGGATCGCGCCCGCCTCCCGGAGCCGGCGGGTCACCGTGGCGTCATAGGGCGACACGAAGTCGGCCAGCATGCGGCTGGAGCACGTCAACGGCTGGCCGGCGACGGCGATGACGTCCTTCATGCCCACGGGGATGCCGTCGAGCGGGCCGCGCGCCTGGCCGGCCGACCGGCGGGCGTCGGCGGCGCGGGCCTGCGCGAGCGCGTCGGCCTCGTCGAACGAATTGAACGCCCGCACGCGGCCGTCGACCGCCTGGGTGCGCCCGATCAGGGCGGTCGCCAGCTCGACGGCGGAGAGCTTGCCGGCCTCGAGCAGCGCGGCGAGTTCGGTGGCGGGCTGGTAGAAGAGGTCAGACGACACGGGAGAGTAACGGGCAGCGGGTGGTCAGTAGCGGGTAGCGAGTAGTGAGTAGAACGTCACGACGGTCGATGATGGATGGGGGCGGCTGGTCATGCTCGCTACTCGCTACTCGATGCTCGCTACTGGCTGCGACAATGGAAGGGGATGGTTGACGTGCTCGCTCCTCGCTACTCGATGCTGCCTGCGCTCATTCCACGACCACCGGCACCACGATCATGTTGTCGCGTTTCGCCGGGGCATTCCGGAGCGCCGCATCGACGGGCAGCGCGGGCTGCGGCACGTCGTCGGCCCAGACGTTGTAGACCGGCGAGGCGTGCGCGGTGGGCTCGACCTGCGAGACGTCGACCTCGCCGAGTTTCTCGACGTAGCGAAGCACGTCGCCGAGCTGGCGCGAGAAGACCTCCTTCTCCTGCGGAGTCAGGGCGAGCCGGGCGAGGTTCGCCACGTAGTCGATGTCGATGGAGGACGATGAAGCCATGAGATGGGGTCTATTCGGAATCCAGGATGCCAGGATGGGATCCTTACTGCTGCTTTCAGATTCGCCACGTCCGCCTTCCGATGGCAACCGGCAAAATCGACCCGGCCGCCGTTGCGGCCCCCGCCTTGGTTTGACTGCGGCACATTCCGGCGTTCCTGTGTCCCCACCCAATCGTCCCCATGAAACGCGTCAGCATCATCGGCAGTGGCAACGTCGGCACCAACACGGCGTTCTTCATCGCGGAGACGCGCATCGCCAACGTCCTTCTCGTCGACATCAAGGACGGCGTCGCGGCGGGCAAATCGCTCGACCTGATGGAGGCGGGCCCCGTGCGCGGTTACTCCACCTCCATCCACGGCACGGCGCGGATCGATGACATCGCGGGCAGCGATATCGTCATCATCACGGCCGGCCGCGTCCGCAAGCCCGGCCAGAACCGGGGGGATCTCTACCGGGACAACGCGCCGACGGTGCGGGCGATCGCCCAGGACATCCGCCGCCTCGCGCCCGGCGCCCTGGTCATCAACATCGTCGAACCGATCGACCTGCTCACGCTCCTGGTGCAGGAGACGATGCAGGCCGACCGTTTCAAGGTCATGGGCCTGGGCGGCCTGCTCACCGCCACGCGCATCCGCTACCTCGTGAGCAGCACCCTCGGTGTCTCGCCGCGCGAGGTCACCGGGCTGATCATCGGCCCGCATCACTCCAGCATGGTTTTCCTCCGCGACACCCTCCGGGTGGCCGGCATCCCGGCCGAGACTTTGCTCGGAGCCAAGCGCCTCGGCGAACTGATCGAGGAGGCCCGCAACGCCGGCGACACGATCCTGCAGCTTTCCCAGCGCTCGACCTCGTTCTACGCCTCCGGGGCGGCCGCGGCGGCGCTGGTGGAGGCCATTGTCTACAACTCGCGCGAGCTCCTGCCCGTCTCGGTCCGCTGCGAGGGCGAGTACGGCGTGCAGGGCCTGGCCATCGGCGTGCCGGCCTACGTGGGCGAGCAGGGCGTGGCCGGCATCCTGCAGCTGAAACTTTCCCCCTCCGATCGGGAGGCGTTTGATGGGGCGGCGGTGGCGCTCAAGACGGTGCACGACAACCTGGTCGCGGGCGCGGCATAACGACGAGGCCATCATGTCCAACTACAAGGTCAGCATCATCGGGGCGGGCAATGTCGGCGCGACTGCCACCTACTACCTTGCCGAGAAGGTCATCGCCGACCTCGTCATGATCGACGTCGTCGGCGGCATGACGCAGGCCAAGGCGCTGGATTTCCTCCACGCCGGCCCGCTGCGCCACTACGACGTGTCCATCGAGGGCACCGACAACTTCGCCCGGATCGCCGGCAGCGACGTCGTGGTGATCACCGCCGGCCTCCCGCGCAAGCCGGGCATGGACCGCATGGACCTCCTTAAGGTCAACGCCGAGATCGTCAAGCAGGCGGCCCGCGCCATCGCCGAGCACGCGCCCAACGCGATCGTCATCGCCGTGTCCAATCCGCTCGACATCATGTGCCATGTCGCCCTCCGCTCGACCGGTTTCGCCCTGCGGCGCGTCATCGGCATGGCGGGCATCCTCGACGCGACGCGGTTCCGCTATTTCGTGGCCGAGGAGTTGAAGTGCGCGCTGTCGTCGGTGCACGCAATGGTCCTGGGCGGCCATGGCGACCAGATGGTGCCGCTGCCGCGGCTCACCACCGTGGGCGGCGTGCCGATCACCGAGCTCATGGACGCGCCCACGATCGCCCGGCTGGTCGACCGCACGCGCAAGGGTGGGGCGGAGATCGTCGGGCTGCTCAAGACCGGGTCAGCCTACTACGCCCCGGCGGCGTCCGTGGCCGAGATGGTCGAGGCGGTCCTGACCGACCGGAAGCACCTGGCGCCCTGCGCGACATTTGTCCGCGGCGAGTACGGGATCAGCGACCTGTTCATCGGCGTGCCGGTCATCCTCGGCCGCAACGGGGTGGAGCGCATCATCGAGCTGGAGCTGACCGCCGACGAGGGCCGGCAGCTGCAGGCCAGCGCGGTCGCCGTCCGCGAGGGCGTCGACGAGCTCAACACCTTCTTCAAGCCGGTCTGACGGCGGGGCTCCCGCCCTGGCCGTCTCGGTGGGGCGCGCTTCATGCCCGCCGGTTTCCCGTGGCGCCAGTCTCCGACTGGCGAATTCCGCCGGTCAAAGACCGGCGCTACAAATCCAGCCCCGTCGCCGAGGGCTGCCTAGCAGTTAAGAGCCGGCGCCTTCAGCCGGCCGATCTGATTTCGGCGCCTGCAAGACAGGCGCCCTACATTCCCGCCACCCCGGCCGGATCGGTGGGGCGGGCTTTACGCCCGCCGGTTTCCCGTGGCGCCAGTCTCCGACTGGCGAATTCCGCCGGTCAAAG
>CAZKDK010000068.1:0-2558 GCA_964551145.1 uncultured Opitutaceae bacterium | reverse complement strand
ACCGGCGCTACAAATCCAGCCCCGTCGCCGAGGGCGTCGACGAGCTCAACACCTTCTTCAAGCCGGTCTGACGACTGGGCTCCCGCCCCGGCCGCCTCGGTGGGGCGCGCTTCATGCCCGCCGATCCCTGCATCGGGTAGGGCGGGACCGCTGGGCCCGCCGCCCCGGCCGTCTCGGCGGGCTGGAGCGGCGACGCCCCCGTCGCCGATCGACTGGTTGACTCCGGCCGCGGTTGGCTGGAGCCATTTTGTCCTTTTCGTTCCTCTGGTCTTTATGGTCATTGGAGCTGAGTCGAAATCGCCTGACGCTGATTAACTAGCGTACTGTAAAATACAAGCGCGTTTTGTATCGCCGCATTAAGATCGTTGGGTTGACTTGGTTTCCAATATGACTGACTAGTCAGTCAGTGCATAACCAAGACAAGAAGCAGCGCATCATGCAGGCGGCCGAGCAGGTCTTTCGCACCCGGCGCGTCCATGAGATCACGCTCGATGAGATCGCCCGCCAGGCGGACGTCGGCAAGGGAACGATCTACCTGTATTTCTCGGACAAGGAGGACCTGATTTTCCAGTCCGCGGTGGCCGGGTTCGACGAGATGTGCCAGCTCCTGCGCGGAATCGCCGGCGAGGGCGGCGCCTTCCATGAGCGGTTGCTGCGCACCTGCGACAGCATCGTCAGCTTCTTCCAGGCCCGGCGGCCGCTCTTCCGGATCATCCTCTCCGAGGGCGAGCGCGCGATGGAAGGCGGCGCGACCGGCCTGCGCCAGCGCTGGCGGGAGCGCCGCAAGGCCATGACCGAGGCCGTGGCCGCCGTCATCGCCCAGGGCATGACCTCGGGCGAGATCCGGACCGACGTCCGGGCGGAGATCCTGACGGAGTACCTGCTGAGCATGCTGCGAGCCCGCTCGTGGGAGCTGGAGGCCTGGCCCGAGGCGGAGCGCAGCCACACGACGGTGGTCGATCTCTTCCTCAACGGGGCGGGCCTGCCGCCCCGGCCTTCGCCGTCACCTTCACTCTCACCCTCACTTTCACCCTCCCAGGAGGCCCCATGAGCGCCGTCGCTGAACCCCCTGCCACGAGGCCCGCGGCCGTCCGGCTGCCGGCCGCCGACCACAACGGCGTCGAAGCGAACGGCAACGGCATGCCGCGCCGGAGCCGGATCCTCATCGGCGTGGCCGTGGTCGCGGCGATCGCCGTCGGCGTCGCCGGCTACTGGTTTCTCTTCATGCGCGGCATCGTCTTCTCGGACGACGCCCGGTTCGCCGGCCACCTGGTGGACGTCGCGCCGGAGATCAACGGCCGCCTGATCTCGGTCGACGTGCACGAGGGCCAGTACGCGTCCGCCGGCACCGTGGTGTTCCGCCTCGACCCGGCCATTCCCGCCGCCGCTCTGAGACAGGCCGAGGCCTCGCTGGTGACGGCGCGGGCCAGCCTGGCCGCGAGCGAGGCCCAGTACGAGAAGACCGTCAACGGCAGCCGGCCGGAGGAGATCAAGGCGGCCGAGGCCAACGTCGCGCGCCTCCGCAGCGCGGAGGAGATGACGCGGCTTGGCTACGAGCGGACGCTCACCCTGTTCAAGCAGTCCTCGGTTTCCCAGAACGACCTGGACCTCGCCCGCACCGGCTACGATGCCGCCCGCGAGGGCCGGGAAAACGCCGAGCAGAATCTGATCCTGCTGCAGCAGGGATCGCGCAAGGAAGACATCGCCGTCGCCAAGTCGGACGTCGACCTCGCCCGCAGCCGGGTGGCGGAGGCCGCCGCCGCCGTCGACAACTCCCGGGGCAGCCTCGACCGGTGCACCGTGCGCGCGCCGTTCGACGGCTGGGTCGTGCGCCGCTGGCTCGATCCCGGCGCCATGCCGCTCGCGGCGCAGCCGGTGGTCAGCATGTTCGACCCGGCGACCCTGCGCGTGGATGCCAACATCGAGGAGAAATACCTCCACGATGTCGCCGTCGGCGACGCCGTGGACATTGCGGTCGACGCCTATCCCGCGCTGCGCCTGCACGGCCGGGTGACCGAGATTCTGCGGGCGGCCAATTCCGAATTCAGTCTCATTCCCGCCGAGGGCGTCTCCGGCACCTTCATCAAGGTCACCCAGCGGGTGCCCCTGCGCATCACCGTGACCGCGCCCCCGGGCCTGTCGCTCGGCCCGGGCCTGTCGGTGGAGGTGCGGGTCCATTCCGGCACCGCGCCGGAGCCCACGCCGGGCCGGGCCACGGCGCATGACTAGCGTTCAGGATCTGCGGGCCAACCGGTGGGGCGTGCTGGGCATCATCATGCTCGGCACGTTCATGGCCGTGCTGGACTCCAGCATCGTCAACGTCGCGCTGCCGCACATGATGGCCACGTTCGGGGTCGACCGGGAGCAGATCGAGTGGGTCGCGACCGGCTTCATGCTCACTTCCGCGGTGGTCATGCCCCTCGTCGGCTGGCTCACCAACCGGATCAGCTACAAGGCGCTCTATCTGGGCAGCCTCCTGCTCTTCACCGTGGCCAGCGCCGCGTGCGCCATGGCGTGGAGCTACGAATCGCTCATCGCGGCCCGCATTCTCCAGGCGA
>CAZKDK010000067.1:0-13649 GCA_964551145.1 uncultured Opitutaceae bacterium | reverse complement strand
CGCGAAAAGAACCAGCGCCATTTCGTGCGCAGCTATCCCCTGCCTAAAGGCGGCCTCGGGGCCGGCTACCTTGCGGACCGCAACGGGGAACTGGCCTTTGCCTATACGGAGGAGAATGGGGTCGAGACCCTGCATCGCTACGCCGAAGATCACTGGGAACGATGCCCGGTGGATCTCGACGCGATCGACGTCATCGACAGCGGCGACAAACCCGGTCAGCTGGTGGTGCGGGGACCCCGCCGGCCCGGCAAGCCGCGGGCGCTGCAATTCATGGACGCGGCCACCGGCCAGCTCGGCGAGACCCTGTTCGAGGATCCCCGCTACGATTTCTCAGGGTCACTCTACCGGCATCCGGTCACCCACGCCATCGTGGGCCTGCGCATGTACACGGCCGGCCCCGAGACCATCTGGTTCACCGAGGAGTACCGGCAGCTCCAGAAACTCCTGAACGGCTACTTCCCTGGCAGGGTCGTTTCCATTATCGACAGCAACCGGGAGCAGAGTCGCTTCCTTGTCGCCGTCTATTCTGACCGGCAGCCGTCGTTCTACTACCAGGTCGACCTCGCCAAGCACACCTTCGGCCCCATCAAGAACTCCGCTCCTTGGATCGATCCGGTGCGGATGCGGCCGATGAGCGTGATGCGGTTCAAGACGCGCGACGGGCGCGAGCTCGACGCCTTCGTCACGCTGCCAGCGGGCGCCTCCAAGCAGGCGCCCGCGCCTCTCGTCGTCCTTCCGCATGGCGGGCCCTGGGTCCGCGACTCCTGGGGCTTCGACTCCGAGGCGCAGTTCCTCGCGAACCGTGGATACGCCGTGATGCAACCCAATTACCGGGGCTCCCCGGGGTATGACTGGATGTTCCCCGAGGAGGACCGGTACCAGTTCCGGAAGATGAGCGACGACGTCGCCGACGCCACCCGAACGCTGCTGAAAACCGGTCTGGTCGATCCGCGCCGGGTGGCAATCATGGGCGGCTCCTTCGGGGGCTATCTGGCGGTTTCGGGCGTCGTCAACGAGCCCGATCTGTATCGCTGCGCGGTCACAATTGCCGGCATCTTCGACTGGGAGCGGGTCATGAAGGACACACAATACTACCAGTTTGACAGCCCCTCCTACGGCTGGATGAAGCGCCGGCTCGGCGATCCCGGCAAACAGAAGGAGTTCTTTGACTCGATCTCCCCGATCCGGCATGTCGACAGGATCCGCGTCCCCGTCTTCGTCATCCACGGAAAGGACGATCCGGTGGCAGACATTTCCGAATCGCGCCATCTGATCGCAGCCTTGAACGCGTGCCACGTTCCCAACGAGGTGATGCTGGTGTCGCGCGAGGGGCACGGCATCCACCACCTGGACAAGGAACTCGAGATGTATCAGCGGATCGAGGCGTTCCTAGCCAGGAATCTCGCCGCGCCCACCCCGGCGCCGGTTCCGGCTCCGGCTGCCCGCTGATTGTCGCCGCCGTCCGCGGCCTGGAGGGCCCGGCGCTGTCCGGGCCGGTTTGTCGTCCGCGTTTTCCGTCGTCGTGGCGGCAAACGCCAGCGAGCGGGGTGTTGGATTCTCCGGCAACATCGTCGAGGCTTGCCTGTCTTTGCTGGTGCCCGTATCCCTCCGCCGTGCTCCGCGGTCCTCTCGCCCTCCTCCTGTTTGCCGTCGCATCCGCCTCCGCCGCCGAGGTGACGCCGCTGGCGCCCGTCATCACCGCGGAGGAGTCCACCATGGACATGAACACAGGCGTGGCCGTGCTGACCGGCCACCCCCGCATCACCTACGGACCCACGCTGCTGCTCGCGGACGAGCTTAGATACGACCAAACCAAGGGGCTCGTCACCGGCCACGGCCATTTCATCATCACCTCGGGCGCGCTGCGCCTGCTGGCCGACAGCGGCACCTATGCCCTGGCCACCGGCGATTTTGCCCTCCAGAACGTCCGCGCCGGGGAGCCACCGATCTACCTGACCGCGGCGTCCGCCGCCGGCACCCGCGAGCGGATGACGCTGATCGGCGCCACGGTGACCTATGGCGAGCCGGGGCCGTTCACCCCCGCGCTGTTCGCCCGCGAGCTCATCTACGAGCCGGGCCGGCGGGTTTCCACCCGCCACGGCAGCCTGGGCCTGGGCGCCCACCGGCTGTTCGGCCTGCCCCACCTCGAGCGCTCGTTCGCCGCCCCGCTGGTCGGCGACGTGACCGGCCGCATTGGCTATCGCAGCAACCTCGGCGCGTACTTCGACCTCGGCCTGCGCCTGCCGCTCTGGCCGGGGATCAACCTGGGCGCCAACCTCGGGGAGTACACGTCCCGCGGCCCCCTCGCCGGCCCGACCGGCGACTACCATTTCAAGACAAGCGACCAGGAGGTCACCGGCAGCCTCGATTCCGGCTTCATCGACGATCACGGCGAACGCAAGGTCGACCTGCTCGACCGGCCGGTGCCGGCCGGCCGCGGCTGGGTGTCCTGGAGCCATCAGCAGACGATCGGCGACCGGATCGCGCTGGACGGCGAATTCAACTGGTGGCGGGACTCGGAGGTTCTGCGCGATTTTCGCCCCGGACAGTTCTACGGGGTGCAGCAGCCCGATTCGTTCCTCGAGGGCACCTACGCCGGCGACAACTACTTCGTCGACCTCTTCGCCCGGCTGGATCCGAACAACTTCGAGATCGTCCAGCAGCGTCTGCCGGAGCTCCGCTTCGACCTGATGCCGCTCGCGCTCGGCCAGGGATTCTTCGCCCGCGGCAGCAGCAGCATCGCCGTGCTGCGCGAGGACCCGCTGCTCACCGGCTCCACCCTGCGCAGCAACCGGTTCGACTCGGTCTATTCGCTCGAGCGCGCGATCGCGGCCACTCCCTGGCTGACGATCACGCCGGTGGCGGGCGGCCGCCTCACCTACTACGAGGATGCCACCGGCGGCCGCGACACCTACACCCGCTGGCTGGGCGAAGTCGGGGTCGACGCCGAGCTGCGCGCGAGCGGCGTGTTCGCCTACCGCAACGACCGCTGGAAAATCGACGGCCTGCGCCACCTGCTGACCCCGAAGCTCTCCTACCGCTATGTGCCCGAGGCCGACAAGGGCCAGCCCTTCATTCCGCTCATCGACCGCGAAGTGTTCTCGACCCAGCTGCCGCCGATCGACCTCAACACGATCCGCAACATCGACGAACTGCACGGCCTGAACGTGCTGCGGCTCGAGCTCGACAACGTGCTCCAGACGCGGGAGTCGGGCTACGGATCGCGCGACCTGGTCCACTTCAACCTCGCCTCGGACCTCAACTTCTCCCCCGCGTCCGGCGGCCGGCACTGGTCGGATTTCTACACGGAGATGGCGCTCACCCCCGCGTCGTGGCTTCGCCTCGAGTTCTTCCAGCGGTTTTCCAGCCGGACCTTCGCACTGCGCGAGCTCAATACCGGCTTTACGCTCCTGGACCGCGAGTGGTGGCAGGTGCGGCTGTCGTCCGCCTACCTCCAGCGCCAGATCGAGCAGTACAACCTGGAATACGAACAGCGCGTCACCGAGGTCTGGCGGGGTTTCGTCCAGCTGCGGTACGACGCCCGGGTCCGGCGCTGGAACGAGCTCGCTTTCGGGCTGCGCCAGAATCTCGGCAACACCTGGAACATCCGCTACGGCGTGGCGTGGTACCAGGGCAACCAACGCGAAGGATCCTTCGGTTTCAACATCCAGGTCGGCCTGATCCGGTTCTGATCCGCCGGCCGGACGCGCGGCGCGGTGCCGGCGCCATGTCCTCTCCCATCGTCCAGAATCAGCAGCGCACGCTCGACCGCCTGTGGCGGGGCCTGCGGCCCTTCGTCCGGACCGACCGCGACCTCCCGGCGCGCATCCAGTCGGCCCTCGGCCGGAAGGAGTTCGGCGCGCGGGACCGCCGCCTCTATCGCGAGCTGATCTACACCCTGCTGCGGTACCTCCCGTGGATCGAGGAACTCGAGGCGCGCGGGGACGAGACGGCCATCCGCGCCGTCGCCTGGCTCTCGGCCGACACCCCGGCCACGCGCGCGTACCGCGAGGAGCTGGTGCCCGACTGGCCGCCGCTCCCGGCGACCATCGCGGAGCGGGCCGCGCACCTCGGCGTCGCAGACGAACTCGTGCCCGCCTGGTTCCGGGATCACTGCCCGGCGGCGTTCGTTTCGCCGAATCTGGAGGCGCTGCACGCCCGCGCCTGCCTCTGGATCCGGCTCCAGACCGAGAACCCGGATCCCGTTTTCGCCGATTTCGCCGGCCACGGCTGGAGGTGGCGGCGCTCCGAGATCCTTTCCCAGGCCTGTGCGCTTCCGGGCAACACCCCGGTGATCAGCCTCGAAACCTACCGGAACGGCCTGTTTGAGATCCAGGACCTCGGTTCGCAGCTCGTGCTCGCCAGCATCGACGTCGCGCCGGGCGGCCGGTGGCTCGACGCCTGCGCGGGCGCCGGCGGCAAGACGCTCCAGCTCGCACGCCTGCTCGGGGCGGATGGTTGCGTTTATGCCCACGACATTCGCGCCGCGGCGCTGGCGGAACTCGGGAGTCGCGCGCGCCGGGCCCGCCTCACCAATGTCCGCCTGGCGGACGATCCCGCGTCAGCGGGCCCGTATGACGGCGTGCTGGTGGACGCCCCGTGCAGCGGCAGCGGCACCTGGAGGCGGGAGCCTCACCTCAAATGGAGCACGACGCCCGCGGACGTCGCGGCGCAGGCCGCCCGCCAGCAGAAGCTCCTCGCGCAATCCGCCGGACTCGTCCGCCCGGGCGGAGTGCTCGTCTACGCCACCTGCTCGCTCAGCCGCCACGAGAACGACGACGTCGTGGCCGCTTTTCTGTCCGCTCAACCGGACTTCTCGCCCGTGTCCCCGGCGCATCCGTTTTCAGCCACTGTCAGCGCCACCGGTCTCACAATTCTGCCGGCGCAGCACGACACCGACGGATTCTTCGTCGCCACCCTGCGCCGGGCGCCGTAGCCGGGCGCCGATTCACCGCGGTGCCTGGCCAGCCATCGTGATCATGGCGAAAGCGTGAACCCGCAGACAGCCGCCGCAATCCGGACGAGAACCACGGACAACGGGTAAGGCAGCAGCGAAAGCACCAGGCCGATCAGGGCGAGTTTTCGAGGCGGTTTGAACAGCGCGACGAGGGCGGCTGGAACGCCGATGACCAACGCGAATCCCGCCAGGCAGGCGACCTGCACGGCCCAACCCATCGGGCGGATATGCGCGCCATGAGGGACGAAGAAGAACGGCGACGCCAAGGCGAGCACGAGGACCGAAGCGAGTCCGCCGACACCCACGGAAATCCAAGCAAGCACTCTGTTCATGAGGGGAGCCAATGCCTATCGCTACGGATCGGCGACCGCGCGTCAACGACGCCTGGTCTGGTATTCAATCGGGCTCGCTGGGAATGCTGCATCCGGGTCATCAGTCGTCGTTGAGATTGGCGGTAAACGCGCCGGCAATATTCATTTCATCAAGGGAGCGTCAGCGACGGCGCGAAATGACTTCTGCAAAGAATTCCGCTGCCAATTCGCGGCTTCTGCCAGGTTCATGCCCGGCGTCGGGCTCGACGATGAGTTTCCATACGGCGCCAGCCTGATGATTCACCGCGAAGATACCCTGAATACTCTGGATCCGGAACGCCTCGTCTTTGCCTCCCACAAAGAAGATGCCAGGCACGGCACGCGGGCCGGCGGGCGCGAGGTGGGTGAAGTAGTAGCCGCCCTTGTTGACGACAAAGGCCGCCACCCGCGCCGGCTGCCAGCAGACGAACTCGTAGTTGAACTGGCCGCCAGCGGAGAAGCCCCAGAGCAGGAGCGGCGCCGTGGCCGCTTCGGGATGCGCCGCCGTCCGCGCGAGGCGGTCCACCGCATCCAGCAGCGCCCGGCCGCTGCCATCGGGAGCGCGGGCATAGCTCTCGATATTCATGTTCTCGTGTGGAGGGTCCCTGAACCAGCAGCCGACCAGCGCGAGGCTGTGCCGCCTGGCGAAGTCCTGCCAGAACGGGTCCTCGACCTGCGCCCGGCCGTCGTCGTTGCTGCCAGGAACGAGCACGGCAACCCCGAGCAATGCCTTGGCATCCGCCGGGTGCCACCAGCGAAAGGCCGCGACCGCGAAGTTGGGCCCGGGAGGCATCTCAACGTCGAAGGTGGTCTTGGTGCCGGCGAAACCGGCCGTGGCGGTGAGCCAGCCCAGAGCCGCCAGCATGCACGCAAAGCGTGGAGTGTTCATCACGGCGCGTTCAATGCCGCCAACGTAAAAGGTGACTCGAGGCCGAGGCCGGCTCCCGAGGGTGCTCCCTGGCCTCCGCAGCCTGAGCGGAGGAGGCCTCCGCCGGAGTGCCAGCGGAGGTCGTCGCATCGGCCGCTGGGCTCGACTGCATGCGCTACTTTTGATCCGACAGGAGCTTCGCCTTGGCTCGCTCGAATTCCGCCTCGGTCAGAACGCCCTGGTCCTTGAGGGCCTTCAACTTGGCAATCTGATCGGCAAGGTCCGGCGCAGCCGCAGGCGCCGCGGTGGTCACGCCGACGCCGAAGGCTTGGGGGAAATTCGGATCGCCGGGCCGTGCGCTGGTGACCGGCCGGGAGTAGAGATCGAAAAGCTGCCGGAAGCGGCCAAACGACTCCACCCTCCCGTCAACCAGTCGAACGATGTAGGGCTGCTCGCGTCCGTTCAGGTTGCCTGAATCGAGATAATAGGTCAGATACACCACATTGGCTTGGGCGCTCGTGCTGTCGGCTTTCCCCAGGATCGAGGTCACCTGGTCCATCGTCATGCCGATCCGGATATTGTTGAGCTGGTCGGCGGAGTTGCAGCCGGCGAGAACCAGGCCGATGAGAATGAGTGCGAGGAATTGGATTCTTGATTTCATGATTTTGGAGTGGGAAATGGGGTGACGTGATGGGGTCTGCCTTCGCCGGTCACAAACTGATCATCCTGCCGCGGGTGGGTGCCGGCCTGTTTTCTTCCTTCGCCCAACGACTCAAGGTGACCGATGCCGGACCAAGTGGCGACTAACATAGCGGGAGACGTTGTCCGGCATTCGGTCCGCCGCCTGGTTAGCCACTATCTTCATTGATAGCGATTACACTCAAGACTCCGCCCGGGAGCGGGATCTCTTGTGCCTCCAATGCCTGCAATGGAATCTCCATCGTCTTAGTGTTTCCCTTGTATGTCACTTCAATCTCGATAGTCCGCGAATTGCTCTTGGGATAGACCAATCGAGCGCGCACATATACGTCCCCGTCTTTCCCTTTGACGCGATGCGGTGGATTTGGCGCGAAGTCAGACGGATCGCGACGGTTCTGATGGATGCGGATGAGTGCATTCACGTCCGCTGCCGTCGAGTCAAACGGCACCAAGTTCACGAAGACCGTTGAATCCGGCTTTCGGGCACAAGCCGCAGCAATGCCGATGATCCCAATGGAGAGGAGGGATACGCGCCAGTTCATGTTCTGGCTAACAGATTATGTCACACAAGAGTTGTTGACCTATCCAAACCGGCGAGAGGGAGATTTCGGGCCGGTTGGATTTAGGATCCAGCCGCCGATATCACTGCGTGAATAACTCTTGGAGCTCAAGAACCGACTGGCCGGCCGCGCCGTCCCGGCACCACTAGCGCGGCCGCCGCTGCACGAGCAACCACGCCCAGACGGCCAGGCCGGCGGCAGCCACGGTGAGCAGCACGAACGACGGGTCTCCCAGCAGACGCGGACTCTCCGCAATGATCCGCCAGATGTGGGCCGCGGTGATCAAGGCGAAAATCACCCCGGTGATGATGACGTACGCTTTCATGGATTCAGTGATCTCCCTTCGCATAACCATGTTCGCCGAACGCGATGCGCAAGACAACCCGGTTGTTCGGTCCGGCATGGCTTCCTGGCTTCAGAATGAAAACATTCCCGACCGTTTTTGGTGTTGCCGCGCTCCCGGTCTCTCCAAGCATGCCCAATCGTGGCTCCCGACGCCGATCATCGCATCAAGCTGCCCATCTTCGAAGGCCCGCTCGACCTCCTGCTCTTCCTCATCCGGAAGAACGAACTCGATATCTACGACATCCCCATCGAGCAGGTCACCCGGCAGTACCTCGATGCGCTCTTCGCCATGCAGCAGCTCGACCTCGAGCTGGCCGGCGATTTCTTCGTCATGGCCGCCACCTTGATGGAGATCAAGAGCCGCATGCTCCTGCCCAAGGACCTGCAGGCGGTCGACCCGAACGCCGCGGAGGACGAGCCCGTGGACCCGCGCTGGGAACTCGTGCACCAGCTCATCCAGTACCGGCGGTTCAAGGAGGCCGCCCACAAGCTCGACGAGCTCGCCGCCGAGAGCGCCGACCTGATGGCCCGCCATGTCTCCTCCCTCTCCCTGCGCGAGGACCGGCCGCTCCAGTCCTCCGACCGGATCGAGCTCTGGAACGTCTTCAATGTCGTGCTCCGCCGGCTGGCCGAGAAGCTCGTCGTCGGCGAGATCCACGACGAACAGATCACCGTCGCCGACCAGATGGAGATGCTCCTCGCCCGGCTGGCCGCCGAGCCGCGGTTCGTGTTCTCCCAGCTCTTCACTACCACCGTCAGCCTCCGCACCCTCATCGCCACGTTTCTCGCCGTGCTCGAGCTCGCGCGCCTCAAGCGCCTGCGCATCCGGCAGGATGCCGCGTTCGCCGACATCGTCTGCGAGGCCGTCGTCGAAAAGGAACTTGAAAGCCCGACCCTCGCGAGCACTGTGACCGCGTGAAACCGGTGAGGAAACGACGCCGTCCGCGACGGGCCGCCCTGCTTGGGGTCGGGCTCGACAACGACGACGGGCACAAGCGCATCACCACCGGCGAGCAGTTCGCCATCGTCGGCGGCTCGGAGGAGACCCATGAGCGCATGACCGAGACCGTGGTGAAGACCTTCGAGGAGCTGAAACAGAAGGGCAAACCCCTCGAGGAGGTCGGGCCCAAGGAGCTCTCGGAGATCATCCACCGCTCCACGCCCCGCTGATCGACCGCGTCCCTTGACACACTTGGTAGATTCACCGTCAGTCTAGCCATCATGTCCGATAACATCACCCAACTCACCGCGACGAATTTCAAGGACACCATCGGCACCGCCACCACGCCCGTGCTGGTTGATTTCTGGGCGCCGTGGTGCGGCCCCTGCAAGATGATCGCGCCCATCCTCGAGGAACTGGCGACCGAGATGGCGGGCAAGCTCACCATCGGAAAGCTCAACGTCGACGACCACGGGGCCATCGCCGCCGAATTCGGCATCCGGGCGATCCCGACCATGCTCCTGTTCAAGGGCGGCCAGCTCGCCGACCAGTTCGTCGGCATGATGGACAAGGCCACGCTGAAGGCGAAGATCCTCGCCAAGCTGTGAGCGGAGCGCCGGCGTCCCGCCGGCATCTCCGGATTCTGCCCGTCGGCGACCGCGGTCGGCATTCTGGAGCGGCGACGCCCTCGTCGCCGTTCCCGCTGTCACGTCACCTTTTCGCCGGCGTCAGGTATCCGCCTTAGCGCCCAACCGCCAGGGCGGCGGCCAGCGCGATGGCATACGCGGCGAGCCACGCCCCGCACCGGCCGAGCAACGCGATGAGTTCCGCGGGCGGCCGCGACGGCCGCAGGCGCCGCCATTGCAGGAAACCGCCAGCCGCGAAGACCAGCGCCAGCGCGATGCCGAGCACCTGCGCATAAAGTCCCCGCCAGGCGAGCGCGACCAGCACGGCGCACGCGGCCACGTGCGCCGCGGCGAACTGGACCTCCGCGAAGCGCCGGCCGAAGCGGACCACCAGCGTCCGCTTCCCAGCACGGGCATCGGAATCGGCGTCGCGATAGTTGTTCACCACGAGAATGTTGGTGGTCAGCGCCCCGATGGCGATCGCCACCAGCCAGGCATCGGCGCCGACCCACCCCGCCTGCACGTAGAACGTGGCGGCCACCGCGACCAGGCCGAAGAAAACGAACACGAACACGTCGCCGAGCCCGAGGTATCCCAGCGGATATGGCCCGCCAGTGTAGGCGATCGCGCTCGCCACGCAGGCCACGCCGATCGCCACCAGCCACCAGCCGCCCCAGGCGACAAGCATCAGGCCCGTCACAAACGCCAGGAGGAACACCCCCACGACCGCACGCCGCATCGCCGCGGGTGACACCAGCCCGGCCGCCACCGCCCGCCGCGGGCCGACGCGCGCGCCCGTGTCCGCGCCCTTGACGAAATCGTAGTAGTCGTTGGCGAAATTGGCGCCAATCTGCACCAACAGGGAGAAGACGAGGCAGATGACCGCCGCCGCCGCGTCGAACGCCCCGACCCGCCACGCCAGCGCCGATCCCGCGACCACCGGCGCGATCGCCGCCGGCAGCGTGCGCGGCCGGGCGGCCTCAAGCCAGATTTTCCATGGCGCTTCGACCGGCACGGCCGGCGACCGTAGCAGGCGCGGGCGTCAGGACAAGCGCATTGCTGGGGCCGCGTCGCCTGCGTCGTGTGCCGGTCCCGCCCGCCTTGCCGCCCGCCCGACCATTTCGGCGACGAGGGCGTCGCCGCTCTAAATCGCCCGATCTTGGGGACGCGACGCCCGCGTCGCGTTTCTTCCCGGCGGGCGGCCAGCTCCTCACAGCCCGCCCATGTCGGCGTACCCTTCCGCTGCGGAGGGCGGCACCCCGGGGTCGAGAATCATGCCCGCCGCCACCGTGCGGTTGGTGAATTCATCGACCAGCACAAGGCTGCCCGTGTTGCGGTTGCGCCGGTAGCTGTCGAAACACAGCGGCGTCGCAGTGCGCAGGTGGATGCGCCCGAAGTCATTCATGCCGATCTCCACGTCGCCCTCCTGCTTGTGCAGGGTGTTGATGTTGACCTTGTAGCGCACCGCCTTGACCGCGCACCGGGCCTCGCGCGTCGTGTGCCGCACCAGGTAGCGGCCACCCGCCTGGAGCTTCTTCTCGTCGAACCAGCAGATCATCGCCTCGAGGTCCTGGCCGATTTGCGGCACATTGCCCGGCTTGGCCAGCATGTCGCCGCGGCTGACATCGATGTCGTCCGCGAGCGTGACCACCGCCGACATCGGCGAAAACGCCTCGGCCACCGGCCCATCCAGGCCATGGACCTCCACGATCCGCGTCACCCGCCCCGAGGGCAGCGCCACGACCGCGTCGCCCGGTTTGAACACGCCGCCTGCGATGCGTCCGGCCAGCCCGCGGAAATCGTGGTGCTGGTCGGAATTCGGCCGGATGACCCACTGGACGGGAAAGCGCGGATCGACGTGGTTGGCGTCGCTGCCGACGTAGGCCGTTTCGAGCGTGTAGAGCAGCGGGCTGCCCTGGAACCACGGCATCCGGGGTGAGGCGGACACGACGTTGTCGCCGTGCAGCGCGCTGATCGGGATGAACTTGATGTCGGGCACCTCCAGCCGCGACGCAAACCCGGAGAACTCCCCGACAATCCCCGCAAACGCGTCCTCGCGATAGTCCACCAGGTCCATCTTGTTCACGGCCACCACGAGGTGGGGAATCCGCAACAGCGACGCGATGAACGCATGGCGGCGGGTCTGCTCCACGACGCCCTGGCGCGCGTCGACCAGCACCAGGGCCAGGCTCGCCGTCGAGGCCCCGGTGACCATGTTGCGGGTGTACTGGATGTGCCCCGGCGTGTCGGCGATGATGAACTTGCGCCGCGGCGTCGCGAAATAGCGGTAGGCGACGTCGATCGTGATGCCCTGCTCGCGTTCGGCCCGCAGGCCGTCGGTGAGCAGCGCCAGGTTGAGATGATCCTCGCCGCGCTGCTCCGTCGCCCGCTGGATCGCCGCCAGCTGGTCCTCGAAGATGGACTTGGAGTCGTACAGGAGACGCCCGATCAGCGTGCTCTTGCCGTCATCAACGCTGCCGGCGGTGGTGAACCGCAGCAGGCCCATGGCCGGGTAATTCGTTTCGGTGCTCATGCCGTGGCTGTTGTCGTCGCGGGAAGGGGATTCGCGGCGCCCCGTCAGAAATATCCGGCCTTCTTGCGGTATTCCATCGCCGTCTCGGAACGCCGGTCGTCCGCGCGGGTGCCGCGTTCGGTCACGCGCGCGGCGGCGACCTCCTGGATGATCTCGGCGAGCGTGCCGGCGTTCGACTCCACCGCGCCCGTGCAGGTCATGTCGCCCACGGTCCGGAAGCGGACGCGCCGCGACTCGAAGCGCTCGCCGTCGAGCAGCCGGACGTACGGCGAGCGGGCCAGGAGCATGCCGTCGCGGTCCACCACCTCGCGGACATGGGAGAAATAGATCGCGGGAATCGGGAGGCGTTCCTGGGCGATGTACTGCCAGACATCCATCTCGGTCCAGTTGGAGAGCGGAAACACGCGGAAGTGCTCGCCCGGATGCCGGCGCCCGTTGAACAGGTTCCAGAGCTCCGGCCGCTGGTTCTTCGGATCCCACTGGCCGAATTCGTCGCGGTGGGAAAAGAAGCGCTCCTTGGCCCGGGCCTTCTCCTCGTCGCGGCGCGCGCCGCCGAGCGCGGCGTCGAAGCGGAACTCCGCGATCGCGTCGAGCAGCGTGACGGTCTGCAGGGCGTTGCGGCTCGGAAGGGTGCCCTTCTCCTCCACCGCCCGGCCCGCCTGGATCGAATCCTCCACCCGCCTCACGATCAGGCGCGCGCCGGTGCGGCGCACGAGGTCGTCGCGGAATTCGAGCGCCTCCGGGAAGTTGTGTCCGGTGTCGATATGCAGGAGGGGAAACGGAAACCTCGCCGGGCGGAATGCCTTCTGGGCCAGGTGCACCATGAGGAGGGAATCCTTGCCGCCCGAGAACATCAGCACGGGGCGTTCGAACTGCGCCGCCACCTCCCGCAACACAAAGACGGCCTCGTGTTCGAGCTGGGCGAGATGGGTCAGATTGTAGGAACTCACGGCGATCGGACCGGGCCCCCGTCCCCGGGCGCGCCCCGGGGCCGCCGAAGCCGGGTCACTGCGAAGGCGTGCAGGCGCTCCAGCGACTGTTCGGGCGGCTCGCGATCGGTGTTGACCACCAGGTCCGCGCCCGCCGGCGGCTCAAACGGCGCGTCGCGGCCGGTGAACTGCTTCACCTCGCCGCGATCCGCCTTGGCATACAGCCCCTTCGGATCCCGCCGGGCGCAGGTTTCGACCGAAGCCTCCACATGGATCTCAAGAAAATCGCCGTCCCCGACAATCCGCCGCGCCAGCGCGCGCAATGCCCGCGTCGGCGTGATGAACGAACAAATGACGACGAGGCCGGCCTGCGCCATCAGCTTCGCCACCTCCGCCACGCGGCGGATATTCTCGGTCCGATCGGCGTCGCTGAACCCCAGATCCGAATTCAGGCCGGCCCGCACGCTGTCTCCATCGAGCAAATGCGTCGCGAAGCCCTCGGCCGTCAGACGCCGTTCCAGTCCGGCCGCGAGGGTGCTCTTGCCCGATCCGGACAAACCATAGAGCCACAGGACCTTGGCCCTCTGGTTCAGCCGGGATTCCTTGTCGCTCCGAGACACGATTCCCTTCACGGCTGGATGGATGTTTTCGGGCGCTCCAGGCATTTGTTGAGTTTGTAAGGTGGCTAAGTCGACTTAAGGTTTCGATTCAGTCAATTCTTCTTTTGGCCCGTTCGGGGCTGCCGGTCAACTTTCGCGGTCCCGTAGCGTTCTGCCGGCGGGATTTCCAGTTCATCCTCCAGACCCCGGATCCGTGCCAACACCACGTCCGCCATGGCCTCG
>CAZKDK010000066.1:0-13749 GCA_964551145.1 uncultured Opitutaceae bacterium | reverse complement strand
GGCGGCCGCGCCGGCCGGCGCCCGGCCGGCGGCGGTCCTGCCCGCACCGGATCCCGCGCGGCCCGCGGCGCCCGCGCGCGACGTCCTGCATCCGCGCCTGCAGGATGTCCTGCCGGGACTTGCCGCCCCGGCCGCCGACTGGCGGAAATTCGCGCCCAGGGAACTGACGGTCTCGCCCATCCCCGGCGTCTCGATCCAATTCGCCGCCCGGCGCATCGTGTCCGACGGCCGGCACACCATCTGGTCGGGGACCAGCGGCACGCCCGGGGTGACGCTCAACTCGTCGGGAACCGAGGACCGCTGGGATGCCATCGTCACCGTCCCGGGCGCCCTGGAATACGACATCCACATCTCGCCCGCGGGCGTCGCCGTCGAGAAGATCGATTTCGGCGCGGAACGGTGCGAGGCCGACATCTCCACCGCGGTGCAGCTTCCGGCGGCGCCAGCCGCCCAGGCCCAGCCCGCCGCGGCTGCAGCCGACACGGTCTACACGTCCGACCTGCTCGTGCTCTACACCACGGCGGCCGGCAACGCCCTGGGCGGCGCCGCCGCGACCGAAAACAGCGTGACGGCACGGATCGCGACGGCCAACACCTACCTCGCCCAGAGCCAGGTCAACAACGTCTCCTGGAACCTCGTCGGCGTCGTCGAGGCGCCCGGCTACGCCGAGACCGGCAACCTCGACACCGATATCAACAGCCTGGCCAATCCGACCACGCCGCTCGGGGCCTTCGCGGCACAGCAGGGGCGCCAGTACGGTGCCGACCAGGTCATGCTGCTGGTGAGCTATTCGAGCAACGACTTCGCGGGCGAGGCGCTGACCCCGGGCAGCTACTCCGTGATCATCGCCACGGGATCCGCCGTGATCGCCGCGCACGAGCTCGCCCACAATTTCGGCTGCCACCACGACCGGCAGACGGAGAACGCCCCGGACAACGACGGCCGCTACTACTACGGCTACCGCTGGCGCGACGTGTCGAACCGCGACGTCGGCACGATCATGTCGTACGCCAGCTACCGCGTGCCCTACTATTCCAATCCGGACCTGACCTACGGCGGGCACATCCTCGGCCTCGCGGCGGGCGACCCCAAGGCCGCCGACAACGCGCGGACGCTCCGGGAAAACGCGTCCTTCATCGCCAACATGCGCCCGTCCGCCTCCAGCCTGCCGGTGATCACGAGCCAGCCCGCATCCGTCACGGTCGCGTCGGGCCAGCCGTTCACCCTCTCGGTCACCGCGACCGGCGCAAACCTGGTCTACAGCTGGGCGCACGACGGCATGACCATCCCCGCCGCCGCCACATCCTCCTATTCGGTGAACAGCAGCACGGCCGCGGACGGCGGCGCCTACGCCGTGACGGTCAGCAACCCGTCCGGCAGCGTGCAGAGTTCGCCGGCGACCGTCACCATCAATCCCGCCGGGGCGCCGCCGCCGCCCCCGTCCGGCTCGGCCTCCGGCGGCGGAGGTGGCGGCGGATCCCTCGACCCGATGACCGCCCTGCTCGCGCTGCTGGTCGTGCTGGCCCGCGCGCGGCGCGCCGCCCGCCCGGGGCGGCGCTAGGGATTCGCGGGGAGGCGACGCCCGCGTCGCGCGATCCCGGTCAGCGGCGCACGCGCTGCCGGCCGACGTCATAGGCCGCGCGGATCGAGTTGACGAACTCCGGGTCGATCTCGTCGGACGTGGTCAGGCGGAAATGGTGGGCGTGGCTGCGCGGCGCGAGGGTGTCGACGCGGAGGAACCGCGGGTGCGGGCGCCTTTCCGGCAGGATCAGGTGACCGTCATGAACGCGACGCCGGTGCGGAACGCGATCCGGGCGCGCTCGGAAAGCACGGTCATGGGCCCGCACGCCCGGATCTCCCCGAGCAGGTGGGCGAACAGGAGCTTGAGCCCCGGCGGCTTGCCGGCGAGCTGGGCTGCCAGGTCCCGCGGCGAACCGCAGAAATGCGCCTGGTTGCGGCGGGCGAGCGACCGGCCGCACCGCGGGCACCGCCACGAGCGGGTCCGCACGCCGCGCCGCCGGATCCGGGTGCCCTGGGTTCGTCCTGTCATTGAGACACCAATACAGGTTATCCCCGCTTTTTCATCCGCGGACCCACGATTTCCCGGACGGGCGCACGGCCCGCCGGCGCCCGCGCCGCGGACACTGCCGGGGGGCCGGACCCGCGTCGGCCCCCCGCGGGCCTGCGCCGGCCGCCGGGCCGCTAGCGGGCCGGCAGCCAGTCGTCGATCGAATCGCTCTCCGGGTTGATGTCGGCGAACAGCCAGGTGGAGAGGTAGCGCTCGCTGCTCGACGGGATGATGGCGACGATCTGCTTGCCCTTGTTCTCGGACCGCTTGGCGAGCTGGAGCGCGGCCCAGACGGCGGCCCCCGAGGAGATGCCGATCGGGATGCCGTCCTGCTGGTTCACCTGCTTCGAGATCGGGGCCGAGTCGGCCTCCTTCACCCGGATGATCTCGTCGTAGATCTTCGTGTTCAGCACCTGCGGGATGAAGCCGGCGCCGAGGCCCTGCAGCTTGTGCGGGCCCGCCTGGCCGCCGGACAGCACGGCGGAGGCGTCGGGCTCGACCGCCACGATCTTGATGCCGGGCTTGCGCGACTTGAGCACCTCGCCGACGCCCGTGATGGTGCCGCCGGTGCCGATGCCGGCGACGACGATGTCGACCTTGCCGTCGGTGTCGCGCCAGATCTCCTCGGCGGTGGTGCGGCGGTGGATCTCCGGATTCGCGGGATTGGCGAATTGCTGGAGGATGACGCTGTTGGGGATCCGTTTGTTGATCTCCTCGGCCTTGGCCATCGCGCCCTTCATGCCCTTGGGCCCCTCCGTGAGGACCAGCCGGGCGCCGAGGACCTTGAGCAGCTTGCGGCGCTCCATGCTCATCGTCTCGGGCATGGTCAGCACGATGCGCAGCCCCCGGGCGGCGGCCACGAACGCCAGGGCGATGCCGGTGTTGCCGCTGGTCGCCTCGATCAGCACGGTCTGCTGGTTGATCTTCCCGGACTTGAGCGCGTCGTCGATCATCGCCGCGCCGATGCGGTCCTTGACGCTGCTCAGCGGATTGAAGAATTCGAGCTTCAGGAGTACATCGGCCAGGGCGCCGTGGGCCTGGGCCGTACGGTGGAGGCGGACGAGCGGTGTGTTGCCGATCGTGTCGATGATGGTGTCGTATATCTTGGCCATAGGATTAATCGCGGGGGTTGAGGCGGAGGGAAAGGGCGGCGGCGGGCCGGGCGTCATTTGGCGGTGCCCCAGCGCCGGTGCATGTAGGCCTCCCAGGGCGAGAACAGGACCTTGTCGGTGAGCAGGCCGATGAGGACGATCACCACCATGATCCCGATGACCTGGTCCATCGCGTTGAGCTCGCGCCCGTAGTGGAGCAGTTGGCCCAGCCCGAATCCGGTCAGGATGGTGACGAAGATCTCGGCCGCCATGAGCGACCGCCAGGCGAACGCCCAGCCCTGTTTCATGCCCCCGACGATGAACGGCAGCGAGGCCGGCATGATGACCTTCACCCAGATGTGGAGCCAGCGGGAGCCCATGGTGCGTGCAGCGCGGACGTAGATGGGATTCACATTACGCACGCCGGTCTCGGTTGCAAGAATCACGGACCAAACCGTGCCCATCAAGACCACAAAAAGCATCGCGCCCTCGCTTTGGTGGAACCATAGCAGCGCCAGCGGCACCCAGCACACGCTGGGCAGCCCCTGCAGGCCGAGCGCGAGGATTCCCAGCGTGTCCCGGACCGGCCGGAAACGGGCCGTGAGCAGGCCGAGCGGCAGGCCCAGGGCCAGACCGATGAGGTAGCCCGCGAGCAGGCGTTTCATCGTGACGCCGATGGCCAGGAACAGCTGCCAGCGGTCCGGATTCGGGACGACGCCGCCCCGGGGATCGAGGCGCGACGGGTTGAAGGTGTTGTCCCACAGGTATCGGGCCACCTGCCCCGGTCCCGGCACCAGCACCGGCGACCAAACCCGCGCGCGGTACACGACCTCCCAGGCCGCCACCAGCACCGCAAAGAAGATGACCGCGGTCAGCACGCGTTTCATTCCTGGGCCTCCGTTTCCGTCAGGTGCCCCTTGAGGGCGCGCATGATCTCCGTGGAATGCTCGGCCAGATCGACGCTGTTGATGTCGCGCGGACGCGCCAGGGGCACCTTGAACTCCTCGCGCACGCGGCCCGGATGGGGCGAGAACAGCACCACCCGGTCGCCCAGGCAGGCCGCCTCGCGCACGTTATGGGTGACGAAGACGATGGTCTTCCGCCGCTCCTGCCAGATCCGCTGGAGGTCGCCGTAGAGCTGCTCGCGGGTCAACGCATCGAGCGCGGCGAAGGGCTCGTCCATCAGGAGCACGCGGGGATTCGGGGCCATGGCGCGCGCCAGCTCCACGCGCTGCTTCATGCCGCCGGAGAGCTCGTGGATGTTGGCGTGGAGGAATCCCTCCAGACCGACCAGCTTCAGGTAGTAGTGCGCCACCTCCACCCGCTCGGCTTTGGTCAATCCGGGCTTGAGCTTCAGTCCGAACATCACGTTGTCGAAGACGTCCAGCCAGGGAAACAGCGCGGATCCCTGGAACATGACCATGCGGTCGCGCCCCGGCCCGCGGATGGGCTCGCCGTCCGTCAGCACCGTTCCGCCGTCGGGCGTCTCCAGGCCCGCGATGATGTTGAGCAGGGTCGATTTGCCGCAGCCGCTCGGTCCCACCAGGCACACGAATTCGCCCTCGCCCACGTGCAGCGTCACGCGGTCGAGCGCATGCACCTGGCGGCGCCCGGCCTGGAAGGTCTTGGAGACGTCGCGGATCGACAGCTTGGCGCTCCCGGCGGCAATGGACTCTTCGGGCAGGGTCATGGCTTGCCGGAGAACATGCGGTCGAGGGGAATGGCGTCGGGCAGGAAGCCGGCGGCCTGCGCGTCCGCCACCAGCGCGGCCATCTGGGCGGGCGTCAGCGCGGCCGTGAAGCGCAGCCGCGGCCAGGCGCCGGCGACGAGGGCGGCGGAAAATTCGCGGTGCGTGTCGGCGCTCAGCCCCGCGCGGACGAGCGCGCGCGCCTCGGGCCCGTGCGCGTTGATCCAGTCCGTGAGCTCGACATGGGCCGCGCGGAACTTCCGCGCGAGATCCGGGTGCTCCCGCAGCAGGCGCACGCTGGCGACGAGCAGCGTGACGACCGCGTCGGTCTGCTCCAGATACACTCTGCCGCCCGCCTCCTGCTCGAGGCGCGACACCCACGGCTCCACCGTCCAGACGGCGTCGACCTGCCCGGCCTCGAACAGCGCCAGCTGGTCGGGGTTGGCCGTCGGCACGACGAACACGTCCCCGCCCGTCTGGGTGATCCGGTAGCCCTGCTGCTTCAGCCAGACGCGCGCAGCCACGTCCTGGGTGTTGCCGAATTGGGGCGTCGCCACCTTCCGGCCGCGGAAATCCGCCGGCGTCTTGATGCGTCCGTCGCCCGCGACGACGAGCGCCGCCCCGCCCTCGGCCGCGCCGGCCAGCACGCGGATCTCGTCGCCGCGCGACCGGATATAGGCGTTGAGGGATGGATTGGGCCCCACGTAGGTCAGGTCGATGGAGCCGGCGAAGATCGCCTCCATCGCGCTCGGGCCGGCGTTGAAGGGGTACCACTGGACCTCGACGCCGGGCCCGAGGCGCTGCTCGAACCAGCCGCGGCCCTCGCGGGTCGTCTGGCTGCCGATCACGCCCTGGGCGTGGGTGACGTTCGGGAAATAGCCGACGCGCAGCACGGTCTTGGCCGCGCGGGCGCCGGTCGCGGCCGCCAGGGCAAACAGGAGAAACAGGCAGGATTTCATGGGATCGCGGGCGCGCCGGCCCGTCAGAAGGATACCTGGACCCGGGTGATCAGGACCTGTTCATCCGGGCGGTCCGCCGGGGCGGCCGGCGGCACGGCCGGGACGGCAAAACGGGTCTGGTAGTAGTCGAAGGTCGCCCGCACGGTCCGGTTGAGGTACCAGCTGAGCCCGAGACCGAGCGCGGTCGCCTCGCCCGCGTTGGCGGTCGGATCGGCAAAAAGCGGAAACGCCCGGTCGTCGACCTTGAGGTTCGCCCAGCGGGCGGCGACCTCCCACGCGCCCCAGGTTCCGTTCTCCCAGTTGAAGGGGTGGGCCGGCACGACGCCGGTGGCGGATGAATCCTCCCCCGTCAGCACGTAGCCCGCCGCCAGCTGCCACGCCCGGTTCGTCAGCTCCGCCTTCGCCCCGGTCGCGGTCGGACGCACGTTGACCGTTGAAACGGCATACTCGCCGATGGCGCCGAAAGGCCCGCGTCGATACTCGGCCTGCGGCGAAACCCGCCAGGCCTGGCCGTCGGCCACCACCGTGCTGCGATACCTGAAGAAGGTCTGCTGGCCGTCCGTCCGGTAGCCGCCGGTCAGGGCGGCGGCCGTCTTCTGCCGGCCGAGGCTCGCGGCGATGCCGGCGCCCAGCCCCTGCAGCGGCGAGCCCGCGGCGCGTTTGAACGGGAGCAGGAAAACCCGGGCCGCGGCAGCCCGATCGTTGTCGAAGTCGGCGTTCGTCGACGATCCACCGTCGGCGACGCCGTTAAAGATGCCCGCGGCATAGGTCACCGTGCCGCCGGCCAGGGCGCCGCCGACTTGCGCCCCGAGGTCGCGGTTCGGCACGAGGTTCGTGACCAGCGATCGCTCGTCGAAGAACGCCCACGAGTCGGACGCGAGCTGCTCGAGGCCGACGGGCACCTTGAACCTGCCGAACTTGAACTGGACCGCCGGGCTCAGCCCGATGCCCAGATTGGCGTCGAGGATGCTCGGCGAGCCGGTGCCGCCGAACTCGGAACTGAACTGGAAAGAGGTGATCCGTCCGATTGTCCCCTGCAGGATCGGCTGAACGCGGCGCAGCACGAAAGTGTTGCGCGCGACGCCGGTGCCGTCGTCGAAAAACTGGCGCCAGTCGAACTGGACCAGGCCGCGGAAACTGATCGAGTTGGCCCCGTCGCCCGAGGCCAGGGTGAAGCCCTTGTCGGTGAGGCTGACCTTCGGCGCCGCCTGGGCCGCCGCAGCGGCCTCCTGCTCCTTGCGCTGCTGGCGCTCCTCGAGCTCGTGCAGCCTCTGGTCGAGCAGGCGGATCTGGTCGCGCAGGGCGCGGATCTCGGCATCGGTATCGTCGGCCGCGCGCACGCCATCCAGCAGGCCCGCAGGCAGCACCGCGGCAAGGACGAGGGCGCGGAGGATGTTCCGCGTGGCTTTCATGGTGATTCCGGGAATCGGTGCGACCGCGGTTCCTCCGCCGCCGGGCATGCCGGCCGCCGCAGGGAGCGGCGGAGCGGCGCCGGCATGGGAATCTTTCCGCGGGCGCGGGTCATATGGCGTAGTCCCCGAGCAGATTGTTGATCAGGCCCTCGACCGGTCGCAGCCGGTGGGAGGCGGGGGCGCCCCGGCCGCGCCGGCGGCGTTCCGGGGTCCCGCGCGGATCGCGCATCGGCCCCGTGAAAGGCAGCGGCACGCCGTCGCGGCGCATCTTGCGCAGCGTCACCTCGACCACGTCGGCCAGCGAATGGCGGTCGAGGATGCCCGAGATGGCGTTGCGCACGTCCAGCATCAACATGCGCAGTCCGCAGTGGGTCTCGTCCGGGCATGAGCACTTTTCGTAGGCGGACTGGCTCACGCAGCTGATCGGCGCCAGCGGCCCGTCGATCAGGCGCACCACCTGCCCGACCGCGATCCTGCCCGCCGGCCGGGCCAGGCGATAGCCGCCAAACTTGCCGCGCTTGCTCGCCACCAGGCCGGCCTCCTTGAGCAGCTGGAGAATCTGCTCGAGAAATTTGACCGGAAGCTGCTCGCTCTCAGCGAGTTCAGTGACCTGCACCAAGCTCCTTCCCACCTCGGCCGCAATGCCGAGGTCGATCAGGGCCCGCAGGGCATACTCACCCTTTTTTGAGAGCTTCATAATGTCTACTGGGTTAATCTAGATTGGATCGGTAGGCCTTTGACAAGCGTTTTTTGCCGCCCCTGGCGTTTGCCGCCGCGCGGCCCCAGAAAAAGCTCGTTTCGGCCGGGTCCGGACCGCAAAAAACGGTTCCATGGATTCGACCGGCCAGTCTCCGCCGCCCCCCGCCGGGGGTGACGGAGCGCCGCCGCCCGGGGCCGGCGGTGTCCCCCGCGGGCTGTCGCTGGGGCGCACGTTCTCCGCCCTGCGGCACCGCAACTACCGCCTGTTTTTTGCCGGGCAGCTCGTGTCCCTCATCGGCACCTGGATGCAGAACGTCGCCCAGGCGTGGCTGGTGTACGAGCTGACCAACTCGCCGTTCAAACTCGGGTTGGTTTCCTTCTGCTCCGGCGTGCCGGCGCTGGTGTTCTCGCTCTGGGCCGGGGTGGTGGCGGATCGGATGCCGAAGCGCCGCCTGCTGCTGATGACGCAGACGGGCATGATGACCCTCGCCTTCCTGCTGGCGGCCGATGTCTTCCTCGGAACCGTCGCCTGGTGGCACATTGCGTGCCTGGCCTTCCTCCTGGGCCTCGCGAACACCTTCGACGCGCCCGTCCGGCAGGCGTTCGTCGTGGAGATGGTCGGCCGGGCGGAGCTGATGAACGCGATCGCGCTGAACTCGGCCATGTTCAACTCGGCGCGGATCATCGGGCCCGCCCTCGCGGGCATCACGCTCGCGACGATGGGCGCGAAATGGTGCTTCGTTCTGAACGGCCTCAGCTTCCTCGCCGTGATTGCGGGCCTGGCCCTCATGGACGTGAAGCCGTACGTCGGCGCGCCCGCCGGCGAGTCCACGCTCCGGCAAATGCGGGACGGGGTCGGCTACATCTGGCGGCACCCGACCGTGCGGCCGCTGATCACGGTGGTGGCGGTATCGAACCTGTTTTCGTTCGGCTACCTGGCGCTGCTCCCGGCGTTCGCGCAGGACGTCCTCCGCGTCGGTTCGGTCGGGTACGGCTTCATGAGCACCGCGGTCGGCGCCGGCGCCCTCGCCGGCGCCCTCATCATGGCCACGCTGGGCGACCACGGGCGCAAGGGACTCATGCTGACCGCGGGCAACCTGGTCTTCCCGGCGATGGTCGTCGCCGTCGCGCTCTCGCGTTCGTTCCACCTGACCCTGGGGTTTCTGGTCGTGGCCGGGCTGGGGTTCATGACGCAGAACGCCATGGCCAACATCCTGGTGCAGACGACCGTGCCCGACGGCCTCCGCGGCCGCGTCATGAGCGTGTACATGATGGTCTTCCTGGGGTTCTACCCGATCGGCGCCCTCATCGCCGGAACCGTGGCCGAGCGGTGGGGTGCGCCGGCCGGCGCGGCGTTCGGCGGCGGCGTCGGGCTCGCCTACGGGTTGTATCTGCTGTGGAGATACCCGGAAATCCGGGCGTTGCGCTGAGGCCGCCGCCGCCCGGGCGGGCGTCCGGCTACAGCGTGATCCTCAGGCCGTCGTAGGCCAGGCGGATGCCGGCCGGCAGCGTGGCCTCGAAGGGCCCGTGATCGACCGCGTGCGTCAGGTGGGTGAGATAGGTGACCGGCGCCCCGATCGCCCGGGCGACCTCGATGGCCTCGGCGATGTTCAGGTGCGTGGGGTGCGGCTCCGGCCGCAGGCCGTCGAGCACCACGGCCCCGGCCCCGGCGGCCAGCGCCCGGGCCTCGGCCGGCACCCGCTTGCAGTCCGTGTAGTAGACGAACTTCGCCCCGCTGCCCCGTTCCTCGAAGACCAGGCCGAGGACGTTCACGCCCCCGTGGGGCAGGAGCGTCGAGCGGATCGTGCCCTGCTCCAGCTCGAGCACCGGCGGCAGCTCCGCGAGCTTGAACGCCGGATAGCCCTGCACCACCGGCCGCTCCATGATGGCGTAGGGATAAATCGCGATCACCCGGCTCATGCCCTCGTCGGTTGAATACACCGTCAGCGCGCCGCCGTCCCGCAGGTCGCAGAACCGCCGGAGATCGTCCATGCCCGCGACGTGGTCGGCGTGTCCGTGCGTCAGGATGAACAGGTCGAGCCGGTCGATGCCCTCGCGCAGGCACTGCTCGCGGAACTCCTGGGCCGCGTCGACCTGGATGTGCAGCCCGCCCAGCACGACATGTACGCTGCAGCGCGTGCGCCGGTTGCGCGGATCGGCCGAGCGGCACACCGGACAGGAGCAGGCGATCATCGGCACGCCCTGCGAGGTGCCCGAGCCCAGGACGATCACTTCCATGGCGTCCATGGAATCCCGGAACCGGCCGCCGCCAAGCATTATCCGCCCGCGGCGCGCCGGCCGCCATCTCACACTTGCCTGGCCCCGCCTTCTGCCCCAACGTGCGTCCATGAAGCGGATCACGCTCGCCGCCCTCACCCTCCTGCTCGCGTCGTGCCAGACGGCGCCCGAGTCGACCGCGCCCAAGGACTACGCGGCGCTCGCCGACGCGGCGGTCGGGCGGTTCACGATCGCCGACAACGACGTGTACGGCTTCGCGCCCGAGGGCCCGTTCGATCCGGCCGCGCATCAGGTCTTGGAAAGCCACCCGGACGGCGGCTGGACGGTCTACAAGCTCCCCGGCCGGAAGATCGACTTCGACTCGGTCGAGGTGACCGTCGACGAAACCGGCGCGGTCATCCGGCTCCGGTTCTCGCGCGCCTCGCGCAGCGGCCTGGGTTGGCGGACCGCGATCGACACCGCCTTCCAGGAGCTGAGTTCGAAATACAAGGCGGTGCAGCGCAGCGGGGACCGGGACACGGCTGAGCTGACAGTCTACGTGGCCGCGGACCCGGCGGAATGGAAACAGCACTACGTGGAGTATCTCCGACTGATGGACGAACCCGACAACCTGGGCGCCCAGAACTGCTGGATCCTCCAGCCCCATCTCAGCCTGGTGCAGGCGACAATCCGGCGGCAGGGCGCGGGCGCACTGCTGGTCATGGACTTTCAGACCAAGAGATATGCGGCCGCGATGAGGGCGAAGGCGCCCCCGCCGCGTCCGGCCCAATCCGAAAACTAGAGGTTGTCCGAAAGCTCCGCGCCTCGTCCGAAGGAGGGCGCGGCGCCGTCCGCGCCGACCCGACATCTGCCGGCGACAGCCCGCCACCCTCCAAGTCCAAAGGGTCCTCGGATGGCCTCTAGTCCGGCCATTTCACATCTTCCGGTGCGCACAGACACACCCAGCCCTGTCGGGCACCCCTCTTCCAGAGGGGATTTTGCGTGCGGCTGATCGAATCCCCTCTACGAAGAGGGGTGGCGCGTAGCGACGGGGTGTGTGACCCCGTCATTGGTGGGTGTGAAAAATGCTGGCTGGAACGCGTCGCTGGATTGGCATGCGCCGGCGGAGTGGCGGCGGCACGGATCTGGCGGCTTGACGCCCTGGCCCGTGACGGCAGGCCGATTCCAGCGGAAAAACCGGACGCCCCGGTTTGCGGCGCGTTCGCGCTGTGGCACCGTGGTTTGTGAAAAGACGCCTGGCCGCCCCCGCGTTGCTGTTCCCGCTTCTGGTTGCCGCCGCGCCGCTCGACGCCGGCGCAGCCCCCGGACCCGCGCCGTTCCCGCCCTTCTCCATCCGGGACTCGGAGACGCGCGTCTTGCCGCGTTCCGCCGACGGACGCCAATACCAGATCTCGGTGGCGCTTCCGGGCTCGTACGCCAGCCAGCCGCAGCGGCGCTACCCGGTGCTCTACGTGACGGACGCCTACTGGGACTTCCCCACGGTGCAGACCTCGTACGGCAACCTGGTGTACGACCGGACGGTGCCCGAGTTCATCATCGTCGGATTCGGCTACGCGGGCGAGAAACTGGACTTTGGAACGCTCCGCCAATGGGAATTGTCGCCCGTCCCGGTCGACAAGCCGACCGGGGAATCGGGCCACGCCGCCGAGTTCCTCGAGGCGATCGAGCAAGAGATCATTCCGTTTGTCGAGCGGACCTATCGCGTCGACCCGGGTTTTCGCGTGATGGCGGGAAGCTCGCTCGGCGGACTCTTCACGCTTTATGCGATGTATACCAAACCCGGCCTGTTCCAGGGGTACATCGCGGTCAGCCCGGCCGCCCGGGAACACCACGAGTGGCTGCTCGGCTATGAGGATGCGTTTGCCCGGTCGGGCCAGCCGTTGAAGGCCCGGCTTTACCTGAGCGCGGCGGAAGACGAGTGGCCGATGTTCCGGGCCGCCATCGAGCGGTTCCATGAGCGCCTGGCCGGGCGCCGCTATCCGGGATTCGTCTTTCAGTATCGTCTCGTCGACGGCATGCGTCACGCGGGCACGAAGGCGGAGGGCTACGTTCGCGGCATGCAGTTCGTCTTCCTGCCGCAGGCGCCGGAGACCGGGCCGATGAGCGAGGACCATCCGTATTGACGCCGGACACGGCTGGCGGCAGGTCGTCGGGGAAACCGCTAATGCGCGCTAATTCTCGCTAATGCGTTCTGACCACGATCGCCTCCAAGAATCGATTCGGGTAAGGATTGGCGACCATTAGCGAGAATTAGCGGTTTCATGCCCGGATGCTTGGGCCTTGATCGATCCGCCCCGGGCGCGGCACTCTACGGTCGCCGATGACCGCCCCGTCGCTCCGCACCGAAAGCCTGTTCCGCCTGACTTGGCCCATCTTTCTCCAACAGACGACCCAGAGCATCGTTTTCTTCGTCGATTTCTGGTTCTTCAGCCACCTGTCGGACGAGATCGCGGCCACCGTGGGTCAGCTGCTGCCCGTCGTCTGGATGGGCGCGTTCGTCATCCCCTCGTTTGCCGGTGCGGGGGTCTCGGTCGCTTCCCAATACATGGGCGCCCGTCAATTCGAGAAGGTGGTCCCCGCGTACATGTTGAACGTGCTCTGCACCGTCATCATGGGCCTGGGCTTTGCCGCGCTCCTGCGGTTTCTCGGCCCTGACATCGGCCGGTGGATGGGCCTGCCCGTGTCGCTCAACGCCATCGGCACGACCTACCTCGAGACGATGAGCGGCTACTTCGTCTTCCTGGGTTTCCTCGTCGCGTACAACGCGGTGCTTTCCTCCCGGGGCATGACGCACTGGCTGATGTACAACTCGTTCACGGTGGCCAGCGTCAACCTCACCCTGGCATCGCTCTTCGTCCTCGTCTTCCATTGGGGCATCCGCGGCGTCGTGGGCGCGTCGGTGATCAGCGTGGCCACGGCGACGGCGCTTTCGGCCTGGCTGGTGCACGGCCGACTGCAGATCCGCTTCTTCCTGCGGGGCGCGGCGCGGGCGATGGCCGGCGTCGTCCGGCCGATGCTGCGGATCGGCATCTCCAACGCGTTTGAGCCGTTCAGCTACACCGTGCAGCAGATCATCCTGTCGGCGATGATCATCGCGCTGGGTGTCGGGTCGATGGCGGCCAACGCCTACGCCAGCCGGGTGCAGATGTTCCAGATCACGTTCTCCCTCTCGCTCGCGCTCGGCGCGCAGATCCTGATGGCGCACTGGATGGGGGCGGAGCGATTCGCCGACGTGGACCGCCTCTATTGGAAGGCGGTCCGGCGCGGCGCGCTCGTCGCTGGTGCCTACGCCTGCGCGATGTGGCTGCTGTCCGACTGGGCCCTGGGCATCTTCACCCGGGATCCGGCCATCCTCCGGCTGGGCCGGACGCTGCTGCTGATCGCCATGTTCTATGAGCCGGCGCGGGCCGTGAACATCATCGCCGGATCCACCCTGAAGACGGTCGGCGACGCGCGCTTCCCGCTCGTCATCGCCATCGTCTTCATCTGGGGAATCCTCCCGGTGGTCTTCGCGATCAACCACGCCTGGACCCTGAGCATCACGGGCTTCTGGCTCTGCTTCGCCACCGATGAGATCGTCCGCGCCGGCATCAAC
>CAZKDK010000065.1:0-14064 GCA_964551145.1 uncultured Opitutaceae bacterium | reverse complement strand
GGCTTCTCCTATCTCCTCTACGCGCGCGCCATCCGCCACATCACGGCCCTGGAGGCGGTGCTCATTCCCGTGATCGAGCCCCTTCTCAACCCCGTGTGGGCGTACGTGGGACTCCACGAGCGCCCGGGACGGTATGCCCTGCTCGGCGGCGTGGTCGTCCTGGCGGCCGTGACCTGGCGCACGGTGCACGGGCTCCGTTCCGCCCCCGCGGCGGCGGTGGCCCCGCCCGCGG
This sequence comes from uncultured Opitutaceae bacterium, assembly GCA_964551145.1. Taxonomy (GTDB): domain Bacteria; phylum Verrucomicrobiota; class Verrucomicrobiia; order Opitutales; family Opitutaceae; genus Fen-1467. The sequence continues at coordinate 13,832 of CAZKDK010000065.1, read as the reverse complement.
CCGTCTAGTCCGGAATCCGCCGCCCGCCCGTCCGGCATCCCGATGCCCGCCACGCCCTCCCCACTGCCGGAAACGGTCGTCATGCTGCACGGGATCGCGATGCCGGCGTTCGTGCTGCGCCGGTTTGCCCGCCGGCTCGCCGCCGCCGGCTACCGGGTGGTCATCCATTCCTACCCCTCCCGCACGCTGACCCTCGAGCAACTGGCCCGCGAACACCTGCCCGCCGGGTTGCGCGCCGCCGGCGCCGCCCAGGCGCCCCGCCTCCACTTCGTCGCGCATTCGATGGGCGCCATCATCGTCCGCCTCCATCTGCAGGAGCACCGTCCGGCCAACCTGGGCCGTGTGGTGCTCCTCGGACCTCCCAACGCCGGCAGCCGCGTCGCCGACCGGCTCAGCCGCTCCGCGATCTGCCGCTGGCTCGCCGGCCCGAATCTCCGGCGCCTGGGCGCCGCGACGCCCGACGCCATCGCGCCGCACCTGCAGCCTCCCGACTACGAGGCCGGCGTCATCGCCGGCGCGCGGAGCATCAATCCGGTTTTCTCGCGCTGGCTCGAGCGTCCGAACGACGGCGCCGTCAGCGTCGCCTCCGCCCGGCTCGCCGGGGCCCGCGACTTTCTCGTCGTGCCCCACTCGCACACGATGATGCTCTGGCGCGGCGCGGTCGCCGCCCGGGTCGTGGCCTTTCTGCGCACCGGCCGGTTCGCCGGCCGCCCGACCGCTGATCTGGATACCGACTGACGGCATCGCGGCCTCACGCCGGCCCGCCGTGAGGTCCGTTCCGTCCCCGGCCACATGTCAACTATTAGTTGACATTGCCTGGAGTGGCCTGGCCCAAGCGAGACGTCATTCACCCGGTGACAACACCGTCCCTCTCGCGATGGGCCCAGCTCCCAATCACATGTCAACTAATAGTTGACATTGCCAGCGACGGCCGCCCTCCCGGGGGCCATCGGTCAAATGACAACCCGCCCGCGCGGGCCGGGCGCGGACTCCGGAGCAAATGTCAGCTATTAGTTGACGTTGTCCGCGTCCACCCGGCAGGGAGGACGCCCGGCCACGAACGGCGGCTCGTCTGCCGGTGCGAATTCCCCGACCGGCGCCCGGCGGCGGCGGGGGGCCCGGGCTACGCCGGCGCTTTCGACAGCGGCTTCAGCTGGATCAAGACGTTGGCGGCAGTGATGAGTCCGCCGCCCACGATCAGGTTCAGGGTCAGCGTCTCGTTGGGATAGTCCAGGCCCGCCCAGCGGGAGAACAGCGCCGGCAGGAACAGCGCCAGGAGCGAGCCAAACACCGACTCCAGGCAGTAGACCAGCCCCGCCTCGGTCGCGGTGATGCGCGGCTGGAAGACGTTCATCAGCGTGAACGCGCCGACGGTGCAGAACAGCGTCAATCCCAGGCTGAACCCGACCCACGGCACCGAGGTCAGCAGCCGCGGCACGTCGGCCCAGTGCGGGGCGGAGATTCCCACCATGACGAGGGCGATGACCGCCTCGACCGCGAATAGCACGAACGTCACCGGCAGCGGCCGGTTGGCCGCGAAGTCGGCCCGGTCCAACGCCAGGATTTGTCCCATGAAGAACAGCGAGCTGATCAGGGTCTCGATCTCGCCGCGGCCGAGGCGCAGCTCGTGCCAGTCCAGCCGCCCGAGGACCGCGACGCCCGCCAGCACCAGCGCGCAGCACACCCAGACGATCGCCGGCGGCAGCCGGCGGCGGCGCAGCGCCAGCCAGAGCGGGATCAGAACGGCGTAGGCCTGGGTGAGAAACGCCGAGGTCGACGCCAGGGTGTATTGCAGGCCGTCGATCTGGAAGACCATGCCCAGCACGTTGAACAGCGCGAGGATCACGCCCTGCCGAAGCTCCAGCCGCGTCAGCCCGCGCAGCGCGCCCCGCAGCCACAGGCCCAGGATCACGGCGGCGAGCAGGAAGCGCGGGGCCACCAGGCAGGCGGTGATGAACCAGCTGCTGCTGCCGGGGACCACCTGCTGGTGCTCGAAGGCGATCGCCTTGTTGAGCGGGAAGCTCAGCCCCCAGAAGACATTGGCGACGACCAACATCAGGACGGCGCGGAGATGCCGCGCAGAGGCGTGAGGGGGCATCATGGGATCCAAAACCGCGCACTCTACGCCGGCTCGCGCCGGCCGGGCGACTCATTTTGGAACCGGCGTGATCGTGCGCGAATCCATGCCGGCCCGCCACCGGGAACACTGCCCCCCCGGCGGGGCGCCTTGCGCCCGCCGAGCTTCCATCAGGGGAGACCGGCCATGTCCGGGCGGATCGCCGCGAATCTCACGAGCCGGTGGACTCCGGTCGCGACGCCTTTCCCACGGAACGCCGCAGGGCGTCTTCGAGGTCGGCGGAGGTGAAGGGGCGGGCCAGGCAGTCGCTGATCGCCGTGTTCATGGTGTGCAGACGCTGCGCCTCCTGCGCGTCGGCCGCGAACGCCACGATCGGAATCTGCCGGTTCCGTTCGCCGGCCTGGCCGCGCCGGATCTGCCCGATCACCGCGTAGCCGTCGACCTCGGGCAGGTGCAGATCGAGCAGCACGAGGTCGTAGGTGCCGCTTTCGAGGCGCGCAAGCGCGAGGCGGCCGTCCTCGGCGAGGTCCCAGTGGCAGCCGAGATTCTCGAGCATCTTCTGGGTCAGCAGCTGGTTCACGGGGTTGTCCTCGACCAGCAGCACGCGCAGGCCCAGTCCGTCCGGAGAGCGGGAACCGGCCACAAAGGGCAGGCCGGTGAGGTGCCCCGGCCGCAGGCTCGCGGCCAGCAGCGCCCGGAGGGCCTCGTGGCGCGGCGGCTTGCGCATCATCGCCCGGAAGCCGCCCCGCAGCGCCTCGCGCTGCGCCGTGGGAAAATCCACCGGGATCAGCGCCACCATCGGCCGCGTCGGAAGTTCGGGCCGCTCGGCCAGCAGTAGCCGCCAGGGGTCCGCCTCGGCGACCGGCAGGTCGATCACCGCGGTGTCCCACGTCTGGGCCGCCAGTCGCTCGCGCGCGCACAGGACGGGCTGGGCGCCCCACGCCTCCACGAGGCCGGCCAGTTCGCGCTGCACCGCGGCCGAGCCGCCCGCCACGGCAATCCGGCAGCCGCGCAGCGCCGCCGGATCCGCCGGACCGGGCGACGCGGCGGCGCCGGGCGCGGCCGCCGCCACGATGCCAAAGCCGAAGGTCGTGCCGCGCCCCACCTCGCTCTGCACCGAGATGTCGCCGCCCATCATCTGCACGAGACTGCGGCTGATCGCCAGGCCGAGGCCCACGCCGCCGAATTTGCGGGTCGAGGACGAGTCGACCTGGCTGAAGGGCTTGAACAACCGCCCCAGGAACTCGGCCGGTATGCCGATGCCGGTGTCGCGCACCGCAAAGGTCAGAAGCCATTTCGGGCCCGGCGCGGGGGCGGGGCCGCCCGGCTCCCCGGGCAGCGGCTCGGCCTGCACCGTCACCTCGATCTCGCCCGCAGCCGTGAACTTGACGGCGTTGCCCACGAGGTTGACCAGCACCTGGCGCAGGCGGCCCATGTCGGCCAGCACCACCGGCGGCACGCCCGGGACGACGGAATGGAGCAGGTCGAGATGCTTCTCGCCGGCGCGGGCGGCGAGGATCTCGAAGGCCGCCTCCACGCATTCCAGCACGTTGCACGGCTGCAGCTCGAGGCTCAGGCGCCCGGCGTCGATCTTCGAGTAGTCGAGCACGTCGTTGGTCAGCTGGAGCAGCGACTCGCCGCTGTCCCGGATCGTCCGCACGCACTCGGCCTGCTCGGAGGTCAGCGGCGTGTCGAGCAGCAGGCTCGTGAATCCGATGATGCCGTTGAGCGGCGTGCGGATTTCGTGGCCCATCATGGCGAGGAACTGGCCCTTGGCGCGCTCGCCGGCCTCGGCGCGCTCCTTGGCGTAGACCAGCGCCGCCTCCACCTGTTTGCGCTCGGTGACGTCGTCGATCACGATGATGATGTGCGCCAGGCGGCCCGTGTTGCCATAGACCGGAGAGGCCACGGTGCGCGCCGGATAGGTGCTGCCGTCGCGGCGCCGGTTGACGATCTCGCCGGACCAGGTGCGGCCGGCCGCGCCCGCCGCGAAGATCTCCTGGTACTGCGCCTCGGTGGCCTCGCCCGAGGCGAGCATCTGGACCGGCTGGCCGAGCATCTCGTCCCGGCGCCAGCCGGTGATGGCGCACAGGCCCGCGTTGACCGAGTCGATCCGGCGGGCGAAATCGGTGATCACCACCGCCGAGCGGCTCTGCTCGATGGCCTGCGAGAGCTTGCGGATGAAATCGCGCTGGCCGGCGAGGCGGCGCTCCACCAGCAATCCGCCGAAGGGGAGCCCGAGCACCAGCCAGATCGTGACCGCCGTCTGCAACCCGGCCAGGAACATGTCGCCAGGCCAGGCGCCCGCGCCGGCTTCGCGCGCCACGATTTCGATCGGGACGCCCTCCCGGGGCGGGGCGGCCCCGCCGCCGACCGGCGCGTAGCCGGTGACCCAGACGCCGGCGGCTTCGGCCCGCGACCCAACCACGGCCGGCAGCCGCCCGCCGAGAATCGCCGCCAGGCTCCGCGGCTCGCCGGGGCCATAGTCGTCGCCCGGGTTGGAAATCCTCCGGGAATCCGGCGACTCGGAATCGGCCAGCAGGACCGTCCGGCCGGTGGATGGCACAAAGCGGACGATGCAGACCGATCGCACGCGGGGATCGGCCTGCAGCAGTCCGGCCAGCCGGGCCTTGAGCGAGAGGTAGACCGGATTGGCCAGGTCCGCCGGGGTGCCCGTCAGGCCCTTCATTTCGTCGACCTGGAATGCCGCGGCATCGCCGGCGGCATCCCTCAAGGCGGCGCCGACCAGGGCGGCCCGCGTCCCCTGCGCCCGGTACCAGCCTGCAGCCCCGCCGGCCAGGGCGATCAGAACCCAGATGATCAGCCTGGCGTGGCGGCGGACGAGGGCGGGCAGGAACGGCGAACGCACTTTCGCCGATCATCGCGCCCGTCACCGGCGGTGCAATCCCCGAATAATTTCTCCGCTGATTCGCAGTTTGCGAATTACCGCCCGGCCTGGGACGTCTTCGTTGCGGGCATTTCGCGGCCACCCTGCCGCAGCACCAAGCCGGTCACCCGGCCGTTCGCATCGCGCGAGAAGATGAGCTGGGCGTCGACCACTTTGTAGAAAAACCGGTCCCGGGCCTCCGCATAGATCGGAACTCCCGGCTGGCCGGTAGCCTGGGCGCGCAGCCCGCCATTTTCCAGGGTGATGCGGAGGATGAACTGCGGCGTGAGCGGGTAGTCGCCGACATACTCCTGCAGCGTCTCCGGCGGCAGCGTGATTTCCTTTGGCGGGGGCGGCAGGTCTCCGCGCGGCGCGCGCTGGTCGCGGCCGTTCTGGTGCAGCACCAGCGCCTCCACGCGGCCGGTCCCGCCGCGCTCGAACGACACTTCCGCAGGCACGCCGAGCACGGCAAACCGGTCGCGGCCCGCCGGCCGCAGCGGCAATCGCGGCTGACCGGTCGCCTGGAGAAAGAGCGCCCCGTCCGCCTCGGTGACGTCGATGGCGAAGGCGGGCGTGAGCGGATACCGGCCGGGATAGTCGCCGGCGTTGGCCACGGCCGCCATCGCCGGATGCGGCGGGAGAACTCCGAGCAGGGCGAACCCGAGGGCGTCGATTTCGGCGCTGCCGTTGGTGAGCAGCGCCACGCCCCGGCCCAGGCCCGGACGGAAGCCGACGAACGCGCGGTACCCCGCAGTGGCGCCATTGTGCCAGTAGACCGTCCGGCTGGCGTCGCCCGTGATGAACCAGCCGAGACCGATGCGCGTATCGGCCAGCTCGGTCGTGTCGCGCTGCGGCTCCCGGGTTGCCGCCAGCGCGTCCCGCAGGGGCGTGTCGGCGTAGCCGAGCGCCGCGGCCAGCAGCCGCGCCAGGTCGCGGGCCGACGAGCGCAGCGCGCCGACCGGAGCGCAGGCCTGGAAGGTCCAGTTCGCCGCCACGGCGCCGCCGGCATGGCCGGGAGCCAGGCCGGCCGGCTCCGGAGTCCCAGTGAGGCCGAGCGTCGTCGCCTTCAGCCCGAGCGGCCGCAGCACCTGCGTGCCGAGCGCCCCGGCGTAATCCGTGCCCCAGGCGGAGCCCAGCGCCTCGCCGAGCACCGCGACGCCGAAATTGGAATAGGCCGTGGCGCGGCCGGCGGGCGCGCCGCGACCGTCCTGCCGCAACGCCGCCACGAGGGCCGCCCGGTCGTAGCCGGCGTATGGATTCGCGGCCTGCGCCGTCGTCAGGTTCGACGGCAGGCGCGGCAAGCCCGAGCTGTGGGTGGCCAGCGCGAGCAGGGTGATCCGGGCGAGGCGCGACCGGTCCGGATCCCCCGGCGGCAGCAGATAGTTCGCAGCCGGGTCGTCGCGGCGCACCTTGCCCGCGCGTTCGGACTCCGCCAGCAGGAGCGAGGTGAAGACCTTGGTGACCGAGCCGATTTCGAACTCTGTGTCGGGCGTGATCGGCCGCGCATCGCCGGCGTCAAAACGGCCGGTCTCGAAGAAGCGGCTGCCGTCGGCGTCGACCCATGCCGCGGCGATGCCGCCCGGCTGGCCGGCCTGGGCCCGGTCGAGCTGCGCGGAGAGATCGGCGGGCGGCGCCGCCCGCACCACGACGGCCGCCGCCACGGCGACCGAAAAGAATCCGATTGATGGGAGGTTCATGGAAATGGATCAGCGGTCCGGTGCGGCGCGCGGGCCCTCGCCGGGACGGCCCTTGCGGCGTTCCTGCACCGCCTGCCGCAGGAGGAATTCGATCTGGCCGTTCACGCTGCGCAGGTCGCTCGCCGCCCAGGCCTCGATCTGCGCCCAGAGCTTGGGATCGATGCGGAGCAAAAAGGCTTTGCGGTCTTCGGCCGGCATCAGCGGGGGGAGGTCAGGCCGGCGCGCCGGCGCACGGTTTCAATGAACCAGGCCGTCTGGTCGGGCGAAACCACGAGACTGCGATCCGGCCAGCGCAGGACCACGGCATGGTCGCGATCGGTCACGTAGGCATGGAAGCGGCCCAGCCGCTGGCTGCGATAGCGTCCGCTGATCGCCCCGACTCCGTCGTTGCCGACGATCTTCAGGGCGCCGCGCAGCGCGTCGCGATCGGGGATGACTTCCTGCAATCCCTCCAGCGGGAAGCGCATGATCAGGAGCGGCCGATGCACCTGCAGCTCCGCCGCCGTGAGGCGGTAGCGCCGGATGCGCGCGGTGAACCAGACGGCCAACAGGACCACCGGCGCCACGCTGACCGTGACGAACGGCGGCCACGGCGACCAACGCCCCGGCAGCAAGACGAAGACCGACACCGCGACGGACGCGCCGATCACGGCCACGAGGCACAGGAGCGTCACGATCCGCACGCGGGCGCCCGCCGCCGCGGGCGCGAAGTCCTGGTCGGGAACGTAATGGCCGGGCGCCATCGGGACCGTGTTCTCAGCGGCGCTTGACCATGGCCTGGACCAGGCGGGCGTTCACCTGGGTGACGCCACCGACGGGCTCCCAGCCCATGGCGATGGCTGCGTTCACCTTTTTGGCGAGATTCCCGAGGGCCCCGGCCGGCGAGAAGAGCGCCCCGACCGAAATGATCTGGTATTGCATGGAGGGACTCCGTTCCCGGTCGGGAGGCGGTTCAGTTGTAGAGCGTGCCGGTATTGACGACCGGGTGCACCTCGGCGTCGCCGCAGAGCACGACGAGCAGGTTGCTGACCATCGCCGCCTTGCGCTCCTCGTCGAGGTTCACCACCTGTTTTTCCGCGAGCTCCTTGAGCGCCATGTCGACCATGCTCACGGCGCCGTGCACGATCTTCTGGCGGGCGGCGATGACCGCCTCGGCCTGCTGCCGGCGCAGCATGGCCTGCGCGATCTCGGGGGCGTAGGCGAGGTGCGTGATCCGGGCCTCCTCGACCTGCACGCCGGCCTTCTCCAGGCGCTGGTGCAGCTCCTCGCGCAGAGCCGCCGAGACGGCGTCGCTGCCGCCGCGCAGCGTCACCTCGTCGTGCTCGCCCTCGTCGTAGGCATAGCCGCTCGCGAGATGCCGCACCGCGGACTCGCTCTGCACCGCCACGTAGTGCTCGTAGTTGTCGACGTCGAAGCACGCCTGGGCGGTGTCCTGGACGCGCCAGACCACGACTGCGGCGATCTCGATCGGGTTGCCGCGCTTGTCGTTCACCTTGAGCTTGTCGCCGTTGAGGTTGCGGGCGCGGCGCGAGATTTTGACCCGCTTGTTGAACGGGTTGGTCCAGAAGAAGCCGCTGTCGCCCACGCTGCCCCGGTAGGCGCCGAACAGGATGAGGACGGCCGCCTCGTTGGGCTGGAGCGTGAAGAACCCGCAGCTGCCGGCGACGGCGAGCACCGCCAGGACGCCCGCGCCCGCGAACAGCCAGCCTCCCTCCCCGCCGGCCTCGGCCGCCAGGATCCCGGCGACCAGGGTGCCGACAACGGCGGCATAGAGGATGACGACGACAGCCAGGAGCAGCCAGCCGTTGGCGGCATGCACGGCAAGTTCGCGGCTGCGGACGCGGACGGATTCTTCGGAGGTATTCATGGTGGAGGGCATGGAAGCGGGACCGGACATTCGCGGTTAGATATTGCGGTGATATCACTCCGATATCCGCCGTCAAGTCCAAACCGCCGGGGTGGTCGCGCCGGGGATCCCCAGGCGTCGACCCGCCGGGGACGATTACGCATCCGATTGGAGGCCAGTCAGCTATGACGCAGATGCGCCTGCCGGCGTGGCCGGCGGACGCCGGTCCGCCCCGTTCCCGGCCCGATGCCGGCCGCCGGTCTTTCGCCGGGACCAGGCCGTCCGCAACCATGAAATCCGTTGATGGATTTCCGGCGGATGCTCCGCCGCCCGCGGGAACATCCGGCTCCCCCGCCGTCCCGCCGCCTTAAAACGAACACGCCGCGGCGGACCTCGTCCGCCGGCGGCGTGTGCCTATGAAAGGGATAAGCGTCAGCTCGAGACGTGTCCGGAGACCAGCTTGGTCATCTCGAACATGCTGACCTTGGCCTTGCCGCCGAACACGGCCTTCAGCTTGTCGTCAGCATTGATCTGAGTCCTCACCTTCTTGTCCTGCAGACCGTTCTTTTTGATGTAGGCCCAGAGCTTCTTGGTGAGCTCGGTACGGGGCAGCGGATTGCTGCCGACAACAGCGGCAAGGACGGCGTCCGGGGTAACCGGGGCCATGAACTTAGCGTTCGGGGTGCGGGCGGATTTCTTAGCCATAGTGAAGCCCGTCATAGTGGTCTCCCCCTGCAATGCAACGAAATTCTAGAGGGAGAAGCGGCCGTTTTTCAGAGGGAAAACCGGCCCGCGGGCCGCCGGCCGGTCCGGGCGGTTTCGCGCGCGCGGCGGGCCTTGTATTCCAGATACGGATACACCGAGCCGGGCCGGCGCGGACCGGCGTCAGGGCCCCGGGGCGGCCGGCGTCGATTGCCCGCGCGCGGCCATGGCCCGGCGCCGCAGCTCGCGCCGGCGGTTGATGTCGGCCTCGAGATTGCGCAGTTGCTCGGGCGTCAGCGCGGGCACCGGCCCGCGCGGCCCGGTCCCGGTCGCGCCGGCCGGGAACGCGGGGTTGGGCCCGCCCGGCCCCCCGGGGACGCCCGTCCCGGGAGCGCCCGGCAGGCCGGGAATGGCGCCGGAGCCCGCGACCGGGACTGTGTTGAGCAGCGCGATCCGCGACTCCTTGAGCGTGAGCTTGAAGCTGCGGCCCCGCTGGTCGACCGTGATGGTGTCGTGGGCGGCGTCGAAGGCCTTGACCACGAAATCGTGGCCGGCCTCGTTGAGTCCCACCCAGGTGCTCTGGCGCCTGGCCGTGTCATACAGGCTGAACTGGTAGGCGCCCCCGCTCTTGAGGATGCTGCGCAGCTCGAGCGGTGCCGCCTCCTGCGCGCCGCCGGCCGCGGAATTCGGCGGGAGGAAGGGCGAGTTTTCCAGCAGGTTGGAGTCCGCCCGGCCGGCCGGGACCAGCATCGCCAGCCCCGCCAGCGGCAGAATCAGGCACGGAAGGAGGACAACCGAGCGCATGGCCGTAGGACCAGAGGAAAATGACGCCTGCCGCCGAGGTCAAGTAACGTCCGCCCCCTCAGCCCTCCTCCAGCAGCTCGACCTCGTAGCCGTCGGGGTCGGTCACGAACGCCATGGGCCGGCCCTGCCGGAACGCCTCCCGCCAGTCGGCCGGCCAGATCGCCACGCCCTGGCGCTCGAGCTCGCCGCATTTGGCGGGGAGGTCCGGGTAGCCGACCGCCGTGTGCACGAGATCCTCCGGCACGGCCGGCGGCCGGCCCGGCCGGCAGCAGAGCTCCAGCTGGTGGGCGCTCCCCGGGATCTGCAGGAAGGCCAGCTGGTTGCCCTGCGGCGAGCGCGGCTCGCGCCCGATGCAGACGAAACCGAGCCGCTGGTACCAGGCGATCGTTCGTTCCAGGTCGGCAACCCGGATGCGGGTGTGGAGGAAGACAGGCATGCGGACAAAGGGATGCCGCTCCGCGGCGGAGGCAAGTCCGACCCCGAGGCGGGCCGGCGGCGGACCTGGAGCCGGCCTTCCCCGAATTTTACTTGCCAAGCGACAACCCGTTTTCAACCCTGCCCCCGCTTGTTGTTTGAGTCGTCTGCTTGGTGGATTGTCAGGTGAACCTGGGTTCAGTGGTGATTCGAAACTCGATGGTCGGGAACGGGCAGAAGATTAGGCCAAGCAGTCAGACGTAAGACACCTCGTCATGAGCACCAAACTGTACGTGGGCAATCTGCCCTTTGCCTCCACCGCGCAGGACCTGCAGAGTCTCTTCAGCCAGGCCGGCACCGTCGCCGGCGTCGACCTCATCTTCGACAAGTTCACGGGGCGCTCCCGCGGCTTCGCGTTCGTCTCGATGGCGACGCCCGAGGAGGCCCAGGCGGCCATCCAGAAGTTCAACGGGTTTGGCATCGAGGGCCGCAACCTCACGGTCAACGAGGCGCGTCCCAAGGAGGAGCGCGCCCCCCGCCAGTTCGAGGGCGGCGGCGAGCGCCGGGGCGGCTTTGGCGGCGGCCACCGGAGCGACCGCGGCGACCGCCGCGGCGGCGACCGGGGCGGCTTCCGCCGCTAGGCCGCCGCCTCCGATCCCTCCCCCCGGCCGGGCCCGCGCCCGGCCCTTTTTGTCGGCGCCCTCGGGCGGCCTGCGCGGAAAGAACTTGCGAGGAAACTAAAAGTACGTATATAGTTTCCGAAGATTCCCATGCGCCCCCACCACCCGCCCCGGCCCGCCCCGGCCCCCCGCGCCCGCATCCTCTACGCCGCGCGGACGATCCTCTTCACCTACGGCTACCCCGCGCTCACCATGGACGCCCTCGCCGCCGAGCTGGGCATGAGCAAGAAGACGCTCTACGTCCACTTCCGCAGCAAGGACGCGATCGCCGGCACCATCATCGACGAGCTCGGGCGCTCGATCCGCGGGCGCATGGACGCGCTCCTGGGCGACCGCCGCCTCGACTTCACCCGCAAGCTCGCGGGCGTGGTCGACGTGGTCGGCTCCACCCTCGCCCGGGCCAGCCCCGGCCTGCTGCACAACCTCCAGCGCTCCGCCCCCCAGCTCTACCAGAAGATCGACGACATCCGCTCGCGCAACGTGCCCCACGTGTTCGGCCGCCTCATCCGCGCCGGCCAGGCCGAGGGCAAGGTGCGCGCCGGGCTCGATCCCGACTTCGCCGTCGCCTTCTGGCTGCAGGCCATCCGGGGGCTGCTCCAGCCCGCCGTCCTCGAAGCGACCCAGCTCACCCCCAGGCAGACCCTCGAACGGGCCGTCCGCATCTTCTTCGGCGGCCTCCTCACCTCCGCCGGCCACCACGACTATGAAAAACACATCGCCCCCCGCCCCCTTTCGGCCGCGCCCTGACCGCCGGGCCCGCCTCGCGCCCGCCGCCGTCTGCGCCGCCCTGCTCGCGCTCGCCGCCTGCGCGCGCGGCCCGGCCGGCGCCGGCGAACAGGTCGTCTCGGGCAACATCGAGGTCACCGACGCCCAGCTCGGCTTCAAGACCCCCGGCCGCGTCGCTGCGCGCCTCGTCGCCGAGGGCGACCGGGTCGCGGCCGGCCAGCTGGTGGCCCGGCTCGACGACGCCGACCAGCAGCAGCAGGTCGCCCTGCGGCGCGCCGAGCTGGCGGGCGCCGCCGCCGCGCTGGCCGAGCTGGAGGCCGGCTCCCGGCCCGAGGAGATCGCCGCCGCCGCCGCCACCCTGCGCAGCGCCGAGGCGGACCGCGACCGCGCCCGCCTCGACTTCGCCCGCCAGCGCGAGCTGCGCGCCCGCGACGCCATCGCCGACCGCGAACTCGAGGCCTCCCAGGCCCAGCTCAAGGTCGCCGAGGCGCGCGCCGCCGAGGCGGCCGAGCGCCTCGCGCTCCTGCAAAAGGGACCGCGCTCCGAGGACATCGACCAGGGCCGGGCGCGGGCGGACCAGGCCCGCGCGGCGCTGGCCCTCGCCGAGCTCCAGCTGGCGGACACCCGGCTGACCTCGCCGCTCACCGGCGTGGTGCTCTCCCACAACATCGAGCCCGGCGAATTCGTCGCCGCCGGCACCCCGATCGTCACCGTCGCCGACACCGCGCACGTCTGGGTCCGCGGCTACGTCGACCAGGCCGACCTCGGCCGCGTCCACCTCGGGCAGAAGGTGGCGGTGCGCACCGATGCCTTCCCCGGCAAAACCTACGCCGGCACCGTCGGCTTCATCGCCTCCGAGGCCGAGTTCACGCCCAAGACGGTGCAGACGCCCCGGGAGCGCGTGAAGCTCGTGTTCCGCATCAAGGTCGACATCGCCAACCCGAACGACGAGCTGAAACCCGGCATGCCGGCCGACGCCATCATTCCCGCCGCGCCCTAGACCGGGGCCGCGCCGCCCCCCGACGCCGCCCGGGCGCTCCGGGTCGCCGCGCTCCATCCCAGCCCATGCCCGCCATCCACGCCGCCGGCCTGCGCCGCACCTTCGACGACCTCGTGGCCGTCGCCGGCCTCGACGTCACGGTCGCGGAGGGCGAGATCTTCGGGCTGGTCGGCCCCGACGGCGCCGGCAAGACCACGACGATGCGCATGCTCACCGGCCTGCTCCCGCCGACCGGCGGCACGGCCGAGGTGGCCGGCTGCGACGTCGTGCGGGACACCGAGCGCCTCAAGGAGCACATCGGCTACATGAGCCAGCGGTTCGGCCTGTATCCCGACCTGACGGTGATGGAGAACCTCGATTTCTACGCCGACATCTACGGCGTTCCGGCGCGCGGCCGGAGCGGACGGACCGAACGCCTCCTCGGTTTCAGCAACCTCACCCCCTTCAAGCACCGCCTCGCCGGCAACCTCTCCGGCGGCATGAAGCAGAAGCTCGGGCTCGCCTGCGCGCTCATCCACACCCCGCGCGTGCTCTTCCTCGACGAGCCGACCAACGGCGTCGACCCGGTCTCCCGCCGCGATTTCTGGCGCATCCTCTACCAGCTGGTGCGCGAGCGGGTCACGATCTTCGTGTCCACCGCCTACCTCGACGAGGCCGAGCGCTGCAACCGCCTCGCCCTCCTCCACCAGGGGCGCCTGCTCGGCCTCGGCACCCCGGACGAGGTCAAGGCCCTGATGCCCGGCGCGCTCCTCGAAGTGCGCACCGCCGCCCCGCGGCGCACCGCCGCCCTGCTGCGCGCCCGCCTCGCCGGCGCCACCGTCGGCCTGTTCGGCGACTGCGTACACGTCGCGGTGGCCGACCCCGCGACGGCGGAGGCCGCCATCCGCGGGCTGGCCGCGGAGGCCGGCTTCGACCTGCAGTCGCTCCGCCCGATCGAGCCGTCGCTCGAGGACGTGTTCGTATCCGTGCTGGCCGCCCGGGAGGCCCCCGCCGATGCGC
>CAZKDK010000064.1:0-14193 GCA_964551145.1 uncultured Opitutaceae bacterium | reverse complement strand
TGGCGAGTTCCGGCAGCCAGGTGAATCCGCCCTCGTAGACCTTGTTCCAGAAATGGATCTCCCCCTTGGCGCGCACCGCCAGCGCGATCAGGCACGGAAGCAGGTCGACGGGAAAGTAGGGCCAGGGGGCCGCCTCGATCTTGGGGAGGAGATTCGGGGTGTAGGTGGGGGTGACGGCGAGGGCCTGGCCGGCGGCCACCACCGCGGTCGTGCCCTCATGGCTGATCGTGACGCCCAGCTTGGCGAAGGCGCGGGTGATCAGGTCGAAGTGCTGGGGCAGCGAGCGCTCGACGCGGACCGCGCCGCCGGTGATGGCGCCGAGCGCGAGGAAGGTGACCACCTCGTGGTAGTCGGTGCCGAGCGCGAACGTGCCGCCGTGCAGCTGCCGGACGCCCTCGACGCGGAGGACGCTGGTGCCGATGCCCTCGATCTGGGCGCCCATCGCGTTGAGGACGGCGCAGAGGTCCTGGACATGCGGTTCACTGGCGGCGTTGATGAGGGTCGACGTGCCCTCGGCCAGCGCGGCAGCCATCAGGAAGTTCTCGGTCGCGGTGACCGACATGTAGTCCTGCCAGTGCCGCGTGGCGCGGTAGCGATCGGCCAGCGTGAGGGTGAGCCCGCCTTCGGCGGTCAGACGGGCGCCGAAGGCCTGCAGGATCTCCAGATGGGGATCGAGCTCGCGGATCCCGAGCGAGCAGCCCGGGGCGCTCGCCGGAACGACGAGCTTCTTCATCCGCCACAGCAGCGGAGCGAACAGCAGCACCGTGGAACGCATGCCGGCGGGCATGTCGCCCGCGAGGCGGTCGGCCTGGAACTTCGTGTGGTCCACGCGCATCTCGCCCTTCGCGCGGTCCCAGGTGATGCGCGAGCCCTGGGCGATGAAGAATGCGACCAGGCTCTCGAGGTCGGTGATCGCCGGGACGTTGAGCAGGCGCACCGGCTCGGTGGCCAGCAGGGTGGCGCACAACACCGGCAGGGCGGAGTTCTTGTTCCCGGACGGGATGATCGTGCCGGAGAGCGGCGTACCGCCGTTGACGATGAGGTCGGCCATCGAAGTGAGAGTGGGAGTGATCGTGAGGGTGAAAGTGGACCATGCCACCCTTTCACTCTCACCTTCACGGCTGCAAGGATCGCTCCTATGGCAGCCCGAACAAAGTGGAAAACAAAAAGGCGTCCATCGGAGGATGGACGCCTTTCAATGCGTGTCGAAGCGCCGCCGTTGGCAAGGCTTAACTACCCGCCGGGGGGCCGCCCTCCGGGCGGTTGCCGCCGCGGAAGTCGCCGCCTCCGCCGCGATAGTGACGGCGACGGCGTCCGTGCTGCTGGCGGTCGCCGCCAAAGCCGCGGTTCTCGCCGCCGAAGCCACGGTCTTCGCCCGACGGCGGGCCGTCGCGCGGATCGCGCGGCTGGTCCTGGAAGCCGCCGCGGCCGTGTCCGCCCCGGCGCCGGCGCCGGTGGCGATGGCCATCCTGACCGAAGCCGCGGTCGCCACCGGGGGCGGTCTCGGGTTTCGGGGGCTCGGCGGCAGCGCTGCCGAAGAGCTTCTTCACCCAGCCGAACAGTCCGCCGGACTTGGCGGGTTCCGGGGCCGGAGGCGGTGCGGAGGGCGTCTCGGGCGGCGGGGCCTGGCTGCCCCCGTCACGCCGGGAATCGCGCCAGGCCGGCCGGCCCTCACCGGGCCGGTCGTTCCGGCGCTCGCGCTCCGGACGGAAGTACTGCCGGTCGCCGCGACGATCGTCGCGACGCGGTTCGGCCGGAGGAACGTCCGCCGGGCGGATCTGCGCGGCAGCCTGGCTCGCCACGCTGCGGAACGAATCGCTTTCCCAACTGTGCTCGATGTGCTTGGGCGCCTCGGGCGGGAGGATCTTCAGTTCGGCCGGCTTGGTCTCCGGTGCGGCGGCGGCACCGGCTGCGCCGGCGGCATCGTGGCGGACCGGCTCTTCGGCTCGGCGAATCTCCGCGGCAGGCGCCGCGGTGGCGGCGGGAGCCTCGGCCGCGACGGCGGCGGGCGAGGGAGTGGGCGCCGGCGCTTCAGCCGGGACGGAGGCGGCGGCGGGAGCCGGCGGCGCGAACGGATTCTTGTACTCGGTCGGGGCGGTGATGACGGACACCGCCGTGGGTTTGTATTCGGCCGCGGGCGCGGCGGCGGCGGTCGGGGCGGACGGACTGGCCGGACGTTTGCCGCGGGCGAGGCCGGATCCGCGGTTGTTGCTGAACGTGCTGGGCAGCGTGGGGCTCGGTTGCGTGCTTGGTGTGCTCGCAGGTCCGGCTGCCGCGGTCACGGCGCCGGACGATTCTGTATCTGACATGTTCTTGTGTTTGTTTTGTAACGGCGCTCACCGCTGGCGGGAGCAGCCTGGGTTTGTATATGAGAGGCACGCGGAACGCGCATCGCGCGCTCTAACGCCTGCCATAAAGGATGCACCATCGGCGTAAAACCCACCCCCGGCAACTCCAAAAACCGGCTGTTCCCGGAGACGGGAGCCCTCATGGTTTCTTAACACATTCGGGGTTAGTCGGTTGAAGCGCGCCAATTTGGCCGACCTCTCCCCGTGGATTTGCCATTCGCGGCCGCCAGGTTTTGGCAACCCTCCTGTGATCCGGAATAACCGGCGAATGAGTTGCTTACGAAGATGCGCCGGCACTCATCGCGTGGGCGCCAAACCGGACAGGGGGGTGACGAAGATGGGAACCGAACGCGGAGTTGCCGCGCCGGCGGAACCGCCGGAGGCAAACCGATCCCAGCCAGAGCTTCCCACAAAAACAAAACGCTCGTCGACCAGCCTGCCCAAGGTCGGATCGTCCATCGCATGATGCCCGCGCTCGAGCACGTCGAGGCGGGCCACAGACCGCATGACGGGGTCGATCCACAATCGGACCACCCGGCGCGGCTCGGTGCCGTTTTGCACGGCGACCACGGAGCCATCCGAAACCAGGGCCAGGCCGTCGATGCCCGAGAGGGTCGTATCCGGCGGACAGGTGAGCAGACGGATCGCCCGAGTCGCCCGGTCGATCACGAACAAGCCATTGCCATAGTCTGACACCAGGAGAGCTTTGCCGTCGGGAGTCACCGCGATGCCCTGGAGCGATGCGAATTCCTCCGACTCGAGCCAGCGCTGCAGTTGTGAGGATCCCGGCGGAAGACACCAGACCACCGGCGCAAGGCTGTCGGTGGCGTAGACCGTGCCGTCCGCGGCGACGGCGAGATCGCCGAGCACGTGACCAGCACCGTCGGATGGCAGCGCCACCGCGTGGCGAACGCGTCCGTCCGCCAGGGCGAACTCCACCAACGCAGCGCGATTGCGGTCCGCGGGCCGGTAGCCCTCCATCTCTGCGACGGCCGTGGTCGCCGCCCAGAGCGACCCCCGGCTCTCGTCCACCGCCAGGCCGAAGACACCGAGCAATCTGGCGTCGGCCGGGGGAAACTGCCGCACGGAGCCGTCGGGTCGGCGCAGCCAGACGCACCGGCGGCGTACGTCGCCGAAAAAGAAATCGCCGGTGGCGCGACGGTAGGCGATGCCCTCGATGATGCCGGTCATCGCCGGCAACTCGAAATATACCTGACCGCGACCGAGTGGATCGCGGTTGGCGCGAAGCCGCCGGGACACCTCGCGAAAATCCGGGGAGTCGCGCAGCGGTGCGAAGTTCCGATCCGCTTCGACGCCGAGATAAACGCCCATCCGCGCGAGGCGGTCCAGGGTGGCAATGGCGTCGAGCGGCCTTTGGTTCATCGCCTCCAGCCGGGCCAGCGCCTCGAGATAGGGCGGATGGTCGGGCCGCAGGGCGGCGGCCTTCTCGATCAGGGCGAGCGCGGCAGGGGAGTCGTGGCCTGCGAGAGCTGCGGACGCTTCGCGGGCATAACGGCGGGCGGCCGGGCCGGGCGTCGCAGCGAATGCTGACAGGATGGCGGCCAGGGCGACTCCGGCGCCCAGCACGGCGCGGCTGATCACCCGGCGAGCGGTGACGCGCGGCATCGAGTCCATGCGGCATTCATGATGCCGGACCGGGTCGGAATCAATGCCGGCGCCGCCGCCGGCATCTCCGTTGCCTCAGCCTCACCCGGGCACCTCCACCTTCAATCCGCCCGCAGCGCGACGATCGGATCGACGCGCGAGGCTCGTCGCGCCGGTATCCAGCAGGCCAGCAGCGCCGCCGCCAGGACGGCGGCCGCGCCCGCCAGCAGCGTGACGGGATTGAACGGGCTCACCCCGAAGACCAGGGCGCGCACCAGCGCGGCCAGCCCAAGTGCTCCGGCGATGCCAATAGCCACCCCGACCAGCACCCACCGCGCCCCCTGTCCGAACACCAGGGCTGCGATGTTTCTCCGGCCTGCGCCCACGGCCATGCGCACACCGATCTCCCGGGTGCGCTGCGACACGTGGTAGGACAGCGTGCCGTAGAGACCGACCCCGACCAGGCCGAGGGCCGTAGCCATGAAAAAGTCGGCCAGCCCCGTCACGGCCCGCTGGCCCTGGGTGGCGTCGTCGACCACCTGCTGCAGGGTGCGGACGCGAGACAGCGGCAAATCGGGGTCCAGCTGCGCCACCTCGCGACGCAGCGCACCGGCGAGTTGGGCGGCCGGGTGCGTCGAGCGCACGACGAGGCAGACCGACTCGCCCCAGGCGCGGTCCGGCGACCAATAGATTTCGGGCCGGGGCGGCATTTCGGGGCCCCACTGGCGCACGTTCTCCACCACCCCTACGACCCGGGCCGTGAACCAGGGCTTCGGGTTGTTGCCGCGGATGATCATGCCGAGCGGATCTTTGCCCGGCCAGCAGGTGTCGGCCAGCGCCTGGTTGACCACCACCCCGATGACGTCGCCCTTGGCATCGCCCGGTTCGAGGGTGCGCCCGCGGAGCAGGCCGATGCCGGCCGCCGCGAAATAGCCGGGGGTGATGCTGGACACCTCGGCCAGCGTCCGGTCCGCCATGGGATCGAAAACCTGGTCGTTGACGAGGATGTTCGTATTGCTGCCGCCCTCGAGCGGCAGCTTGGTCGTGGTCCCGGCCGCGGTGACGCCCGGCAGCGCGGCGGCGCGCTCGGCCAGCTGTTCGCAGAAGCGCGCGCGTTTCTCCTTGTCGCCGTAGCGTTCGCCCCGCAGATCCGCGCCGGCGGAGAGGACGTACTCGGTTGCCAGCTTGTCGTTGGCGGCGAGCAGCCGGGCATAGCTGGCGGAGAACAGCGCGGCGCCGTTGGCGAGGATGAAGGCGAGGGCGATCTGGCCGATGATCAGCCCGCGCAGGATGCGGTGACGCGCTCGCGAGCCGGCTGTGCCGCGACCTTCGGTGCGCAGCAGGTCGGTGACCGAGATGCGCATGGCCGCGAAAGCCGGGGGCAGGCCGGCGAGCACGGCGGTCAGGAAGGCCAGGCCCAGCGAAAACGTCAGCACTGCGCCGTTCAGTGTCATGGCCGCCCGGCGGGCGTCGCTGACGGGCGCGATGGTCTGGAGCACGCGGACTCCGAACAGGGCGACGGCCAACCCGGCGACAACGCCGGCCAGCGCCAGCAGCAGGCTTTCGGTGAGGGCGAGGCGGATCAGGTGGCTCCGGCTGGCCCCGAGCGCAATCCGCACGCCGAATTCCCCCTGCCGGCGGGCGTTGCGGGCCAGCAGCATGCTGGCGACGTTGGCGCAGGCCAGGAGGAGCACGAGGATGACCGCGCCAAAGAGCATCCACACCCGCGAGCCCACGTCGCGCGTCATCTCCTCGTGCAGCGAGCGCACGAGGAAATGCTTTTTGCTGTTGGTATCGGGGTAGGCGGCCGTCAGCCGTCGGCCGATGGCCTTGATCTCGGCGTCGGCGGCGGCCACCGACACGCCGTCGCGCAGGCGGGCGACGCCGCAAATCCAGTGGCTGCCGCGGTCACCGTCGCCCCGTTTGATCTGGAGCGGCAGCCAGACCTGGCACGTTGCCGTGCGCATCCAGGGTGCCACGAATTCGAAGCGTGCCGGCATGATGCCAACCACGGTGACGTCGCCGCCGTTGAGCCGGATGGTCCGCCCGACCAGCCCGGGGTCGCCGGCGAACGTCTGCTGCCAGAGCCCATAGCTGATGATGGCCACGGGCGGCGCCCCCTTGTCACAATCTTCCGCCGTCAGGAAACGACCGCGCACCGGGGGCATGCCGAAGGTGCGCAGAACCTCCGGGGTGCAGATCACGCCGGGGACGGACTGGGCGTTTTCCCCGCCGAGGTTGACCCCCCGGGGCGAGTACACGCCGAACTCGGTGAATGCGGTGGCCTGCTCGTGGAGGTCGAAGTAGTCGGGCGACGACAGCGGCCAGTAGTCGCCGGACCAGACCATCACCAGCCGATCGGCGCGGGGATAGGAGAACGGCTCGACCACCAGGGCCCGCAGGGTGGCGAACATCGCGGTGGAGGCGCCGATGCCCACGGCGAGGGTGAGGATGGCGACGGCGGCAAAACCGCGGGATCTGGCCAGGTTGCGCAGGGCAAGCCGGAGGTCGGAAAGCATGGGGAGGGGCTGGCGGGAGGATGGCGGCCGGAGGGCCTCACTGCAATAACCCGGAAATCGGCCAAAGGTTACACACAGTTTCCGGGCTGCCGGAGGGCGAGCCGCGATTTGACTCACCTCCCCGGCGCCGCCACGCTCTCGCCCTCGCCGTGGAAGCGAGGGGCGTTGATTCGCCGGCCTGCGCCCCGACCCGTCACCGGCCTGAACCCACTCCCAACCTCATCCGCCATGGCCTATTCGTTCTCGATCCCATCGCATGCCGCCCGGATTTTCGTGCTCCGCGGCGCGCTGATTCTGCTCTGCTCCGCGCTCATCGCCTCGGGACTGCGAGCCGACTCCCCGAAGCCCGACACCCGCTGGGCGCACATCAAGACGGCCCTGTTTTTCACGAGCAACAGCGTGGATGAACTCCTGGCCACACCCGCGGCGCGCCGCGCGACCCTGGACTACTTCGCGCCCCTGCGGCTCTCGAAGATCTACCTGGAGGATATGCGGGGCGAACAGGCGGACGTCGCGAAGCTGCGCGAGATCGCCGACGCCTTGAAGGCCGCGGGCCTCGAGGTCTCCGGTGCCGTCGTGCCCGCCTTCCACGGTCCGCTTTGCTACAACAACCCGCAGGACATGGCCCTGCTCGAGAATCGGGTCCGCGTCCTCGCCCAGGTGTTCGACGAGATCATCGTGGACGACTGGCTCTTCACGACCTGCACCTGCGCGAAATGCGTCGCGGATCGCGGCTCCGACACCTGGGCCGACTATCGCAGCCGCCTCGTCGCCGAGCAGTCGAAGCGGCACCTCATCGACGCCGCGAAGGCCGTCCGCCCCGGCGTGCGCGTGATCATCAAGTATCCCAACTGGTACGAGGGCCACCGCCAGCACGGCTACGACGTGGCGCGGCAAACGCCCCAGTTCGACGGGGTGAGCGTCGGGATCGAGACGCGCCAGCGGGCGACGCACGACCAGCACATCCCGATCTATTCGGGCTATGTCTTCCAGAAATGGATCGGCGGCGACGCGGGGCCGAAATGGCGCAGCTCGTGGCTCGACAACTACGAGATGGAGGGCGACGACAACGACTATGTCGCGCAGGTCTGGCAGGCCGTGCTGGCCCGGACGCCCGAGATCATCTTCTGGTGCGCCGGCACGCTCCATCCGCCCGCGCCGTCCGCGTCCAACTATCCCGCGGTCGCGAAGCTGATGCCGGAATTCGACCGGCTGGCGGGCCTGCTCGACGGCCCGGCGCGCGGAATCCCGATCCACCTGCCGGTCGGCTCGGTCGGGGAGTACAACATCTTCGGCTATTTCGGCATGATCGGTCTGCCGATGGCTCCGTGCACCGCGTTTCCGGCCGACGCCCGGACGGCCATCTTCACCCAGCACTCGCTCCGCGACCCGAAGCTCGCGGCGGAGCTGGTCGGCCGGATCCGCGCCGGCAAGGAGGTCTTTCTCACCTGGCCGCTGCTGCAGAATCTCCGCGCCACCGAACTGGGCCGCGTGCTGAACGTGATCGCCGAGGGCGGCACCGTGGCGTCATCCAACTTCCGCGTCCGGGAGTTCCAGTGGCATTCCAATTCGGTCGGGGCGGCCCGGCCGTTCGCCTTTCCGAAGATCCAGCTTTCGACCTGGCCCTACGTGCGCGAGGTGGCCCTCGTGCGCGAGGACGCGGATTTTGGCGTCCTGCTGACCGCGCCGTACCTGGGCGGCGAGGTCGATGTCCTCAATCTGCCGGACAACAGCTATGACTTGCTGCGGCTGCCCGAACCGGTGCTCGACGCCATCCGCAAGTGCTTCGTCGCCGAGCTAGGTGTGCGCCTCGTGGGACCGAGCGGCGTCGCGCTCTATCCCTTCGGGGACCGGCAGTACGTGCTCTACAACCTGAACGACGGCCCCGCGAAGGTGGGGCTGCGGTTCCCGGCCGGGGCGCCCGCACGCACGTGGACGGAGCGCATGCATGGTGCGGCCCTTGCGGTCACCGCGATCGCGCCGGTCAAGGACCGGCTGGGCCTCGAGACGCTGGTGCCGGGCGAGACCGAGGTGGCGCTCACGCTGCAGCCGTTCGAGATCGCCGTCGTCGAAGGGCAGTAGCCCTTCGACGATAGTCCATAGCCGATAGCCGATGCGATCGGCAGAACCGGGCCGGATGCCGGGCACGCGACGCGTGTTCGCTCCGACGGGTTGCTGAAACCCCCGTCTCCCGCCGCTGTCACAGATTCTCGGCCCCTCCTGCAATTCCGCCCCATCGAGCTGTGTGCGCCTCCTGATCTCGAGTGTCATTCTCGCGTGCGAGCTGTCTTCGGCCCTGGCTGAGGAGAGGGAACCGGCGCCGCCCAGCTCCCATCCGGAGCTTCACGAATCCATTCTTTCCCAATACCGATTCGCCGCTCACCCGATGCCGGAGTCGGCGCTTTCGCCTGTCTGGTCGACCCATCGCACGCTGGCCGAAATGCCGCCGCCGGCCTTGGGTGGCGGTGCGATTGGCCCCGAGGTCGTGAGGATGCCGCCGGTGATCGTCATCGGCGATGCGGCATTTCGGAAGATCGACTTGGCCGTGCGAACCCAGGACGCGCGGGCCCGGATACAGAAATCCTATTCCCGCCTCGGCATCGGGGCCCATGAGCTCCGCTTGAGGAAGGTGTCGCTTTACACGATCACCGTCTTCTATGTTCCGATTGCGGTCGGCATTTCGTGGTAGTGCCGACGGCAGCCTGACCGCGCTCGAGGATGATGCCGCGATCTGCTCTTTCCCCTGACGGCATCATCCGATCCTGGCTACGCGAAGCAGTATCTCCAGAAGGAGTATTTGGTGCCGCGTTGCTGCCGGCCGGTCGCCTCCGTGATCCGGACCTCAATCGCGCAGCAGCGCGAGGCCGCGCGCAGCGGAATCTCCGGCGCGTCGGGCTGGAGGCAGCGGTTGAAGATGTTCAGCGCCCGACGGCGCTCCTCCGCGTCCTCGATCAGGCGCGCGCGCCCGTAGCAGACCACGCTGTCGTTGTCGACGTGGCAGGAAGCTCCTTGGGGGTGCCGGAAGATCCGTCCGGCTTGCCGCGCGATCGTGAAGCAAACCCTCGGATTGGCCTTCAGGTAATCCAGTCTTTTTCCGGTCAGCTTTCCGTGAAACAAGACTTTGCCCTCAGCGTAGGCGTAGTTCAGCGGCACGACGTACGGCTGGCCGTCGCGGGAAAGCCCCAAGAACCCCAGCGTTTCCCCGCGGAGCAGCGTCTCGATCTTCCGGCGGGATAGCACGAATGTACGGTTTGGCATCTTGATCTCCCTGAGCGGGTGGAGCAGTTGGTTGTCTTCGGTACGTCAGTCCGGTTTCGATCTACGATTGGGTATTCTCGATGGCACGACCAGGTCGGCGTCAAGGTGTTTACGGTCGAACAGCGCCCGGGGGTCCGTGGATAGCCATCGGCCATGGGCCGAAAGTCATACGCTGATTGCGGCCAGTCGAGTTGTCGGGGTGGCCTGGAGCATGAACCCTTTGGCTCATGGCCAAGCGACTCACTCCGCCCGCAGCGCGATGACCGGATCGACCTTCGCCGCGCGCCGCGCGGGGAGCCAGCCGGCCAGCAGCGCGACCAGCAACAGCAGGAGCGAAACCGCGACGTACGCGAGGGGGTCCGCGACCGTGACGTCAAACAACAGGCTCCGCAAAAAACGGGTGAGGTACAGCGCCCCGCCGAGGCCGAGGGCCAGCCCCGCGCCGGCCTTCCACAGGCCCTGCCGCAGGATCAGCGTGACGATCTGCCCGCGGGAGGCGCCGATCGCCCCGCGGATCCCGATTTCCCGCGTGCGTTGCGAGACGTCGTAATTGAGCACGCCATAGAGACCCACGGCCGAAAGGACCAAGGCCAGGCCGGCGAACAGGCCCAGCAGCAGCATCAGCGCCCGCCGGTTGCCGAGCATGTAGTCGAGGGCGGCCCCGAGCGAGCCCGCCGCATAGAGCGGCAGCGTCGGATCGATCGCGTGGAGGCGCGCCCGCATCTCGTTCACCATGTCGGCCTCGAGCCGCGGCGAACGGACCAGGAAACTGAAGGACAAACTGGGTTGCTGGTTGAAGGGAAGGTAGACGAACGGCCAGCCATCCCGGCCCTCGAGACCCGCAAGATTGGCCCGGGCGACCACGCCGATGATCCGGATCCACGGCCGGCCTTCCGGCGGCGGGGTGGCGCCGAGGGCCAGCTCCTGACCCACGACCTCGCGCCCGGCAAAGTAGCGCGCCGCGAATGCATCGTCGACGATGGCCACGGGGTTCTTCCGGAGCTCATCGTCATCCCGAAAGATCCGTCCGTCGCGCGGGCGTATGCCCATCGTGGCGAAATAGCCGGGAGAGACACTGTTGAGATAGACGAGGGCCTGGGCATTGCCCGCCGGGTCGTTCCCGCGAATGAGGAACGGAGAGGTCCGGAACGACGGGGCCACGCCGACCTCCGAGGTGAGGCTGGCCGCCTCCACGCCGGGAATTTCCTTCATCGCCGCCAGGATCCGTTGCTGAATGGCCACGTTGTCCGCGGGGTTTCCGTACCTCGCCAGCGGCAGGGTGACCCGGCCCTGCACGATGCTCGCCGCGTCGAAGCCGGGATTCACCGCCATCACCCGCGCGAAACTGTGAATCAACAGTCCGGCGCCGACCAGCAGTACCAGCGCGATCGCCACTTGGCCGACGACCAGCGCGCTGAGCGCGTGGCGGCCGCCGCGGCCCGCCGACGCCTTCGGGGTTTCGCCCAGTTTCAACCCCGACCGCCAGAGGAACGCGAAGGGCACAACAGCCATCGTCAGCATGATCACCGCGACGACGGCGGACACGGTCCCGAGCACGGGCAGGCTCACCGCCACCGGGGGCACGTGCCGGACGACCGTCGCCAGGTAGTGGTTCATGAACTGCAGCATGCCGAGCGCGACCCCGATCCCGCCCGCGCCGGCCAGGCTGACCAGCAGAAAACTCTCGACCAGCATCTGCCGGAGCAGGGTGGTGCGTCCCGCGCCGAGCGCATGGCGGATGGCCAGCTCGGGGCGCTTGGCGTTCGCCCGCGCGAGCAGCAGGCTCGCGACGTTCACGCAGCCGATCAACAGCACCAGGGCCGCGCCGCCTTGCAGCAGCAGCAGCGGCGCCTTGATCGGCTCAGCGAGTTCCTGGCGCGCGTCGTCGACCGCGATGCGGTAACCACCCCGGTCCAGGAAGGCGCGGAGCGGCGGCCCGGCCGTCGTGTCGTAGAAGGTTTTTTCGAGGACGGCCAGCTGGGCGCGGCCCGCTTCCGGCGTCACGCCCGGTTTCAGGCGTCCGACGAGCCGCACGTTCCCGGCGTAGCGCGCGAGCGGATTGGTGTCTTCCGGGCGGACCGAATAGGGCCGGAAAAACTCCAGATCCGTGAAGAGCTCCTCGAAGCATGCGGGCGCGACGCCGACGATGGTGTAGGCCTGGTCGTCCAATCGCAGCTGCCGGCCGATCACCCGCGGGTCGGCGGCGTAGCGTTTTTGCCACGCCGCGCTGGAGAGCACCACGACGCGATCCCTCCCGGGAGTCTGTTCTTCCGGGACATGGAAGCGGCCGAGCAGCGGCTGCAGGCCGAGGACCGAAAAGAAATCCGCGCTCACGGACATGCCTGAGCTGCGGATCGGGGAATCCTCCTCCCCCAGGGTGGCGCTGGTGGCGCTGAAATAGCCGAAACCGGCGAAGCGGTCGGCGTGAGCCTTGAAATCCAGATACTGCGCCACGCTCGACGGCCGCTTGGCTCCCCCGGACCTTTCCGCGACATTGGCGATCGAGGTCAGCCGGTCCGGCTCATGGAAGGGCAGCGGCTTGTAGACCAGCGCATAAAGCACCGACAGGATCGCGGTGTTCGGTCCAAGGCAGAGCGCCAGGGTGATCATCACCGCCAGGCTGAACCCGGGCGCGCGGCGCAAGGCCCGGGCCGCAAAGCGCAGATCGCGCCAGGCGTTCTCCAGCCAGGGCAGACCGCGCTCGTCGCGGATGCTTTCCCTCACTTGGTCGACGCCGCCGAACTGGCGTTGGGCGGCGTAGCGCGCCTCCTCCGGATCCATGCCCGCGGCGCGGTTGGCCGCCGCCTGCATCTCCAGGTGCGCGCGCAGCTCGGCCGCCATCTCGGCCTCGAAGCGCCGCTTCCCAAGGAGCGACTTCAGCCGTGCCAGAATTCTCATCGGAACGGGGTTTGTTTGAACAGAAGGTAACGAAGGGAACGGAGTAGTGTTGGAAGGGCTCGATGGGCTCTGTTCACTTCGTTTTCTTCTGTGAAATCCGGACTACTCCGCCCGCAGGGCAATCATGGGATCGATCTTCGCGGCCCGACGCGCAGGCAGCAGGCACGCGAGGGCCGCCACCCCGCAGAGGAGGAGCGTGATGGCGCCCAGGGTGAGGGGATCGCGCGCGCTGACGTGGTAGAGCAGGGATTCGATGGCGCGGCCGGCGGCGAACGACGCGATCAGCCCCAGCCCCAGGCCCGAGCCTACGAGTCGCGCCCCGTGGCCGAAGACGAGCCGCAGCACGTCGCGGGTCTGCGCGCCCAGCGCCATGCGGATGCCGATCTCGGTTGTGCGCTGGCTCACATTGTAGGCCATGACGCCAAAGATGCCGACCGCGGCGATCACGAGCGCGACCAGCGCAAAGATTCCCAGCAGATGCAGCGTGAACCGCTGATTGATCACGCGCCCGTCCATCAGCTCGGCGAGCGGGCGAACGGCCTGGACGGGCTGGTCCTTGTCCACCGCGTAAACCTGCTGTTTGAGCGATGACCAGAGCGCCGTTGGATTCCCGCGGGAACGGATGACGAAACGGAAGAGTGTTTGCGGCTTTTGGGCGAAGGGCATGTAGACCTGGGGCTGCATCTCCGCCCCGGCGACGCCGGTGGAGACATCGTTCACGATGCCCACGATCTCCCACGAGGTCTTGTCATTGCGCGAGAGGCCGGCGAACTTGAGATGCTGGCCGAGGGGATCCGTGTCGGAGAAATATTGCCGCGCCAGGGTGGCGCTGATGAGGACCACCCCGGGGGCCTGGGCGTTGTCCTGCTCCGTGAAGCTGCGGCCGCGGAGCAGGCGGATGCCCATCGCCGGAAAGTAGCCGGGCGTGGCGATGAAGTGATTGGCTCTGGGCCAGTCGCCCGCCGGCTGGTCCAGGCGGTTTTCGATGGCGAAACCCAGGCTGTAGTACTGATTGGTCGGCGGCAGTTCGTTGACGGCACCGACGGCTTGCACCTCGGGCAGAGTGCGCAGGCGCGCCAGCACGGCCTCGACGAAGACGTTCCGCGGTGCCGCGCCGGAATACTTGTTGTGCGCCAGCGTGCCCGGCAGGCGCAGCTCCATGATCGTCACCCGCTCGGGCACATAGCCGGGCTCGGTTTGCGTGAGTCGCACGAAGCTGCGCAGGAGCAATCCCGCGCCGACCAGGAGCACGAGGGTGCCGGCCACCTCGAGCACGACGAGGGCACCGCGCAGCCGGCCGCGTCCGCCGGCTTCGGTGTTGCCGCGCGTGCCCTGCTTGAGGTTCTCGTTCAGGTCGGCCGCCGAGCCGAGCCAGGCTGGAGCCAGTCCGAAGATAATGCCGGTCGCGAGGCTGAGCCCGAGGGCAAACGCGAGCATGCCCGGATTGAGCTCCACAAACTGCAGGCGCAACATGCCCGGGGCATCGGCGTAGGCGTGGACCAGTGCCAGCGTCCATTGCGCGACCAGCAGGCCCGCGCCGCCGCCGAGCAGGGCCAGCAGGATGC
>CAZKDK010000063.1:0-14479 GCA_964551145.1 uncultured Opitutaceae bacterium | reverse complement strand
AGACGCCGGTTCCGTCCCCGCCCCCGCTGTTGTCGACCGAGAGGATGCCAAAGCCATTCACCGACAGAAGGTCGGGTGACAGGTCCAGTTCGGCGCCGCGCCGCCCTCGTTCCGCCCGCAGCGGCTCCGGCAGGCCTGTCAGCGGATCGATCGCGAACGGGGCGGCCGGATAGGCAGCGGCAAGACTGGAGCCGGACTCAAAGATGATGTTGGGCGGCGTGGGTGCGCTCGGAGTAAGCGTGCCGGGGGCGTCACCCTGGAAAATCAGGTCGAGTTCGGCGGCCTTCGGCACCGCGAGGATCGCCTGGGCCGTCGGCAGGTAGGCGGAGCCGGAGAACGTGGCGGCGATTTTCGCCGCGGGCGTCCGTTGCAGGGCGCCGGCGACCGTCGTGCCTGCCAGGTTGCCGTCGAGCGCCATTGCTGGCGCCGCGATCGAGATTGCGCCGCCGCCGCCGCCCTGGGTGTACCCCTGCAGGTATTGGGCTCCCGGCACCAGTGGACTGGCCGCCGATTGCGTCGTGCCCCACTTCGGATCGGTCGTGCTGGAAGTGCCGGTGTAGATGCCATCGTAGACGCGGTCCGGCGTCGCCTGCGAAATGTCATACACGTGCCCGCCGGAACGAAGCTGCGTCGTCTGCACCAATCCACCCTGGTAGTTGATCCAGCCGCCTGAAACGTCGATCGCCGAGCCGGGCTGCATGACCACCGATTCGCCGGCACCGAGCGAGATCGTGCCGCCGTTGGTGGTTAGCTCACCCACCGAACGCTGAATCAGGTTGATGTAACCGGACGTGTCGGCCAGGGGCGTCCCCTCCCAAGACTGGCCGTTGTATGCGCCGGTCTTGGTGATGTCGATCTGGACGGTCTGCCCTCGCAGCGGGCCGTCGCGCTGCAGCGGCGAATTGGCAAGTTCCGTCCCCCGCAACTGCACGGAAACGATGTTCTCGCTTACGGAGGCGCTGACGTCATGCGAACCGGACACGTCGACGGCGGCGCCGGCGTCAAAATAGATTTGTCCCCGGTCGTTGGCGAACAGGTCCAGCTGGTTCGGGCTGCCGCCGGACGTCAGGACCCAGTCGCCTGCAGTAAGGGTCACACCGGCCTTGAGGAAGTCGCGCATGTTGCTCTCGCTGATGACGGCGCCGGACGGGTCTGTGGCCGGCGCGGCTCCGGGCGCGAGGATCACGGCTCCGGTGTCCGCCAGGGGCTTCCTGGTCTGCCTGTCGGTCTCCGCGGCCAGGTGAACGGCTGCTCCGCGGATGTTGACGAGCGATGGCAGCGCCAGTTGCGTTCCCACCACGCGGTCCGTGGATGAGAACTCCGGCACGATCTGAGTCACGCTGTCGGGCCCAAGGGTCACGATTCCCGTGCTCAGCGGCACGAAGGGCGGCGTGGTGGTCGGCGGGTTGCCCGGGTAATTGAACGCGAGGGCGTTGCCCGTCGCGTCATAGTCGGCCAACAGGTCGACCCGGCCGTTGTAGGCCACCGAGGTGGAGCTGTTGATGAAGCCGAGCTGGTTGACCGTCTTGCCGGTCATCGTCACGTCCCCGCGCGGCGCATCGATGAGCCCGGTCGAGATGCTGCCGTCGGCATTGACCGTGCGGTCGTTGGTTGCGGTCCCGGCGGTGGCCGTGCTCGGCGAGGCGGGATCAGCCACGGCACCGACGAATATGTCCAGGCCGCGCAGGGTGGGATCGCTGACCGGGTGCGCGTCGAAGCCAACCTGCAATCCGGCGGCGAGGATGGTCTGGCCGTCCTCGGTCGAAATCGTGCCGGCGTTCGTCACGTTGGGACCGATGAGGGCGACGCGGCCGCCGACATGATCTGCGTTCGTGGGCGCCGTCAGCTTCGCGCCAGGCTGGACTTCCACGTTCCCGTATTGGTCGCCGAGCGGCGTGTAGGCCACATTGACCGTGGCGCCCGCAATCTTGGCCAGCCCGCTCGGCGTGAAGGTTACGGCGGTTCTTCCTGTCACCGGATCCGGGGCGCCCACCGAGTAGTCATTGGCGGGATTGAGGCTGGCGGAGTCGGATCCGGGCACCGTGTAGGTGATGGTCGGGCTGGCGCCGGCACCGACATTCATGGCCAGCGTATGGGTGGCAGCGGAGCCCGATCCCTGGAAGGAGTCCGTGACGGTTGGCGTGAATCCCGCGGTCGGCCCGACCGTGCCTGCGGCGACCGGAAGCGCGGAAAAGAGAAACTGCGTGTCCGGGTTGTTCAGCAACCCCCGTTGAATCAGGTTATCGTTGATCGGGAGCGACGAGGCGACCAGGGCATGCGCGTTCACCTGCGACGATCCGCTAAAAATAATCCCGTTGGGATTGATGACGTATACCTGCCCCTGGGCGGTGATCGAGCCGAGGATCTGCGACGGTGAGCCGGTGACGCCGATCTTGTTGAATGCGATCCACTGCCCGACATTGTCGGCGCCCGCGCTCTGGTCGAAACTCAGGGTCGTGTTGCGGCCGATGTTGAAACTCTGCCAGTTGAGGACGGCCTGCTGCTGCGTCTGCTCGATCGTGACCGTGCTCGTCGTGGTTCCGTTGCTGGACTGCGTCGCGACCGCCGGCAGCTTGGCGCCGGTCCAGAGGGTCGCGTCCTCGCCCGCGCCGGGATTCGAAAGATCCCCGGGCACGCCCGCGGCGACGATGAGGCCGTTCGGCTGCCCGAAGCTATTGACCGGCACGGCGGGCAGGTTGGGCCGGAGATTGTTCGGTGCGCTGGCCGCAGTCGCGGCGGCCCTGGCGGCGTTCTGCATCGCCCGGACGGCTGCCAATGCCTGGGTGGTGCGCGCCAGCCGGTCCTGGGCCGATGTCGACATCCGGCTGATGGCCGCTGGCAGGGCCAAGCTCGGGTTCGAGGCGGAGGCATTGGACGGCGACGAAGCGGCCGCTCCCCCTCTCAGGATGTCGCCGGGATAGGCCGTGGTCCGGACCAGCGCAAAGCAGAGGATCGCGCGCAATGCGGGCTGCGCAGCCAGCCGGTGGCACCCGCGCACGAGCAGCGGACGGTTCCAGCGATCGGCATCGTATCCTGGCCTGCGTATCATGGTCTGCAGAATGGGTTGACGTCGGCCCCCACCTTCGAGTGCCTGCTGGGGTTCATTGGCGTATATCAGCGGCGCCCGCTGCTCCGGCCGTCAGCGCGCCCTCTGGTCGAGCAGCCTGTCCTGGTAGTCCTGAACGAGATTCTCGAGCTTGGCGCGCGTCTTCCCGACGAACGGCTCCTTGGCGGCCAGCGCCCTGCCCAGGCCGAAATCCTCGTAACGGGTCAGGATCTCGTTCCCGATCAGGAACAGGGTCAGGTTCTTCTTCTCGCGATCGGCCAGCCGCCGCTGCAGGGCGTAGACCTCGTTGGTGAGGCGGACGTAGCGCGTTTCGGAGGCGAGGTGCGCCTCGACCGCGCGCCCACCCTCGGTTTTCGCCCGGGTCAGGGCGTCGCTGAGGCGCGCGACCTGCTCTTTCTGGGCGGCAAGATCGGCACGCAGTTCGGCGATGGCCTTCTCGTTGGTTGTCCGCTCGGCCACCAGATCCTTCGCCGCCAGTTCGTACTTTGCGGCCAGCGTGATCTTCTCCTGCGACAGGGAGGCCTGGGCGGCCTGGAGGTTGGCGAGATCAGACTGGGCGCTGCGCAGCTGCACAGTCGTATCGCGCAGCATGGCGCGCAGGCGATCGGCCTCCGACTCGCCCGGCTCCGCGGCACGAAGCACGCCGAGGGACAGCGCAAAGCACGCGAGTTGGAGGGCGAGCCTCCCGGTGAGCCGGCCGGAATGCCGGAAGGGGGCTTGGCGGGAGCCCCGCCCTCTACCGAACCCATCTCCAAACAATGCGCATCGTGGGATCGAGGTCATGGTCAGAATCTCCCATTGAGGTCCATCTGGATGACATCGTTTCGGTAGGTTGGACCCACGACCTGGGTCGCGCTCATCCAACGGAGCCCAAGCCAGATATCCGGAGAGAACGCGACCGCCCCGCTCACGGTCACGCCTTTCAGGTTGGTGCCGCCGCCGCCAAAGTCGGAGTCGCAGAAGCCGTCGACCACCGAATCGGATTCAACCTTGCGGTAGCCAAGACCGAGTTTCCAATCCCAAGCCTGCTGCAGGACGGCACTGCCCATCGTCAGGCTGACGAGCCACGCCGTGTTGCCCCCGAGAAACGGACCACTCTGCGGATTCGACGCCGACGTCGCCGGACCGCGGTTGTTCACGGCGATGGCTGCGATCGACGCCGGGTCGAAGGCCCGGTTCCTCACATACTCGCCGGCCAGGGAGATCTGGAACGGTTCGAACTGGTTGAAATCAAGGCGGGCGTCGAGCGCCACCTCGCGGAATTTCGACGCGAGCCCGAAATACTGCCACTGGTTGCTCGCCCCGTTGTTGTTGAGTGCGTTCGGAACAATGTCGCGCAGGGCCATGTAGGTGTTGCCCTTCTGGGCGAACGCCGGCCGGCTGGCGTCCGTGTCGCCCGCGTCCGACACGTTCACGGGCGTGAACGGGCTGGAAAGCCTCCCCTCGATGTTGTCGAACAGGTAGTAGGCGCCGCCGATCTTGAGGGCGAGATTGCGGCCGAGGTCGAAATCGACGCCGAGCTGGCCGCCATAGAGCCACTTGTCGTTGCTGTGGAACTTGGCCGGCTGGTAGGTCGCGAAGTTGAGATCGGTGTTGAACACCGGGAACGCGCCGATCGTGAGGAACGGCGTGACATCCTCACCCAGGGCGAACCTGGCTTTGGCCACCGCGCCGTCGAAGCCGAGGTCGTCCGCCCAGATCATGGACGTCGCGAAGAACGGATTGTCGAAACGTCCGAGCTCGACTGT
Source organism: uncultured Opitutaceae bacterium (assembly GCA_964551145.1). Taxonomy (GTDB): domain Bacteria; phylum Verrucomicrobiota; class Verrucomicrobiia; order Opitutales; family Opitutaceae; genus Fen-1467. The sequence continues at coordinate 9,664 of CAZKDK010000063.1, read as the reverse complement.
CAGATCCTTGTCCGGCAGGCCGCCCAGTTCATAGCGCAGGAAGGCGCGGTCGAGCCAGACCGCGTACTTGCTGAAGTTCCCTCCCTGCCCCGAGCCGGCGAGTCCGAGGCTCTGATTCTCCGACACCGGCGAATTACTTTCACCGGTGGCTGCGCGCAAGCCGATGATGAAGCTCTGCCCAAGGTCGATTTCGGCACCAATGCGCGTGCGGAGGCGGAACCGGTTCCGGGCCTGGTCGACATTGTACTGGGGGGAAAAAAGGGTTCCGGTCGTGTCGAAGGGCGCCCCGGTGTTGATCGCGTTGAAGTTGGGAAACGCCCCCGTGTTGTCGTTCCCTGTTGGATACCGGAAGCCCTCGAACCGGGTGCGCAGGTCGCCGAAAAGGCGGAACCGGGTGATCCACCCCGGCACGGCCTGGGGCGTGGCCCAACCCTCCTTGCGGGCCTCGGCGAGCACGTCCTGCTTGACCTCTTCGCGCAGCTGCTGCTTGACCACCTCGGGGACGTAGGTGACCCGCACGGTGTCATCCGGAACCGGAGGCTCCGAGGCGGCGGGTTCCGCCGGGGGCGGCGCCGCCAGCGCTGCGGTTGGAACCGGGGCCGCCGGGACTGGCGCCGTCACGGGAGCGGATACCGTCGGCGCACGGACGAGCGGCGCGACCTCCGGGAAGGCGACCGAAGTCCCCATGTCCGGCACGGTTGGAACGGCGGCGGCTTGGCTTGGCGCAGGTCTGGCCGCCGGTGCCGTCACGACGGCCGCGGCGCCGCGCCGTCCCGCCGCCAGCGCCGCCAACGCCCGGGCGCGCGCCTGGGCTGCGGCCGCCTGCGCCAGCGCCGCCTGCAACATCGCCTGCTGGGCCCGCGCCTCGGCGGCGTCCGCGTCGGCGAGGAGCAGCAGCTCGGCCGAATCCTGCTTGGACAGAACCCCCCGCTGTCCGAGGCGATTGATGAGTTCGACCAGGGCGCTCGAGGTCGGCTGCGCCGGCGCGACGGTCAATCCGGCGGCGGTTGATACGTCCGCCGGATTGGCCGCTGGCTGATCGGCCGTCTGCGCGCGCAGCTCCATGGCCAGACCAAGTGCGACACCCAGCAGCGCGACGAGCGGTCGAAAAACGGATCCTGGCCGGCGGGCGAACCCGGCGGGCCGCTTCGCCGGAATTCCGCCAACCAGCGCGCCTTGGTTGCCGCAGGTTGGGTGTACCCGGCCATGGGAGACGCCTGCGGGACTGTCGTGTCGATACCTTTGCATTCGGGGGTGGAATTCGCGTGGTCTCAGTTCGGCCTGCGCGCGACCAGCCGCATGACGATGGGCATCGGCATGCCGTCCGGCGGCGGCTGCTGGAGCTGGAAGCCGAGCAGAACCTTGTTCTTGATCGCATCGTCGACGACCGGATCGCCGGTCGACCCCGCCAGCCGGGCGCGCGTCACCCGTCCGGTCCCGTCCGACCAGATGCGCACGCGGATGTCGAATTTCGCGTCGCGCGTCACTGGATTCTGGCGCAGCGCCTCGCTCACTGCCTGGCTGACACCCGCGGCATACCAGCCGAAACGACTGCCTCCCGGACCGCCGGCTCCTCCGCCGCCGCCCGCGAAGATCCCCTGGTCGCGCCGGCCCAGGCCAAAGCCGTCGGCGGGCCCGTTCCCCTGCAGATTCGTCCCCAGGGCGTTCGCCGGGGCCTCCTGCGGGCGATCTTCAGGTTTGATGTCCTGGTCGGTGAGGGCGGATTGCTGCATCATCTCCTGCCTGGGCACGGTCTGTTGAGGCGGCGGCGGGGGCGGAGGAGGAGTCGGCCCCATCGGGCGCACCATGACCATCGCCCCCTCTCTGCGCGCCGGTCCCTTTCCACCTTTGGTCAAGGCCTGGCTGAAGATGACAATCACAACCACGACCACGGCGCCGACGCCGATCGCGAAGCCGAATCGGCCGAAGAAGCTCCGCCGTTCGCTATAGTCGAAGTGCTCGGAAGGGCTCATTTCGGCGCGGGTTTGGTGGCCAGGCCGACCTGGGTGATGCCGAGGCGCCCGACCACGTCGATGACGTCCATGACGGTCTGATACTGCGTCTGGCTGTCGCCGCGGATGACCACGGGGAAATCCGGCACCTGCGCCTTGTATTGGGCCAGACGTTGCTCGAGCTCCTGCAGGGTCACCGGCACGGTATCGAGGAACACCTTGCTTTCGTTGTTGATCGTGATCGCCTTCGTCCGGGGCTTGGCCAACGACGCTGGGGTGTTGCTCGACCTCGGGAGATTTACTTTGGTCCCGGCGACCGAAGCCGTGGTCATCAGGATGAAGATGACGAGCAGCACGTACGCCAGATCGAGCATCGGCGTGATGTTGATTTCGTCGTAGGGCTTGTCGTCAGCCTGGAGTTGCATGGGAGGATCGCCGGGGTTTCACGCGGGGAATCCGCCGGCCTTCGGGGCCGGGAGGTTCCTCAGTCATCGTCCATCTCGCGGAAATGCCGCGGCATCGCCGGCAATTCGTCCACCGGCGTTCCGGGCGCCGCCGGCCAGTGGATGCGGGCGTGCCCGCCATCCGGGCCCGGGTGCCTGGATTGGCCCGGCCGTTGGGTGAGCGGACCGACGAGTTGGCCCAGCCAGTCCGCGCGTCGATCGCACGGGCCGGAGGATTGCGAGGCTTTTGGCTCAATCGTTTCAGTTTTCATGGGCGGAAAGGGTCGCAGGGAGGAAAGCGGCGTGCTCGGCGGCATGGCCCCATTCAGGTCGGCTTGCCGGCGCCCGTCGCCGTTTCATCATCAAAGGGCAGCGGAAGCGTGCCGCCGTCGGCCGGCGGCCCGGAGTAGAATTCGGCGAGCTTGGCCACGAACTCGTCGATGAACACATGCAGGTCGCCCGTGACCGCCTTGACGCGGGTCAGTAGGTAGTTGTAGCCAAACAGGGCGGGAATCGCCACGCCCAGCCCCGCCACGGTCGCGGCCAGGGCCGCGGCGATGCCGGGGGCGATCGCATTGACATTCACGTCGCCGGTCGCAGCCACGGCGGCGAAGGTGATCATGACCCCGACCACGGTGCCGAGCAGCCCCAGGAAAGGACCGCCGGAAATGGCGATCGTCAGCAGCACCATCTGGCTGTTGAGCTGCTGGGTCTCGCGCACGAGGCCGCCGTCAAGCGCCGCCCGGATCGCCTCAAGCGATCGCCCCGACAGGATCCTGGCATTCCCGTTCCTTTCGGCCGAGAGGCGCAGCTGAATCTCCTCGATCCCGATATGATAGAGGCGGAACAGCGCGGCGTCGCGCGCCGCCCCCCTCCGGCCGCCCGCCCCGAAGCGCCCGCCCATCGTCCGGGCGTGATTGACGTCGTCGTTCTCAAGGACCGAAAGGTCGTTGGCGACGAACCGCCAGTGGTTGAGGAACTCGCTGTTGCCCTTCGCGACACGATTCAGGTACGCCGCCTTCCGGATCATGACGGTCCAGCTCACGGCGGACATCACCCCCAGGATCCCGATCACCACCCAGCCGTCGGTGCTGAGCGAACTGATGATGATGCCGACGTAGCCGCCCTTGAAGGCGCTGAGCCAGCTGGTCTGCTGCTCGTCCGCTCCATAGGAAACCAGCTTGGCCGCGCTTTCGGCGCCTTGATTGACGGCCGCGAGCTTGATCGCCCCGACCGGGCGGGCGATTTTTGAGATCTCCAGTTCGTCCAGCTCGCCGGCGTACCCGGTCCCGCCCGGCCCCAGTCCGCCCAGGAGGGCGGACGTGGTGAGGGCGGGCAGGAGGACGTCCACCGCGCCGTAGAGGTCGCCATCGAGATAAAGGAGGACCTTCGGGCTGGAGGCGACGACTGCCAAGTGGTGCCAGCTGTTCGGAGCGAGCGCCGCGCCGGCGGTCGTCCGCTTGGTCCCGTAGGCGTTCGTGACCTCGGCGAAGGGAACGCCGTTGTCGACGCCCACCACGAAAGCCGTCGAGCTGTCCCGCCGGCTGTAGAGCACGGCATTCGGCTGCGGGGCGACGTACTTGACCCATGCCGACCAGGTGAGCGAATCGCGGTCGGCGACCGCCAGCGATGTCGAGGCGGGGATCCCGACGATGGAGCGCCCATCCAAACGCAGGCCAGTGCCGATCAGCGAAGCGTCGCTCGGCGTACCGGCGTTGAGCGCGGCGTTGTTGTTTCCCGATGAATCGACGGCCGGCTGCCCGTGTTCGCCAAAGTGGTACACCAGCACCGTGTCGCCGTCGTAGGTGCCCTTGGGATCGTCCGCCCTGGCCACCTTCGCTCCGTTGTTCCCGTAGTAGAGCCAGAACGCGGTCTTGGTGCCGGGTTTCAGGTCCGGAATCCGCACCCAGACCAGCGCCTCGTCGAGCACGGAATCGAACTTCTCGATGTGAAAAGGCAGCGGCGTCCGGTCGTCCCCGGCGATGAATCGCAGGTCGCTCCCATCCGGCTTGGCGTCCGCGAACCGGAAATTGCCGTCGGAAAGCCGGATCAATATGGGCACCCCGCCGATCGGGTCGCTGATGGCGGCGCCGGAGCTCGATGTGTCGAGGACGATCTGCTTGCGCAGGACCCAGGCGTCGTTCCACCAGGCGCGCGCCGACGCCGGCAACCAGAGCGCCAGAAGGCCCGCGAACAGGAGCCGCTTCAGCGGGATCCCTGTTCTGATGATGGGGCGAGCTCCAAGCCCGTCATTTCCGCGATGGGCCATCGGCGGGATTGGGGACCCACGGCCTGCGACTGGCTCACGATGAAGACTCATGTGATTGCCCTGATTTGAAACGCGCATTCAATAGACGAGGCCGGCCTGGAACGTGACGCGGACCCCGTCGGCCCTGGTCTGGCCCTGTTTGAGCTTCGGGAAGCCCGCGTTGACCGATCCGTCAAAGCGGTCGGCCAGCCGGATGCGGCTGCCGAACCCGTAACTGAGGAAATCGAAATGGTTCTTCTGCTCGGGCAGCGGGTCGATCACTGTGAGCCAGCCGGCATCGGTGAAGACATAGATGCGCCAGTCTCCCTTCGGTCTTCCCAGCAGGCCGATCAGCGACGGGCTGCGCAGCTCCAGCGAGCCGAACAGCGCGTCGTCGCCCACCTGTTCGCCTTCCAGGTAGCCGCGCACCGTGCCGAGGCCGCCGCCGGTCGCCTGCTCGGCGCTGAGCAGGGGCTGGTCGGCGATCTGTCCCTGGAGCTTGCCGAAGAGCTGGAGGCCGCCCGGGAGGTCGCGGGTGTGGGAGAGGTCGCCCCGGAAATAAATGAAGCTCGAATCCGCGCTGGAGCGATTGTCGTTGAACTGCGCCGAACTGCTGCCGACACCGCGGATATGGAAGGTCACCCCTGCATTGGCCTCCGTGGTGGAGTGATCGCGGGGCCACGTCGCGGTATAGGCAGCCGAGATCGGATAGTAGGTGATCGGAGTGACGACCACGATGGGCTGGCCGGTCGAGTTCGTGCCCAGGTTCACCCGTTGGTCGAAATGCTTGTAGTCGAGCCCCACGCTGACCGACTGGGTGAACTCCCGGTCCGACGGCAGGTTGAAGATTGCCCGCAGGCCGAGCGTCTGCCCACGTCCGGCGACCGCGACATCTCCCAGCGTCGACACATTGCTGTCCTGCTTGGTCCCCTGCAGCATCAGACTCGGGCCATCGGAGCCGGCCCAGCGCGCGAGATAATAGGCGGAGAAGACCCGCACCTGGCTCGGGCTCTGCGGCGAGCCCTGGAAGCTGAAGCCGAGCGCATGGCCGCTTTGCCAGAGATTGCTGGCGCTGACCGATACGTTCACCCGCAGGGGGTCGGTGTCGGGCCCGTTGCGGTTGTTCAGCTCGACGCTCGCGTGCACCGGAGCCGTCTCCTTGACGTTGAGATCGACGTCCACCGTGCCCGGTTCGACGCCAGGCCGCATGGATGGCGTCACCTGCCGGTCCGGGACCTGGTTGAGCGCCACGATGTCCTTGGGGACATCGTTGAAATTGACGACCGCCCCCTCGGCCAGCGACGGGGCCATGGCCTTTATCTTGTCCGGCGAGGAATAGCGCGCGCCCCTGACGCGCAATCGGCCGATGGGAACTTCAACCACGACGAGCCGGATCACTCCGCCCCTGCCGTCCTGCGCCGGGATCTGGACCCCGACCGTCTGGTACCCACTATCGTGGTACGCCTTTTCGAGCGCGACCCGGGCCTGTTCGATGTCGGCGGGCACGCGGCCGGGTCCGAGGTAGGGATATACCGCCTCCTCAACGGTGATTCGCGGCAGACGGCGGGCGCCTTCGATGCGATATTCGCGGATGAAAAAAGTCCCGCTCCCAGGGCTGTTCCCGGCGCCCGGAGCGGTCTGCGCGGCCAGCGGTTCGCCGACGCACACCAGTAACGCGAGCAGAATCGGCGGCCCCACGCTGAGGCTCCAGCCCGCCGCCGCAGGCGTTCGATCACGATCCGGACCGATGCAGCCGACGACGAGGGCAAAGAAACGCCAGGATCGATCACAGTGGAGGCCGGTGGGCGGTCTTCTGGGGTCGAAGAATGACATACTTCAAGGTGTTGGTCGTAAGGCAGCAGGCACCAAGGAATAGAGGCGGGGGCATTGCATCACGGGCGCGTTACGAAATATGGTGTTTTTGGCTACAAATCGGTGACATCTTGGCGATGGCCGCAGGACGCGATGCGGATGGCGCGGGTCTGACTCCCTGGGCTCGGCAGAATCGATGGCGGGCGGCAGCTCGTGCCCGCCCGAACCCGAAAAAAAACCGGTGGCCACCCATTTTCGGGGAGTGGCCACCGGAGTTTGATTTCACAATTCCGCCCGCTCCAAGGAGGCGGAACTGCAATGGTGGTGTGTTATGTCAAGGCCTGCTTGCGGCGGCGGAGCATCACGAAACCGAGCGCCGCGGCGCCGAGAATGGCGGCGTACGTGGACGGCTCCGGAATCGCAACTCCCACGACATTGAACGACAGCAGACCGGTATCGCTGAGCGAGAAGAAGCCCAGGTTCGTGGCGCTCGCGCCTGAGACCGGGGCCAGCACATACAGGTCGAGATTGCCCGTGCCACCCGTGATTCCAGCGGCGTTCGTGTAGAACAAGACGCCGGTCGGATTCGGAATGGCGAACGCGCCGTCGGCCTGTTGGAAGCTCGTCCAGCTGCCGCTCGTGCCGGTCCCCGTCGAGATGCCCACCAGCGTGGTGCCAACCGCGGTCGCCGAGCCCGTGACGTCAGCCAGATTCGTGATCGAACCCCCACCGAATGCGCCTGCGGCATTGGTCAGGCCGTAGATGGCCCCAATGCTGCTGAGCGGGCCGTTATAGAGTGTCCCGCCGGATTGCTGCCACGCGGAGGCCGGGAAGCTGCCCGACTCCGCAGAAGACGCGAAGATGGTCTTCTTGACGTAGCCGTCGGTCGCCACCGTCGGTGAGGCGCTTCCGACGATCGCAAGCGTGAGATCCGAGCGCGAGGCCCATCCCGAACCATAGGTGTTCGAAAGATCGGTCCCGAGGTTGCCGAGCGCGTATGTCCCGGGTCCCTGGCTCGCATAGTTGGCGATGCTTCCCAAGTTGACTTCCACGTTCGTAGAAGCACCCGTGCCACCCGAAGCCTCGAATCCGAGAATCAGGTCGCCGTATGCCGCCATTTGGGCATTGGCCGACGCGGCAAGGCCCGCGAAGAGAAGGGCCGAAATTACCAGTGTTTTTGTTTTCATGTCTTGGACCTGTTGTGTTGTTGCGCTGATTGGGTTCGATCTCGCTCAGCGGATCAGAGAAACCACAGGTTGCAGCTCATTGGCCCGGGAAACCTGCATCGAGACGTCGTTCTTGATGCCCGAGGCCAGGGCGTCGGTGCCGATCTGCGTGGTGACCAGGTTCGCCGCGTTCTGCTGAACGGTGGCGAGACCGTTGCGGTAGTACAGGTGCTCGTACTCCCAGAACTTGTAGACGCCCTGCTGGATCTTGGCGGCCAGACCCGAGGCGAAGATATCGAGCGTTCCCGGGGTGACCTCGATCGGGGCGGCGACGCCATTGTAGGACAGTGTGTTCTGCCCTTGATTGACGTTCATCGCATCTGCAACGCCGACATAGGTCACAACGATGAACGGAACCCCGTTCGTCTCCGTGGCCACGGCGCCCGCCGATGGCGGGAGATTGACCGCCTTTGAGAGCGTCCCGCCGCTCGAATAGCCGTCGGCGGCCGCGTAGGCCGTGCCGACATTATTGATGTTCGTGCCGTCGTTCGTCAGTACCCATTGAATGGGCGCACCATTCGGGCCGAACTGGCTCTCGCAGAACGCGGCAAACCGGGTCCCGGAGTCATTGTTGCGCCCCGAGATGATTACGTCCACGCCCTGGTCGGCTGAATTGCCGGTGAACACGGAGAGCGGGACTGCGCCCGCTGCGAGCAGATTCTTCGCGCCGTTCTGGTCGATGTTCGTGAACCGGGCGTAGCCACCGGGGGCCGCCGCATCCACCGCCGCCGAGTCCGGACCCTTAACCCACACGAACGGGATGATGCCGACGATTCCGTTGTTCCCGGCGTTGGCGAGGACGGGCGTGGCGAAATTCGTCGTGTTCTGGAACGTGTCGGACATGGTGACATCGGGGCGGGAGGCCGCATCAAACACGGGGCTGCCCAGGTTGGTGCCGCCGGCAAACGTATAGACGAAACCGCCGCCGGAGACCGTCACCGAGACCGTCGAGAGCGTGTTGGCCGACGACAGCCACGTGGTTGTCGGCGTGAAGGCGCCGGGAATCTGGGTAAGCCCGTTGGTCGTGGCGTTCATGCCGCCGACCGAGCCAGCCCAGGCCAACTGGAAGTAGACTTCCGCGCCGGCGCTGGGGCCGGACTTCAGGAAGCCGTGAATGATCGCTTGATTGGCGCCGTTGATATTTGAGCCAACGAATGCGCCGGTAGGCGTAGTCAGGCTGTCAATGATGGCGGCCACCGTGCCGGCACGAAAGGCCGTCGATCCGGTGACCTTCACGAATGTTTGGGCGGAAGCCGATCCGGCGACCGCTAAGGCGAGCAAGCCCGCCGCGAGGAGTTTGAGAGCTTTCATTTTCTCGTGGGTTGTGCGACTGCGACTGCGATGCGTGGGTTCATCTTGGGAATGTTTGCGGGGAAGATCCCCGCCGACGCCCCCAATTCGCATATGAGGATATCGCCCCAGTGTCTCACTCCCTTGGAGATTAGGTGACCGTTGTGAAAACGATCCGTGTCATCGGTGTGCGACAGGAATGTTACGCGACACCCCGCGCGCAGCCGGATGCACGTTCCTTTGGGCGAAGTCCGCCGCTCTCGGTCATGAAGCCACCCGCCGGAGTCCGGACTACTCCGGATGGGCCGCTGCCTGCGCCCCGTGCCGCGGCCGTGCATTTCACCTGCGCGGCCGGCCCTAACGCCGGCTGGAGCTGGTCGCGGCCAAGGCGCGCGGGGTGAGTTCCTCCACCGCCTCCGTGATGCCCAGCTGCGCAAACTGGCGGCGGCGAAGAGCGATCTCGTCCGGATCATCGCCAAGTGCCGCAACCAGCCGCCGGGCGTACTCCCTCGCCGCATCATGATCCCCCTGGGCCGCCGCAGCCGCCACCTGGCGCTGTCGCAGCAACACGACAAATGCGGGGTTCCCCTCCGAAGTCTGCACTTCGATCTCCGCCAGCATCTCGCGGGCCTCGCCCCACCGGGCGGCATGCGCGAGGGCGTCGCTGTAGAAAAGCCCGATGAGGGAGAGGTT
>CAZKDK010000062.1:0-14628 GCA_964551145.1 uncultured Opitutaceae bacterium | reverse complement strand
CGCTTTTTGCCCTCTTCTTCCTGTGCATCGGCTTTCCGGCCTGGCAGAGCCACTTCACCGTGACCCGGCACGCCCTGCCCGTGACGCTGGCGTTCAACCTGCTGCTGGCCATCCGCCCGCGCCGCACCTGGGCCGTCTGGTTTCTCCTCGGCAACAGCTTCGTGCCTTATGGCGTCCACCTGTTCGTGATCGAGGACTGTCTCGATCCGCGGGCCCATCCGGAATACGCGGTCGCGAGCGCGCTGCCCTCGACGCCCGCCGTCAGCCTCAGGTTCGAGGGGGGCTGGGCAAATTCCGAACTGAACCGGAGCCATCGGTGGCATTGGGCCACGGCCAGCCATGCGACGCTCGTGCTGGTCAATCCCGCCCCGGGACCGCTCACCGCGGAGCTCGCGTTCACCACGACCAGCGTCACTCCCCGCGACCTTGCCATCACCGTGGACGGCACCCCAGTCTGGTCGGGCCATGTCACAGCGGCCCCGCAGACAGTGCGGACCGCGGAATTCCTCCTGCCGCCGGGTCCGACCAGGGTCAACCTCGACAGTCCACAACCACCCGCACCGCCATTCGTTACCGACTCCCGCAGGCTCGCGTTTCTCGTCAAGGACCTGCAACTCCGCCTCGGCGCTCCGCCGGCGCCGCCATGACCCCCCCACCATGAGATCGCCTCCGTCCGCCGGCTACTGGTTTGTTCGGGCCGTGGGCCTTGGCGCCGTGGCTGTCTTCCTCGGACTCGTCGCGCGTTTCTGGCATCCGGTTTACGGCTTCACCGCGTTTCTCCAGATGGACCACCGTTGGGAGGCGCACGAGATTTCCGCGTTCCGGGAGTACCCCGTTTTCGTCTACGACACGCCGGATGACTACGACGGGCTCCAGTATGCCCAGATCGCGTGCCACCCCTTGCTGATTGCCCCGGAGCTTCAATCGGCCGTCGATAATCTCGCGTATCGCGCCCGACGAATCCTGTTGCCGGCAACGGCGTGGGTGCTCGGCGCTGGCCGGCCGGGGTGGATTCCCAACGTGTATGCCAGCCTGAACATCGCCTGCTGGCTGGTGCTCGCCGGCCTCCTGTGGCGCGTATTGACGGTGACGGACACCCGCGGGCTCGTTGCCTGGCTGGGAGTCCTGTTCTCCGCCGGTGCGTTGGGCAGCGTCCGGTTCGCGCTGACCGACCTGCCCGCTGCGACCCTGGTCGTGGCGGCGATCGCGGCTGCGGAGTGTTCCCGGCCCCGGGCCGCGATCGGATGGCTCGCCGCGGCGGTGCTGACCCGGGAGACGGCGCTCGTGGCATGGCCCGGGTTGTGGCCGGAACGGGCGAGATCGCGCCGCGCCATTGCCGGCGTCGTGCTCGCGGGCGCGGCCGTGGCCGTCCCGCTCGCGCTCTGGATGGCCTACATCCGCTGGCGGACGGTCCCGGTGAACGAGGGATGGTCAAACTTCACCTGGCCCCTGGCCGGATTTGTCGCGCAGTGCGCGAAGACGCTGGGCGAGGTGGCGCATGCGGAGAATCTGCCGTTTTCGTGGGGAACGCTGGCCACCCTTGCGGGCCTCGGCGCCCAACTGGCGTTTCTCTTCCTCCGCCCCCGGACCGCCGACCGTTGGTGGCGTGTCGGCACCGCCCACGCCGCGCTGTTGCTGGTGCTCGGCGCGGCCGTCTGGGCGGGATTTCCGATCGCCGCCGCCCGCGTGCTTCTGCCGCTGACGATTGCCTGCAACCTGCTCGCCGCCCGGACGCGCGCGCCGTGGAGCTGGCTCGTGGCCTGCAATCTGACGATCATCGCCGGACTGATGTCGATCTGGGGCGTGCCGCTGAACCCCCGGGAGATCGCGGCGGCACGTCATGGGGCCGTGGCCGGCGTCGTCCGGCTCGGCCCGGGCTGGTATAATCGGGAGGAGGACCATCATCATCGCTGGTCCTGGGCGCAGCCGGATGCGCGCCTCACGATCGTCACATGGCCGCCGGCAGCGTCCGTCGCGGTCCGGCTGCGGTTTCGTCTCAGCGCCCCCGCGCCCCGGACAGTGGTCGTGCGCGCTGACGGCCGCGAGGTCTGGCGCGGAGCCATCGGTACGGCTCTCAGCCCGGTCAGCCTTCCACCCACACGGACGAACGCGGGCCGCCTGGACTTCGAGTTCGCCACCGATGCGGCGCCCAAAAGGGAAAGCGAGAGCGCGGGCGGCCGCCGCCTCGCATTCGCGCTTTACGACCCGGTGCTGTCGGTGTCAGTGAGCGAGGCTGCCGACCCATGAGCCGAACCCTCCTCGACCTCACCCACACCAGCCACACCCGTGCGCGGACCGGCATCCAGCGCGTGTGCCGTTCGCTCCACACCGCGCTCGCCGCGCAGGGCGACGGGGTCCAGGCCGTCTGCTTCGATCCGTACGAGCGCCGCTGGCGCTGCCTGCGCAGCTGGGAGCGGCGCAACCTCGCGGCTTCGCGCGATACCGCCGCCGGCACGCGCGGCGCCCGCTGGCCGCTCGGCGCGCGCCTCTCCGGCTGGCTCCGCCGGTGGGTGGCCCCCGTGCCGCCGCCGGGACTCCGATCCGCGGATCTGGCGGGCGGCCTCATCGTCCCGGAGCTTTTCTCGCCGCAGGTCGGCCGCGCCCTGCCCGCACTGCTCGCCGGGACCGCCGGCCCGCGCATCGCGGTGTTTCACGACGCCATCCCGATGCGGCTGCCGGAGTTCTCGCCGCCCAGGAGCGTCGCCCGGTTTCCCGGGTACCTGCAGGAGCTGCTGGCCTTCGACGGCGTCGCCGCGGTGTCGGACGACTCGCGCGAGGCGCTCGTCGATTACTGGCGCTGGCTGGGCGCCGCCGCGCCTCCGCCGGTCATCACCCTCGCGCCGGGCGTCGAGGCGCCCGCCCGGTCGCCGTTCGGCCATATTAGCGCCCCGGGCGCCCCGCCCGTGGTCCTGTGCATCGCGTCGCTCGAGGGCCGCAAGAACCACCTCGCCCTCCTCGATGCCTGCGAGGGCCTCTGGCGCCGCGGCCGGCAATTCGAGCTGCGCCTGATCGGGCTGGCCCATCCGCAGACCGGCCGCGCCGCGCTCGAGCGCATCCGCGCGCTCCAGGGCGCCGGCCGGCCCGTGCGCTACGACGGGCCGACCGACGACGACACGGTCCGGGCGGCCTACCGCGACTGCGCCTTCACCGTCTACCCGTCGCTCATGGAGGGCTTCGGCCTGCCGGTGCTCGAAAGCCTGAGCCAGGGCCGGCCGTGCATCTGCGCCGCGCACGGTCCGCTGGGCGAATCCGCCCGCGACGGCGGCTGCCTCAAGATCGAGCGCCTCGACGCCGCCGGCATCGGCGAGGCCGTGGAGCGCCTGCTGACCGACCCCGAATGCCTCGAGGTGCTGACGCAGGCCGCCGCCCGGCGCACATTCCGGACCTGGCCGGCATACGCCCGCGAGCTGACTGCGTGGATGCGCACGCTGTCCCGCCGCGGCGCGTAGGGTTTTGGTTCTGGGTTTAGGGTTTTGGGTTTAGGGTTACCTGCCGTCAGAACTCCAACCCAAAACCCCAAACCCAAAACTCAAAACCAACGGCGAAGCCGAACGGGCTTTCAGTTTGCTAAGCCCCGCCGTCTTCCCCAAGGTGGCCGGACTTTCCCCATGGGGCTGACACTTTTGACCCGGTACAAGAAGGCGATCCTGGAGCGTTGCGGCGAAGACTACGCGACCAAGATGCGGCTGAAGTATGCGCCCTACTATCACGCCATCGAGGCCCAGAACGGCCCCCGCATCCGCCTGCATGACCGCGACATGATCATGCTGTCGAGCAACGACTACCTCGGCCTCGCCTTCCATCCGAAGGTGATCGAGGCGGGCGTCGCCGCCCTGAAAAAATGGGGCGCGAGCACCACGGGCGCCCGTCCGTCCAACGGCTCGCGGGTCTACCATGTCGATCTCGAACAGAAACTCGCCACCTTCCTGAACCGGGAAGCCTGCCACGTGAGCGTGGCGGGCTACATCTCCTGCATGTCGAGCGTGGCCGCCTTCGCCCAGAAGGGCGATGTCATCTTCGTCGACAAGAACATCCACTCCTGCGTCTGGGACGGCATCCGCCTGTCGATGGCCACGGTGGAGCGGTTCTCGCACAACAACCCGGAGGACCTGCGCGCGCTGGCGAAGTCCGTCCCCCACAGCATCCCGAAGCTGATCGTCATTGAGGGCGTGTATTCGATGGAGGGGCACATCGTCCGTCTGCCGGAGGTCGCGGGCATCGCCGAGGACCACGGCTGCTTCCTGGTGCTCGACGACGCCCACGGCTTCGGGGTCCTCGGCCGGCAGGGCCGCGGCACCGCCGATCACTTCCACCTCAACGACAAGGTCGACCTCGTCTGCGGCAGCCTGTCCAAGTCGCTCGCCAGCACCGGCGGATTCGTGGCCGGATCGCGCGACCTCATCGAATACCTGCGCACGCATTCCCGGCAGACGATCTTCAGCGCCGCCATCAGCCCGGCCCAGGCCGCCTGCGCCTCCGCCGCCCTCGACGTCATGCAGCACGAGCCGGAGCACCTGGAGCGCCTCTGGCGGAACACCCGCCGGTACCGCGACATGCTTAAAGGGCTCGGACTCGACACCTGGGACAGCGAAACGGCCGCGGTGCCGATCGTGCTCGGCTCGAAGGAACTGGTCTACCGCTTCTGGCAGGCCCTCTTGGAGAAGGGCGTGTTCACGGTGATGTCGATCGCGCCCGCCGTGCCCCCCGGCAAGGATCTGGTGCGCACCGCCGTCTCGGCCATGCACAGCGACGCCGATCTCGACCGGATCGCCGAGGCCATGGCCTACGCAGTGAAGAAGCTGTAGGCGCCCCCGGCCGGCCCTCAGGGATGCGTTCCGCCCCCGCCCGGGCGGAACTCCACGCCCAGTTCGTGGAGCAGGAACGCGAAGACGTCGACGTCCTCGGCAATGCGCTCCCGCAGCGGGAGGTCCAGGCCGTGGCCCGCGTTCCCGGCCGTGCGCAGGAGGATCGTCCCCTCGGGATCCGCCGCCTGCAGCCGCGCGGTCATCTTGCGCGACTGCCAGGGCGCCACGCGCGGATCGTTCGCGCCCGTCAGGAACAGGACCGGCGGATAGCGCGTGCCGTCGGTAATATGGTGATACGGTGAATACGCGAGGAGCGCCCGGAACTGCTCCGGATCCTTCACCGTGCCGAACTCGGTGACGTTGAACGCGCCGTTGGGCGACCGCTCGACGCGCAGCATGTCGTAGACGCCGACGAACGAGACGCACGCGCGGAACCCATACGGATGCTGGGTGATGACCGCGCCCATCAGCAGGCCGCCGTTGCTGCCGCCCTCGATGGCCAGCCGGCGGCGGTTGGTGTACCCGTGCGCCACGAGGTAGTCCATCGCCGCGGTGAAATCGTCGAACACGTTCTGCTTCCGGCCGAGGTTGCCGGCCTCGTGCCACGCCTCGCCGTATTCGCCGCCGCCGCGCAGGTTCGCCTGCACGAAGACGCCGCCCTGATCGAGCCAGAGCCGGCGGATCGCCGCGAACCGCGGGGTCATGCTCACCCCGAAGCCGCCGTAGCCGGTCAGGAGCAGCGGCGCCGTGCCGTCGGCCTTGAAGCCCTTCGGCTCGATGATGTTCAGGGGCACGCGCGTCCCGTCCCGCGAGGGGGCAAACTCCCGCACCACCTCGCAGTCGTCGAAGCTCACCGGATGGGTGTTGGCCAGCGCCGTGCGCCGGCTCTGCCCGGTCGCGGGCTCGAAGCGGTACCACGCCGGCGGCCTGACGTAGCTCGAGTCGGCGTAGAGCAGATCGTCACCGCCGAGGCGGACGAGGCCGGTGATGGCCGAGACCGGCGGGATCGGCACGGCCGGCAGCAGCCGGCCCCCGTGATCGAATACGCGCAGATCCGACGGGCCGCCGATCTGATCGACCACGTAGAGCCGCGTCCGGGTCGGCAGGAACGAATCGATCGCCGCCTCGCCCGGCGGCACGATGACCGCCGCCTCGTTCAGGAGCGGCCGGGCGAGCGGCACGCGCAGCAGCTTCCCCTGCGGCGCGCCGGAGCGCGAAAGCAGATACAGGGCGTCGTCCGGGCCGAGCTCGGCCCGGACCACCTGGTCGGCGAACTCCGTCACCTGGGTCCAGGCACCGCCGCGGCTCCGCACGTAGTGGGCGAAATCGCCGCCGTCGCCGTTCGCCACGCTCGCCAGGATCGTGCGGCCGTCGTCGCTCGCCTCGAGCGCGATCTCCGCGATCCGCGGGAATCCCCGGCCCAGTTCGTAGCGGTCCTTCGCGGTTGCCGTGCCGAGCCGGTGGAAGTAAACCTGCTGGTAGAAGTCGCCGTCCGCCGGCGGACGCTCCGTCCCCCGCGGATAGCGCGTGTAGAAGAACCCGCTGGCGTCCGCGTTCCAGGCGACGCTGCCGCCGGCTGTGCCGCCGTTGACGCGCGGCACCACCTCGCCGGTCTCCCGGCCCGTGGCGGTCTCGTAGACATGCACGTCGCCGCTCTCGCTGCCGCCCCGCGACAGGCTGACCGCCACCAGGCGCCCGTCCTGCGAGGGCACGAAGAAATCGATCGCCGTGGTGCCGACGGGATCCAGCGCGTTGGGATCGACCACCACCCGCTCCGAGGCGGCATCGTCCGCCGACTTCAGCGCGACCAGGAATGGCTGCTGCTTCGGCGGGGCGAACTTCAAGGCGAACAGCCAGCCGGGCCGCCACGTCACGTCGTTATACGAGACATACGGCGCGCCCTCCAGTTCGGCGACGCGCCGGGCGATCTCCGCGCGATACGGCAGGCGGTCGAGCACCGACCGGGCGTGCGCGTTCTCGGCGGCGCTCCACTGGCGCACCGCGGGATCGGCGTCGTCTTCCAGCCAGCGGTAGTTGTCGGTCACGGTCACGCCGTGGTAGACATCCACCACCGGCTGCTGCGGCGTGGGCGGAACCGGGCTGGCGTCCGGCGCGGCGGACAGGGCGACGGCCCATCCGCCTGCGGCCGCGAGGGTCAACGACCGATGAATGAGCATTCGGGCTGGCGGCATGGGTGTTCCTCCGGGTGCGGGGCGCGGCGGGTTCGGGCCGCGGTCACGGGGCGCACCGTACGGAAATTGCTCCCGAACTCAAGCCACGCCCCGGCTCGGCGGCCTCGCTTCCGCCACGCCCGTGTCGGCCCGAAACGTGCTCAAGGTTGACCAGACTTCGGGCAGCGGTGCCGTCAGCCCGAAACGTGCTCAAGGTTGACCAGACTTCGGGCAGCGGCGCCGGCCTAGCCGCCCAGCGCCTGCGCGATCGTCCGCGCGGTGTCGGCCCAGAGCGGCAGCGGCCGGGCCGCCGCCTCATCCGCCAGCCGCCCCCATTCGGGGTCATCGGTCAGCACCGCGCGCAGGGCCGCCGCCCACGCCGCGCGATCGTTCGGCGGCTCCGTCCGGCATCCGCCGCCCGCGGCAATCTCCCGCAGCACCGGCAGGTCGCTGCACACGCACGGCCGGCCCTTCCATAGCGACTCCAGCACCGGCAGCCCGCAGCCCTCGGCGATCGTCGGAAAGGCGGTCGCCCGCGCCGAGGCATAGAGGCGGTTGACGAGGGCGTCGGAGGCGGCGACGTGATGACTCACCGGCCGCCCGTTGCGCGCCAGCGCCTGCAGGCGCGCCGCCACCGGCCGCCCGAAATGCGGATTCACCCGGCCGACGACGTGCAAGGCGAACTCCACGCCCCCGGCCCACAGGTCCTCGCACACGTCGAGCAGGAACTGCTGGTTCTTGCGCGGTTCGAGGATGCCGACGCACAGCAGGCCCGCGCCCGCGTCGCCGGGCGCCGGCCGCGGGGCCCGCGGGGCGCCGTCGAAGTCCGCGCCCAGCGCGATCGTCTCGACGGCGGCGCGGACGTCCCCGCCCTGCCAGCGCCAGAAGCCCTCCAGGTCGCGCCGGCTCGCCTCCGAGATCGCCCAGACGCGGTCGAACGCCGCCAGCATCTTCAGGTACTCGGGATGCCGCGCGACGCTCTGCGGCCACGTGATCTGCGGGTGCTGCAGCGGGATCGCATCGGCAAACAGCGCCGCCAGCCGGCACTCCCGCCGCCGGAGGAATGCCCACCAGCCCGGCCGCTCCGCCTCGCTGAACAACTCGGCCGTGAACAGCCAGTCGGCCGCCGCCAGCGCGACCGGAGCCCGCCCGGCCACCCGGCGCCATCCCCCGCGGCGCGCGTCCCAGGCCACCGGATGCGCGACTGCCCCCAGCTCCTGCTGGAGCCGGGTGCTGAGACGCATCAGCCCCGACTGGTGCCGCGCCGCCCCCGATTTGGTGACGTCGAAGAAGATCATGCGCGTGCCCCGGATCCCCCGGACGGGCCGGCGACCGCCGGCGCCGGCTCCCCGCGCACGGCCCGTTCAAACCAGGCCTGCAGCTGCGCGGCGTTGCGGCGGGCATCGTAGTTCTCCTCCGCCCAGCGCCTCGCCGCGGCGCGCAGCCGTTCCGCGAATGCGTCGTCGTCCGCCAGACGCCGCAGGGCGGCCACCCATTCGCCGGGCCGGTCCACGTCGGCCACCAGCCCGGTGACCTCATGCCGGACCGCCTCGGTGGTCGCCGCGGTGCCCGACGTCGCCACGAGCACGCCGGCCGCCATCGCCTCGGGAATCACGTTCGGCAGGCCGTCGCGATCGCCGTCCGGCGTGACCACGCCCGTGTGCAGGAGCACGTCGGCCCAGCGCAGCTCCGCCTCCACCCCGGCCGGCGGCACGGGCCCGACCAGCGCCACCCGGGCGCCCAGCCCGCGCGCCGCCACGCCCCGCGCCAGTGCGGCGCGCAAACGGCCGCCGCCGACGATACGGGCCTCGAACTCCAGGCCCGCGTCGCGCAGCGCCGCGTAGATTCCGAGCTGCCGGTCCAGGCCCTTCTTGGGTACGAGGCGGGCCACGCACACCAGGCGCAGCGGCCGGCGCGGCGTGCGCAGGGGTTTCACCGGTGGGAACGACTCGAGCCCGCGGCGGATGACGGCGACGCGCTCCGGCGCCACCCCGCGCTCCAGCAGCGTCCGGCGGCCCATCTCCGTCGAGGTGTGCACGAACCGCGCCAGCGCGGCCTTTTCCCGCAGCCACCCGTCGCCGCCGTGCTCGTAGAGCTCATACGCGTGCGCCCCGGTCGAGTAAGGCACGCCCGTCAGTCGCCAGAGCAGCCAGGCCGCCGTGGCCGGCCCGCCCGCCCAGAACGCGTGAATGAGGTCCGGCGGATCCCGCCGGAAACGGTGGACCCAGCACGCCGCGAAACCGGCGCCGAGCATGTTCTCCCAGAAATTGAGCGCCGACGGCGCCCGGCGGCGCCAGGCGCCCGCGATCAGCTCCCCCAGCAGCGCCGGCCGGCGCACCGCCTCGTACGGAATCCACCAGAGCAGGGCCGCGAAGAACCAGGCGCGCGGCAGCGCGTGGACCCGCAGCCCGCGAAACGTCCCGCCCCCGCCCCACAGGGAATAGAGCCGCAGGTTGATGGCGCGCCCCTGCAGCGCCGCGACCTCGCGCTGCAGAAACGCCTCCGAGACCTTCGGAAAGGTCGTGAACAGGCACGCGACGGTGATTGGTTGCTCGGCCAATCCGCCCGAGCATGCAGGCCCCGCCGCGCCGCGCAATCCAAGGATGCGGCCGGCGGAGCCGGCGGTTCGCCCCGACGGCGCGAAAACGCCAAGGCAACAGCAGCGTAGCGCAGAGCTTCAGCCTGCGCGGCTGGACGCGCGGGCTCGGGCTAAAGCACCGCGCTACCCACCGCGATCATGCGACTCGCCCGCAGGAATGTGTCCATGCTGGGCACAACTCCCTCCCTGCACGGTCGCCCGGCCAGAATGTCGCTTCCGGCCTTGCCCTGCCGCCGCGCGCGCCCACGTTGGTGGGACTGGAGCACCTGATGTCCACCCTGCCCGGCCACCACCGCCCCGCCGATCCGGTTCCTGCCGACTGGCGGCCCGGCCGCCGCGAATTTCTCAAGGCCTCCCTCGCCTCGCTCGCGGCGCTCACGGCGGGCGTCCGCCGGTCGGGCGCGGCCCCGGTGCCGGCCGCCGCCGGCCTGCGCTTCGGGCTGGTCACCGACGTGCATTACGCCGACACGGATCCCCGCGGCGTGAACTTCTATCGGGAGTCGCTCGGCAAGCTGGCCGAGGCCGTCGAGCGGCTCCGTGCGGACGGCGCGGTTTTCCTGGCCGAGCTGGGCGACTTCAAGGACATGCAGCCCGGCGAGCCGGAAGCGCGCACCCTCGATGACCTCGTCGCCGTCGAACGCGAATTCCAGCGCTTCGGCGGACCCACCTACCACGTGCTCGGCAACCACGACGTCGACAACCTGTCCAAGGAGCAGGTGCTGGCCCACGTCACGAACAGCGGGATCGAGGCGGGGCGCGCCGCCTACGCCTTCACCCGGAGCGGCGTGCGTTTCATCGTCCTCGACGCGGATTTCACCCGCGACGGACATCCCTACGATCACGACCACTTTGACTGGCGCGACGCCAACGTGCCGCCGCCGGAACTGGCATGGCTCCGGGCCGAGCTCGCCGCGGAAACGTCGCCGGTCATCGTGCTGGCGCACCAGCGCCTCGACGGCGAAGGCGACCTGGAGGTGGCCAACCGGGCGGAGGTCCGCGCGATTCTCGAACAGTCGCGCCGGGTGCTGGCGGTTTTTCAGGGGCACGACCACCCCGGCGCCTACAACCGGATCGGCGGGATCCACTACTACACACTGCGCGCCATGGTCGTGGGCTCGGGGCCGGCCCAGAGCTCCTACGCGGCCGTCGAGGTGCACCCGGATCTGAGCCTCACGATCACGGGCTACCGGCGCGCGGTCAGCATGGAGCTGGCCCGGCCCGGCGCGGGCTGAGGGCCGGCGCGACGCTGCGGCCGGTGCCCCTCGGCAAGCTCGGGGCCTTCGGCAAGACACCGGCCCTACAAAGTCCGACTGTAGGGCGCCTGACTCGCAGGCGCCGATTCCGGATTCCCGCGAGGATAAGCCCCGCCTCACCACCCAACGCGGCCGGTGCAAGACACCGGCCCTACAACGATCGACTGTCGGGCGCCCGACTCGCAGGCGCCGATTTCGGGTTTCGGCGGAATGCCCGGCGTCCTGCCGTCGGCCGGGCGGTATCCGCCGGGTCAATCCCCGAGCAGCCGCCCGAACTCCCGCTCGTCGATCACGGTCACCCCGAGGCTCCGGGCCTTCTCGAGCTTCGAGCCGGCCTCCTCGCCCGCGAGCACGAAGCTGGTCTTGCGGCTCACGCTGCCGCTCACCTTTCCGCCGGCCGCTTCGATGCGGGCGGTGGCCTCCTCGCGCGTCAGCGTCGGCAGCGTTCCCGTCAGCACAAACGTCTTGCCGGCGAGCGGCGCCGCGCCCCCGGCCGGACGCGCCGGCGCGGCCGGCTGCACGCCCAGCGCCAGCAGGTCGCTTACCAGCGTCCGGTTCCGCGGCTCGTTGAAATGCGCGATGATCGCATCGGCCACGGTCTCGCCGATCCCCTCGATCGACATGAGTTCCTCGCGCGATGCCTCGGCCAGCGCCTCCAGGCTGCCGAAACGCCGGGCGAGGTCCTTGGCCGCCGTCGCCCCCACGTGGGTGATGCCGAGCCCGTTGACGAAGCGCCAGAGCTCGGCGCGTTTGCTCGCCGCGATCGCGGCGAGCAGATTGTCGGTGGATTTCTCGACGCTCTTCCCCAGCGTGAGCAGGTCGTCGCGGCGGAGGCGGTAGAGGTCGGCGATGCCCGTGATCCAGCCCTTCTCGACCAGCGAGTCGACCATGGCCTCGCCCATGCCCTCGACGTCGACGCCGCCCTTCGACGCGAAATGCTGCACGCGCCGCCGCACCTGCGCCGGACATTGCCGGTTGGGGCAGCGCAGGGCGACCTCCCCCTCCACCTGCACGACCCGGGTGCCACAGGCCGGGCATTTTTCCGGAAAGACGAACGGCACGGCGTCCTTGGGCCGGCGCGCCCGGTTGACCCCCACCACCGCCGGAATGATCTCGCCCGCCTTCTCGACCTGCACGGTGTCGCCGACGCGGATGTCCTTGCGCGCAATCTCGTCCCGGTTGTGCAACGTGGCGTGCGACACGGTCGTGCCCGCGAGCACGACCGGCTCGAGCGTCGCCACCGGCGTCAGCACGCCCGTGCGGCCGACCTGCACCGTGATCGCCTCGAGGCGCGTCTCAGCCCGCTCCGGGGCGAACTTGTAGGCGATGGCCCACCGCGGGGCCTTCGACGTGCTGCCGGCTTCGCGCTGCTGCGCCACCCGGTCCAGCTTCACGACCGCGCCATCCGTGCCATAGGCGAAGCTGTGCCGCAGCTTGTCCAGCGCCTGCACCGCCGCCCAGATCTCATCGAAGCCCCGGACGGCCCAGAACTTCTCCACCGTGGGCAGGCCCCAGGCCTTCAGCAGGCCGTGGAAGCCGCTCTGCGTGTCCGCAGCGGCCGGTTCCCAGTGGCCGAAACCGTAGAGCACAATCTCGAGCCTGCGGCGGGCGACCTCCCGCGTCTCGAGCTGCTTGATCGTGCCCGCCGTGAGGTTGCGCGGATTGGCGAACAGGGCCTCGCCGGCCTCCTCGCGCTCGCGGTTGATGCGCTCGAATTCGACCAGCGTCATGTAGATCTCGCCGCGGATCTCGATCACATCGGGCACGCGGGCCCCCCGCGGCGCCTTCAGTTTCCGGGGCAGGCTCCGGATCGTCATCGCGTTGGCCGTGATGTCATCGCCCTCGAACCCGCTCCCGCGGGTGACGGCTCGCACCAGCACGCCCTGCTCGTAGGTCAGACTCACGGCGACGCCGTCGATCTTCGGTTCGACGACGTAGGCCAGATCCTCCTGGCCGAACAGCTTGACCAGCCGCTGATGGAACACCCGGAGCTCGGCGTCCGAATAGGTGTTGTCGAGGCTCTGCATCGCCTGCCGGTGCCGGTAGACGGCGAATCCCGACAGCCGGTCGTCGCCGACCCGCTGCGTGGGCGAATCCGACGCCTGCAGCTGCGGAAAGCCCGCCTCCAGGTCGGCCAGCTCGCGCTTGAGGCGGTCGTACTCGAAATCCGTGACTTCCGGCTTGGCCCGGCGGTAATAGAGTTCGTCGTGGCGCGCCACCTCCGCGCGCAGTCCGGCGATGCGATCTCTGGCCTCGGCCGCTGTCATGCCGCCTGATTAGGGCTCGCTTCCGGCGAAATTTCAACTCGCGGTTCACCGTCCGCCGCCGGGGGTGGCCGGCGGCGCACCGGCCGCTCCAGCAAGCGGCGGTAGCCCGTCCAGTTAAGGTAGCAGGCCACGGCGACGCCGGCGCCCAGCGTGTCCGCGGCCCAGTCGTCGAACTCCATCGAGCGCATGGGGGTGAGCCCCTGGAGCAGCTCCGTGGCCCCCCCGAAGGCCGACACCAGCACAACCGCCCACCAGGCGCCCAACCCGCGCCAGCGCGCCGCCGGCCCGAGGCGGGCGATCGCCGTCGCCAGCAGACCGAACACCCCGAAGTGGGCCAGTTTGTCGAACGACAGCCACGGCGGCCCGACGCCCGGCACGGCGCTCACCGATTCCCAGGTGATGATTGCCGCCAGGAGTCCGGGCCAGAGCGCGGCGCGGCGCCCGTCGCCGGTTCTCTGCACCGATTCCATTCGCGGTCGCAGACTGTCCGACGAAGCCGCCCCGTTTCAAATGCAATCGGCAGCCGGCGGCCCGGCGCTTGCCTGGGTTTTCACGCCCGCCAATGGCGGAGTCACACACCCCGTCGCTTCGCGCCACCCCTCTTCGTAGAGGGGATTCGGTCAGCCGCGTGCAAGATCCCCTCTGGGAGAGGGGTGCCCGACAGGGCGGGGTGTGTCGGTGCGCATCGGGAAGCGTGGACGATGCGATTTGGGATTCGGCGGGAACAAACTCCGCCCCACCGCCTGATCCGACACCCAGCCTCGCCGGTGGGGCGGCTCGTAGCGCGGTGCTTCAGCCCGCACCCGCCGAAGCTGCGCAGGCTGAAGCTCTGCGCCACGTGACCTTGGCAACGGCGGAACGCCCGCCGGCCCCGATCACGCGATGGTCGGGCAGTCCGCGTCCTCAGCGGCCGAAATACCGCGAGCGGCCTTCCGGGGATGGCCGGGGCGTCGGCCGGGGCGCGGGATCGGCCGCGATGCAGATCTCGTCGATCTGTTCGCGCGTCGCACCGCGCTTGAAGATGTCGATCTCGGCCAGATAGGGAGTCACGCTCTCGGTGCTCTGCACGAGCTCGACGTGGCAGCCTGCCCGGCGGAGCGCCTTGAGGATCGCCGCGGTCGCCGCGACGCTCGTGTTGTAGGCCCAGCGGTACGGGTTCTCGGGATCCGGTTTGCCGATGTAGTAGAAGCTCATGGAACTTTCTTTTCGGCACCCGGCACGGGGTTGGGCCGATATTCGATCGGCCGGGGAATGCCGGGGCAATTGCTCGAAATCGTGCCCGGACTCTAGGCGCGCGGCCGACTCGGTCGAGCCGGCAATCGGCGCGGACGCAATTCAAACGGGGATTTCACAGATGACCCGTCTGAGCGGCCGGGGCCGGAGGCCAGCGGCAGGCGATTTGCACCGCTGCCCCGCAGGCCCCGCTTTCCGCGAAAAACCCTTGCATCACCCGCACCCACGTCTCTAGCTCTCACTCCCTTGGTTCGGGCCGTGGCGCAGCCTGGTAGCGCACTTGCATGGGGTGCAAGGGGT
>CAZKDK010000061.1:0-14888 GCA_964551145.1 uncultured Opitutaceae bacterium | reverse complement strand
TACAATTTCCAGGACGCGGGTTACACCTACTTCCAGAGGAATGCGGCCAACGTGGGCCTCTGGATTGCCCAACGAATGCACGACGACACCTACATCTCTTTGCATAAGGTGAATCTGTCGCCGAGCCTGCAGGACCTTCGGCAAACCACGTTCAGCATCTCGGCCGAACAGGAGATTCTGCCCGGCCTTTACGCCAATGTCGCCTATGTGAAGGAGAAGGTGGATAACGATTTTCTCAATCTATTCCGGACCGAATACGCGATCTACAGCGTAGACGTCAACCAACGCCTCCCGGGTGGCGCCGTCAATCCGCACTTCCTCGAGACCTACATGCAGTTCCGCGGCCTCGATAACAGGCAGGGGGACCACAACACCAATGAGGTGGGGCGCGCCACGGTCACCTACGATCTCAACCTCAACAAGGTTAATCAGTGGCTGGGCCGTTATCGGGTGACCGGCTTCATGGAACGGCGTCGAACCCTGACCGACCATTTGCAGTGGAACGCCAAGCAGGTGGGCAACTCGGATGCGGAATCGATCGGTTACCGCTACTATCTCGGCGGCACCCCGGGCAACAGTTTCGTGGCGCAGACCGTTCCCTTGCACCCCGTCTTGATTTCCGGCGTGAACGATTCCTTCCTGAGTTCGGGCGTCCTTCAGCACGACATTCTGGACAGCTATTACGGACTCAAGAGCGACAGCCTGGAGCTGGTCAAACTGAACACCCAGGCGGTCGTGCTCCAAGGCTGGCTGTGGGGGGACCGCATCGTCCCCATGCTCGGCATCCGGCGCGACAAAAACCAGGCGGGTTTCAGCAGTGCGGCGGGTGGCAGCGGCGGCAATGTCAGTTTTGCGCCGCGGGACTTCCCGATGGGCGACCCGATTTCAAGGACGACCAAGACCTATGGCGTCGTGGTGCACCCGCTGAAATGGCTGAGTTTCCACTACAATCACTCCGAGAATTTCATTCCCAATGCCGGCTCGGTGGATCTGCTCGGTCACCCAACTCCCAGCCCCACCGGCACGACCAAGGATTACGGCTTCTCGGTCAGCCTCATGGAGGATCGGCTTAACGTCAGTGTGAACTGGTTTGACCTTACCGCGGCGAATGCGGCGGCGGACAGTGCCAACTTCCCCCTCGCACAGTGGACCATTCCTTACCTGGAAGAGACGTTCATGCCGGCGCTGGCCGCCCAGAGGGGCATCACTTACCAGCGGCTCATGGCACCTGATATCCACACCGGCGACCCGCGCCTGGCGAATGCCTACACCCAGAACACGGTGTCAAAGGGTATCGAGATTGAGGCCACCTACAACGTCACCAAGAACTGGCGCGTGGCGGGCAGTATTTCGAGACAGGATGCCAAACAGACTGACATCGGCGCTGGTCTTACCGCCTTCATCCAGAATCGGCTGGCATACTGGCAGGCGACCCCGGGCCTGTGGGATGGGCCGCAGATGGCCTCTGCCTGGGGCGGGCCGCTTCGAACCGGTCACCAGGATTGGCTCCAGGACAATGACCTCAACAATGCCTATATCCGCTACAGGTCAGCGGAGGGTCAGCCTTCGCAGCAATTGGCCAAATGGCACGCCAGTGTGTTGACCACTTACGAATTCTACGAGGGAGCCCTGCGGGGGTTCTTCATCGGTGGCGGCGCCCGCTATATTGACAAGGCGATCATTGGCAATCCCGCCATTACGGACGCCAGTGGCACGGTGACCGGCTTGGATCTTGCCCATCCTTATTTCTACCACGCCTATATCGCCGTGGATGCCTGGCTGGGTTATAAGACCAAGATCTACAAGGACAAATTTGACCTTACGATCCAGCTCAACATCCGGGATCTGCAGGAGGGCGGGAGCTACCGGCCTATCACCGCGAATTCGGACGGCACGCATTCAGTCTTCCGAATCGTCCAGCCACGGACGTTCTATCTGACGACGACTGTGGGCTTCTAGGGGGTTACGTACTTAGTACATTCGGCGGGGCGCATGGGCTGCCCGCCAAGTCTCATTCGAAGAGCCCTCCCGGGTCGCAGGGAGGGCTCTGTGCTTGATATGCCATTTCGTTGGACACTGGTGGCGGCGATCCGGGAGGCGCGCCGGTCGCCCGGTCCCGGGCGGCGCCTGCAGCCGTGGATCTTCCGAAATCCGCCGCGGGCCGCGCTCGACCGGAACTTGCGAACGCGAAACCCGTTCACAGAATCGGGCCGTCGACAATGAACGGGCCCCGCACGATCTTTCGCATGCTCGCCGGCGGCGTGTGCCTGGCGACCGCGGTTGCGTCCGCCCGCGGCGGGCCGGCCGGCGGCCCGCCGTTGCCGGCCGCCGCCCATTATGCTGATCTGCCGCCGATCTTTGACCGCGTCCTGCAGAACGCGCGGGCAACAGCCGATTCCCGCGGAGGCGATCCCGCGGCGGTGCGGGAGCTGGCGCGACTGTATCAGGCCAACGAGCTGGATCGGGAGGCGCAGGCCTGCTATCGCGCGATCGCCGCCACCCCGTCCGGGCTGACCGCGCGCGACCACTACTTCCTGGCGGACATCGCCCGGCACGAGGGCGATTTGGGCCGGGCGGAAACCGAGCTTCGCGCCGTGCTCGCGACCGAGCCGCGCTATGATCCCGCGCGGCTGGCCCTGGCGGAGTCGTTGGCGAACTCGGGCCGGGACGACGAGGCCGTGAAAGAGTTTTCCGCCGTCCTGGCGATCGAGGAGGACCAGCCCCAGGCATCCGTCGGACTGGCGCGGATCGAGCTGCGGCGCGGACAGGAGGCCGCGGCGGCGGCGCGACTGGAGGATTTGATGGCCGCGCACCCCGAGTCTGCCGCCGGAGCGGCCCTGCTCGCCCTTCTACTGGAGCGGCGGGGCGAGACCGACCGCGCGATCGCCCTGACCCAGTTGAGCCAGGCAAAACCCGATCCCGTGCCGGCCGACCCGTGGCTGGAGGAGTTGCTGGGCGACGTCTATGATATCCGTCGCCTCCGGCTGAAGTCCGAGGAATGGTTGCGGGCCGGACAGTTCGAGCGGGCGGTCCCGTTGCTGCAACGGATCGAGGAGATCGAACCCCGGGGGTTCCTCCCACCGTTGCTGAGGGGGCGGGCGCAGACGCAGGCCCATCATGATCGTGAAGCCGTGGAGCAGTATCGCCTGGCCCTGGCCCGCGGCGGCGATCCGGAGGAGATCTGCCCGGATCTGGTCCGCTCTTTGCTGGTGCTGGGAGACGTGTCCGGGGCCGCGACATTGATGGCCGGCGCCTGCGCCGAGAGACCGGACTCCGTTCCCCTCGCGACGGCGTACGCCGACGTGGCGATCCGGCGCGGGGATCAGTCATTGGCCAGGACCTTGCTGGAAAAAGTGCTGCAGAATGAACCCGCCCTCAAACCCCAGAATATGAGCCTGGCAAACATCCTGTGGAATGCCGGCGAGCGGGACGCCGCCGCGAAATGCCTCCAGCGGGTCGCGGCGGCTGACCCCGAGGACGTGGCCTCCCGGGCGCTGCTGGGCGAATACTATCTGGGGAAGGCGGACCCGTTTGCCGCGATCGAACCCCTGGAGCGGGCGAGCGCCTGTGTGCCGGCGAAAACACCAGCTCAAAAGAGCCTGCTGGCGCTGCTGGCCGCCGCTTATCTCCAGGCCGGCGGTGCGGAATCCGAGCGGGGTCGGTATGCGGAGGCGATCGACTATTACGACAAGGCCATCCGCCTTTTTCCCGACGATCCCAACGGGTACGCCGGGAAGGCCCGAGCCTGTGTGCAGCTGAAGCAGTTCCGCCGCGCGGCGGAGGAGTTGCAGAAGCTGGTCGCGCTGGATCCCGAGAACCCGACGATCCATCTCAGTCTTGGCGACGTGGTCTACCAGGACGGGAATGCGGCCGAAGCACAACGGCACTGGCAGGCGGCCCGCCGGCTGCTCGGCCCGGGCGATCGAGAACTGCGCGAAGCCGTTGATCTCCGCCTCAGCGGCCGCATCACCGCCGACACCTTCCGATGAGCCGCCCATTCCCGGGAATCACGAGCGGCCCCCTGAATCGTCCGCTCGGAACCCAAGAAACGCACCAATCCATGCCCTGGCACCGCCTCTTTGTCCGGGCTCCGCGGCCGCACATTGCGCGGTGGCCAGTCACAGTGTTTCGCATCGCATTTCTCGCTGCAGCCAGTCATAGTTAACTGCGCGTACAAGAATCGAACTACTGTGAATATCATCGCCGGCAAGAAGGGTCCCGCCGATTCGGCCAACTCCCCCCACCAGGCGGGGACCAAGCCTTTCGCGTCCGCACGCGGGACGGGCAAACGGGCCACGATCTACGATCTCGCCCGGCTCGTTAAAGTGTCGCCCGGCACGGTTAGCCGGGTCTTGAACAACCGCGACCGGGTCAAGCTGGAGACGAGGAAGGCGGTCCTGCGCGCGGCCGCCGTGCTGAATCTGAAACCGCAGGCGTCCGTCCGCAGTCGGGAGATGGTCATTCTTTCCGAACCCACCTATCCCGATCGCTTCGGGGGTTATTCGGCGACCCTGACGGCCCATCTTGCATATGCGTTCTCGCGCCGCGACATCGGCGTGCTGCTGCCTTTGAATCCTCTTGAGGAATTGCCCACCAAATTCTTCGACGGGATCGTGGTGGTGACGCAGGACAAGGCGTTGCGGGAGTTGGTCGCGGGTCTTGAAAAGCGCATGCCGGTCGTCCACATCGACAAGTTCCCCGTCGATCCCGCCGAGTACATTGTCTGTTCCGATCACTACAACGCCGGCTACATGGCGGCGCGCCATTTCATCGATCGGGGCAAGCGCAAACTCGCGTTTCTCGGTCCTAACTACTCTCCATTTGCCGAACGCCTGCGGGGATTCCGGAAGGCGCTGGCTGAGGCTGAGCTCCCGATCGATGAGCAATGCGTGGCTCTCTTTGGGCCCGAAAGCAATCACGTGTCGGCGGTGGCGCGGGTCGTGCGGGCGGGCGCCGACTCGATTTATGCCCCGGGCTCGAGCTTCGAAGCGCTGGAATGTCTGCACATTCTGTCCTATGTCATGGGGCTGAAGGTGCCGCATGACATATCGTTAATCGGGGGTGAGAACGAGCGGATCTCGTCCCTGCTGAATCCGCCGCTCACCACCATTGAAGAGCCATTGCGCGACATGGCGGAGCAGGCGGTCACCATGCTCGACCGGCTCACTCTGGGAGAGGAGATCGCCGAGCGGAATGTCATGCTCCCAATGCGCCTCATCGACCGGAACTCGGTGCAATAGCCCGTCGGTCCGGTGCCTGGCGCCCGCGCAACCAACCACGCTCGCCCGCCCAGACCCGGGTCGCCGATGGCTGACCGACCATGGGATTGCCGTCACCTGCAGCCCCGGCCCGCCCTTTTGATCTTGCGGCAGCCCGATCCTGGGAAGCCCTTCCTTTCCGCCCACAAAGTCCGTTTCGGCGCACGGATTGCGCGTCGACGCATCCGTGGCGCCGGAACAAAGTGACCCCATGGCCATGAAGCCAAGTGCGAGCAGCTCCCCGAGTGGAACGCCGGCGCCGGATCCCGGGCCTGGGGGTCCGGCGCGGACGCGGGCCTGGCTTCGGGGCCTGGCAGTCGCCGGGTTCGTGGCGGCGGCGGTGGGCGCGGGGTTGCTCTGGCGCCGGCATGCCGACTGGGACCGCCTGCGGGCGAGCCTGCCAGCCTTGCCGGATGTGTCGACCCGGCCGGCGGTCTTGGGCGCGGGGTTGCGCGGAGCCGAACAAAAGGCGCTCTCCGCGCACCAATACCCCGAGGGAGTGGGGGAACTGGCACGACTCTACCACGCCAATGGCTACTACCAGGAGGCTGAGGCCTGCTGGCGCATCCTGCATGCGATGCAGCCGCGCGAGGCCCGATGGTGCTACTATCTCGCCGATCTGCGCAGCATGGCGAGCGATGCCGCCGGGATGGCCGCGTACCTCCGGCAAACCCTGGGCCTGGCGCCGGACTATGCGCCGGGGTGGCTCAAGCTGGCGGAACTGGAATTCAAGGGCGGCGACCTGGATGCGGCCGAGCGCGACTACGGCCGGCGCCTCGCGCTCGTGCCGGGCGACCCCTACGCCAGCCTGGGTCTAGCGCGGGCGGCGCTCCAGCGCGGCCGGCGCGATGAAGGCCAGCGGCTGATCGAAAAGCTCGTTCGCGATGCCCCCGCCTTTGCCTCGGCCCACAACCTCTATGCCGAGATTCTGGCCGGGCAGGGCGACGCGGACGGCGCGAGCGCGCAGCGCTATTTGAGCCGTCTTGCCGGCCGGTTCCGCGAAGCCGATGACCCGTGGCTGGAGGAATTGCGGGAGTGGTGCTTTGACCCCTCGCGCCTGGCCCTGCTGGCTTCCATTGAGGACATGACCAACCATGGCGACCGCGGCGTGGCCCTCCTCGAGCGCGCCCTGCAGATCGCCCCCGACGATGTCCGCGGGTACGACGAGCTGGGAAGAGTCTATCTTCGCCTGGGCAACACCGCGAAGGCGCTGACGCTGTTCGAACAGGGCATCCAGCTTCCAGGCGCGCCCGCGAACCTGTACGCCGTCCTCACCCAGACGTATGTCGACGTGAACCAGCCCCAGAAGGCGCTTCAGACGGCCCGGGCGGGGCTGGCCCGGATGCCCGATGCGCTCGAACTCCAGACGGCCTACGGGAGCGCGCTCCAGGCGTCCGGCCGGCTCCAGGAGGCGGCCGAGGCCTTTCGCGCGGTCGTGCAGCGGGCACCCATGGTGTGCGAAGCCCACTACAACCTGGGCAACGCGCTGCTTCAGCTGGGCCGCACCGACGAGGCCTATGCGGCGCTGAAACGAGCGCTGGAGCTGGAACCGACTTTTCCCAAGGCGCTCCTCGTGCTCGGCCAGGCCGAGCTGAAGGCGGGACGGCTTGAGACGGCGGCCCCGTACCTGCGATCGCTCTACAAGCTCTATCCGGGTTCGGCGCTGGGCCGGCGGCTGATGACCTGGTGGTGCCTGCAAAACGGGATCGCCGCGGCCCGTGCCGGCCAGGAGGACCAGGCGGAACGCAGCCTCCGCGAAGGCCTCGAAATCAGTCCGGAGATGCCGGAATTGCACGGCCGCCTCGGGTTGCTCTATGCCCAGGCCGGCCGGTTGGCGGAGGCGCGGGACCAGCTCGAGACCTACCATCGCCTCAAACCGGCCGAACCCATGGCCTCCCTGTTTCTCGGCCAGGTCTACACGGATCTCGGCCGGATTGACGACGCCCGCCGACTCTTGAGTGAAGGTGAGCAGCTGGCCCGGCAATCCGGCGACACGGCGACCGAGGGGCAGTGTGTCCTGGCGCTGCAGCGCCTGCCCCGCTAGCGGGCGGTCGAACGGGCGAGGGCCGAGGGGTGTGGCCGGCCCCGGCCCGGCTCCGATGCCCGGGTCAGACGGTGCGTCAGCCGACCGCCTCACGCAGCGCCGCGAATTTCAGGATGGGTTTTTCAGAAAACCTCGGTCGGCGAGCCATTCCCGGAACCGGTGCGGCCAGGCGCCCGAGGGCGAGTGATTGCTCGCGCGGATGCCAAACCCGTGACCGATCCCCGTATAGATGTGCAGTTCAGCCGGAACGCCCGCGTGCTTGAACCGAAGATACACGCGCGCCAGGCCCTCCGCTATCTCGGGATTGTCGTCATAGCCGCACGCCAGAAATGCCGGAGGAGCGTCCGGGGTTGGCAGGATCGACTCGGGATGGCCCGGATAGAGGAGCGCCTGAAACGCGGGTCTGGCATCCTGGCGATCCACCGGGTCGGTCCTGCCGGCCGGCGCGACCGCAAAATGCATGCCGGCAAGCGCCGCCAGTTCACCGCCCGCCGAGAAGCCCATCACGCCCACGCGGGCGGGATCGACGCGCCATTCCCGCGCGCGACTGCGCACGAGCCGCAGCGCGCGCTGCAGGTCCGCGATCGCATGGATCCCCACCTGGTAGGTCGACCCCTCCTCGCGGGCGAGGCGGTATTTCAGCACGAATCCGGCGATGCCGTGCGCCGCCAG
Organism: uncultured Opitutaceae bacterium; assembly: GCA_964551145.1. GTDB lineage: Bacteria > Verrucomicrobiota > Verrucomicrobiia > Opitutales > Opitutaceae > Fen-1467. The sequence continues at coordinate 6,914 of CAZKDK010000061.1, read as the reverse complement.
CCAGCGCGCGACATTGTAGCCCTCGTGATCCATCCAGAGTTCGACATGCCCGCCCCCGGGACAGATCACCACAGCGGCGCCGGTGTTCGTTTCCGGCGATGGCAGAAAGATCGTGATCGAAGGATGGTGAATGCCCGAGACGATATGCTCGCCCTCCACCGGGCTCAGGCGCACCTTCTCCTCTCCGGTTTTGCCTTCGGAGCCCGGCGCGTCGCCCGCCCAGAGGGGAATCACCAGAGGCCCGCCGGCAGCGTGAAGCGGCACCCGGGCCAGCGGGACGATCAGGAACGCCGCGATGGCGAGCAGATGTTTTGTCATGGGAATGGCGCGCCGGGTTGAGCCCATCTGATCGGCGGGGGCGCCGCAATCTGGACGCTTCGCTAGGGCTTGAAGGCGTCGAGCGCGATCGTCGGTCGCCCATTGTCGGCGAACGCGCCCTTGGTGTATCCCTCCCAGTTGTTGTGACACTCGGGTTCCCAATAGAACACACCCAGACCTTTGCCCCCGGAAACCGATTTGGTCTTGGCGATGATGTCGGCGAGGAAGGCCCGGGCGGCAGCGGCGTCGCCGACCTCCATGCCCACCTCGCAAATCATCACTTCTTTGCCGTAGCGGGCCACCATGTCATTCATATTGGCCAGACATTGGCTGGTCAGCTTCGCCCAATCGCTGGCGGTGGGATAGAGCGACATGCCGATGACGTCGTATTGGGCGCCGTTCGCACGGAGGCCATCGAACATCCACCGAAACAGGCCGCTGTCGTTGCCGTTGGAAATATGGACGATCACTTTGGCATCGGGAAAGACGGCCTTGACGCTTTGGCAGCCGCTGGTGATGAGCCGCGCGAAGTCGGCCATGTGGGTCGAAGCCCTGCCGTCGTTCCACAACATGCCGTCGTTGGTCTCATTTCCGATCTGCACCCACTCCGGGATCACGCCGGCCGCCTTCAGGGCCGTCAACACGGCGGTCGTGTGGTCCGCCAGATCCGTCACCAGTTGGTCAATGCCATGCGTCGCCCAGGCGGCGGGCTTGTTCTGTTTTCCGGGATCGGCCCACCAATCGCTGTAGTGAAAGTCGATCATGATCCGGTAGCCAAGATTCCTGGCGCGGACCGCCATCTTCACCACGTCGGCCTGTCTGCACCAACCGCCGGACGGATTGACCCACACGCGGAAACGGACGGAATTCATGCCGCATCCCCGGAGGATCGTCAGACAATCCTGCCGGGTTCCGGCGGCGTTGAAGAACATGATTCCGCCGGCCTCCATCTGAGAGAGCCAGCCGACATCGGCGCCTTTGGCGAACGTTGCGGCCTTGGCCGGAATGGAAAAAAGCAAAGGAAAGCAGACGAAGACCCGCGCCAACCGAACCATGATTGCCAAACCACATTTGCACCTGGGATTCATGAAGGAAGTGACTCTGCGTTTTTGCCGGCGGAGACGCCCGTCTTCTCCGAGGCACCGGTGGCTCCGTCCCCGGCCAATGTCAAGTGTATGACCCATGATCGAACTGTTGCATCAGTCAAGATGTGCCTGCCCTGTTCGCCACGGATCGCAACGCAGATCGCCTCAGGCGGGATTCATGTCCGATTCCTGTCACGCAGGCTCGTTGGTCAGCAACGCGCCGGAACTGGGCTTCGGCCGTCACCCCCGCAGACTGCAGTCCGCAGCCGCAGCGCCCGCAATGTCCGAAAATTCCTCGGCCGGCTGCTGGGAAAGATCAGCGCTCCCCGATCCCGGCGGAACGCCTCCTGCGGCCACCCCTTGGGCCTTGCTCACGGCGGCAGCCTGGCAAGAAGCGCATCGATCGTCGCGATCGACGACTGGTCGTTGGCCGACCGGGCGTGGGTCAGGCCGTCGGTCAAGGCCTGCCTGACGACCGGCCCGCCCGAAGACAGCGCGATCGCGCGCTCCAGATTCTCCTGGCCCTCCCGGAGATGTCCGAGCGACAGCAAGCACAGTCCAAGGCTGGTGCAGGCCTCGGCGGAACGGGGGTCGAGACGTGCAGCCACGCGAAAGGCGGCGACCGCCTCGGTGCGGCGGTCAGCATCCTCCAACGCGGACCCCAGGGCGATGCGCAGGTCCGGGACTCGCGGCAACGCCTGCACTCCTCGCGCCAAGGCCGCAATGGACTCGGCTGGGCGGCCCTGCTGGCGCAACACCCGGGCGAGCGTGACGTAGAGGGCCTGGGTGCCGGGCGCGGCTGCAATTCCCGCTTCGAGGGTGGCCCGCGCCTCGTCGAGCCGGTTCAGTTGCTGGTAGACGTCGCCCAGCGCATCGTAGGCAAGCCCGTCGCGCGGAGCCAGGCGCACGGCCTTTTCGTAGAACGGCAGCGAAGCGTCCAGCTGCCGCGTCTGAAATCGGATGGCCCCCAGCGTCTCCAGTCGGAACGGATCGAAGGTCCATCCGTAGACCCGGTTGAGCCAAGGATCGTCCACCTCGCGAAATCGTCCGGCCAAGGAGCCCAGGCCGCGCTGTTTGGCGGCGTTGGCCGTTTCATGCATCTGGTCATAGAGGACGGCCAACAGATTGTGGGCGCTGGGAAAGTCCGGTGAATCGCGGACTGTCGCCTCCAATTCAGTGATGGCGCCGGTCCGATCGCCGCGCTGCAGGGCGATGCGGGCCAGGCCCATGCGGGCGTAGGGGTCCTCGGGTACCAGCGTCAGGCGCCACTGGTAGTGGATCGTGGCCTCGCGGTCCTCGCCCAGTTTGAAAAGCAGATCGGCCAGCTTCAGCCGGGAGGGCGCGTAGTAGGGGGCGAGCTTGATCGTCTCCTCCAGGTATTTCCGGGTTCCGTCCTGGTCGCCGAGGTTCTGGCACGCGTCGGCCAGGTAACAGGTCCAGAGGGCGTTCTTCGGTTCCAGCGCGTGCAGGCCGCGCTCGGCCTGCAGGGCTTCGCGGTAGTTGCCATTGGCGTGGTAGAGGCAGGCGATTTCCTGCAGCGCCGTGCGCGGCTGATCCAGCCGGTTGGCGGCGGCCGTCGCCGTGCGCAGTCGGGACGCGTATTGGTCCGGCCAGGTCGCGAGATCGGGCGGAGGAGGCACCGCGGACCGCACGATGGCGGCGGTTTTCCGCTGGCTGGCGAGATGGGCCAGATATCCGGTGCCCGCGGCCGCCGCCGCCGCACCCAGGACCAACGCGATCGACAGCCTCCGGCGCATGGAGCTACTTGCGTTTCCAGAGCGTGATCCGGCTCATGTGGTCCCACGGTGGATAGGCATGGAATCCACCCGTGATGATCTCCGGCACTCCGTCGCCGTCCATGTCCGCCACCGCGGTGGTCAGGAGGTGCGTTGGCGTGTGGGCCAGGACCACCGGCGTGAAGTTCTGGTGGCCATCGTTGATCCACGCCGTCATCGAGACGGAATTGGGATTCGTCCAGTCGTTGAAACAACTCACGGCGAGCAGGTCGACAAAACCGTCGCCGTTGAGGTCCGCCGCGGACGGCCCGTAGGCCCCGGGAAAATCACCCACGCGGTGAAACTGCCAGCGGCCATGCCCCAGGTTCTCGATCCATTGGATGCCATGCCAGGGACGCGGACCCGGCCGCGCGTAGTCAAAGGCGTCGCCATTCGTATAGACCAGATCCGGAAGGCCGTCGCGATTGATGTCCGCCACGATCAGTCCGCTGCTGCCGTAGTCTTCATTGGTCGAGCCCCAGATGATGGTGTCCTTGAGCGTGCCGCCGCCTTGATTGTAGAAGATGTGCACCTCCTCCCACTCCTGCGAAATGAGGTCGGCGAAATCGAGCCGGCCGTCGCCGTCGAAATCGGCCACCGGCGTGTGAATGGGGCCCGACTGGGTGTTGACGATGTGACTCTCGAACTTCCAGTCGCCCTTGTTCTCCAGCCAGAGCGATTCGCCTTGGTCGTAACCGAAGCAGCCGACAGCGAGCTGGGTGACACCGTTGCCGAACAGATCGATGCCCCGCACATCCGCCACCCGGGACATATGCTCCGCGATGACGTGCTTGCGGAATTCGCCGTTGCCCAGATTTTCGAAGATGACGACCGAGCCGATACGGTCATTATTGGGAAAGATCTGGCCCATCGAGGCGACCAGGAGATCGAGCCGACCGTGGTGATAGACATCGTACGGCTCCACGTGCGCGGGGGCCATGACATCTCCGATTGCGGATTCAGTGTAGACCCCCCGCGGGGATTGGCGGATCCATCGCAACTGATTGGTCTGGGCATCGCAAACCACGACGTCGAGCAGACCATCGCCGTCGAGGTCGACGACGCAAAGATGCGCGATCCAAGGCCGGCCCTGCACGGGATCACCGATGGGCTGGGGGAGGTAGACGAGCTCTGGGACGACGCTGGCCGAATGGGGCCGTGAGGCGGCGATGCCGGTCGATTCCTGTTTCTTGCACGCCGACAGCAGGCACAGGCCGGCAAGCGCCGTGGCGACGAGCCCGCTGAAAATGCCGCGGACGTTGACCCGATTCGGGAGAGCTGGCATGGAAACTCGTCGCATTATTAACGGCGCCCGGCAGCCAAGGGAACCAAAAACTCTTTTGTCACCGTTCGTGCGCCGCCAGGGGATCGAATCGTGACGCCGGCCGGGGGCCCTCGATCGTCAGGTGCGCCGTCAGAACCGTGCCTCCAGGTCCGCCCGCCAGCGCATTCCCGGTGACGGCACCCCGACGGCCTCTTCGTAATGCGCGGCAAACAGATTCTCGATCGCCGCCGTCAAGCTCAGCCAGGGACGAAGCTGGTACCGGCCCGAAAGGTCCATCCGGCACCAGCGTGAAAGTCCGACGTCGCCGGTCGGCACGGATGAATCCAGCACGCCGCCTTCCGCCACCACACGTGATCCGACCGACAGGCCGTTGTGCGGGGTCCATTGCACCTGGATCGAACCTTTGGCGCGGGGCCGTCCACGCAGCCGTCCGCCGCCCGGCTCGCTGTGCACATCGTTGTAGGCCGCCGCCACCACGACCTCCAAGGTTCCCGTGAGGCGCGCGCGGAGAGACATTTCCAGGCCGTCGCTGCGAATCTGGTTGCGATTGACCAGGCGTGGCGGCGGTCCGGGGTCAAAATCAATGCCGTCGTAGTAGCGGCTCGAAAATCCGCCCAGTTCCAGCGCGATCCGGCCGCCGGCCAGGCGCCGCTCGATCGCCGCGTCGACGGTCAGCGCTCTTTCCGGTCTCAGCGTCGGATTCCCCACAAGCGGATTGGAAAGCGCGTAGAAACTCGGCCGCTTGAATCCGGTACCCGCGTTGAGTCGCAGCGCCGTTTCCGGGCCCAACGGGAACTTCGACCCCAGGCGCGGGGTCAACCGCGGGCGGTAACCGCCCATGCGGTCGAGGCGCACGCTCGGCTGGACTAGCCAGCCGCCCGCCGGCTGCCAGGTGTATTCGGAAAAGGCACCCACCCGTCTTCGGGTGGCGGCAAAGGATGCCGGATAGAGATACGGACCATAGACCAAGACGGCGTCGCTTCGGCCGTCCTCCGACTCGCCATCGGCACCGAAAGCCAGCGTGCCGTGGTCGCCGGCGTCGACCGCGCCTTCGGCGGCAAAGCCAAGGCGCTTCAAGATCGTCACTTCGTGGCTGGCCGGTAATCCGGCGGGATCGCGGAAGCCTGGTGCAACACCGGGCGAGTCGTCGTGGGCCTGCAGCCGCGCCCCCCAGGCGCGTACCCTCCATTTCACGCTGGTTCGCCCGACCCCGGGCGACAGTAACTCTGTCTGCGCCGTCGTCCGGGTGCCTGACCGTTCCTCCAGCGATCGCAGGACTGCCAGCCGCTGCCCGCCGCTGTCGTCCGGAAATGCCGCGTTCTCGTACCGTCCCTGGCGCACCGACATCCGCCATTCGAGGCGTGCGCTGTGCCAGAACACTCCGGTGGCCGCCGCTGTATGGCGCGCGAAATTGCCCGCCTGCCGGCTGCCATCTTCGGACCAGTGCGCCGAGGCGGAAAGGAGCGAGGCGTCTTGCCGGGCGCGCGCCAACAGGAATCCCAGCACCTGACCGTCCGAGCCGGCCCCGGCCCCCGCGGTCGAAGAACTCTGCGGCCCGAGGACATCGCTGGTCAGTTCGATGACGCCGGAAAGCGCCTCCGGTCCGTAGCGGGCGGAAATCGGGCCGCGGACAATCGTTGCGGCGGCAAACTCGCCCGCGTCCAGGGTGCCGAGATCAAAACCGCCGCCGCGCGAGTCGGTCGAATTATTCACCGGAACTCCGTCGAGCAGCACCAGCGCGTAGTTCTCCTCGCCGCCCCGGATATAGATGGAAGAGCGCCCCCCCGGCCCGCCGGGCTGGGTAATTTGCACTCCGGCAAATTCCTGCAGCGCGTCAGCCAGCGAGATCGCTGGAGCCGCCGCCAGCAGGACGCTCGAAGTGACCGCGGTGCGGGCGTCCCGGGCCCAAGGCGGAGTGACCGCGCCGACCACGTAGGGCGGAAGGTTTACGACCTGCAGCGCAAACGGCGTGACCGTGTCGCCGGTGGCTGGAGTGTCGGTCCCGCGCAGCGTATTGGCCGGAAGAGCGCCGGCAAGGCAGGCGGCGATGGCGGCGAGCATGCGGGATCCGGAGCCGGGACCGGCGCGTTTCCTCCTTCCGAGGCGGGGCGGTTGCGATTTCACCAGTAGAATGCAGGCTTCCCACTGAGATCCGGCAGCGCCGCTGCGATGCGGGCAGGTCGGCGGTACCAGTCCCGGGCTACGGCTGCGCCGGCGACGACCATCGCGGGCAGCGCTGAGGCGAGCACCATGGCGAACCGCTACCGCCAACGGGCTTTCGGACTGGCTGGGCAGTCACCGACAGTGCTCATTGAACAGCTTTCACAAAGCGGCCAAGAAGTGGCCAAGCATCTTTCTAATCGAAAAAGGCCAATGAGGGTGACTCATTGATCATGAATGGTGGCAAGGCCCGGAATCGAACCGGGGACACAAGGATTTTCAGTCCTCTGC
>CAZKDK010000060.1:0-15024 GCA_964551145.1 uncultured Opitutaceae bacterium | reverse complement strand
CCACGCGGCCGCGCCTGAGCCAGATCGGCGCCTGGGCCTCGCGCCAGTCGCGCCCAATGCGGGGCTACTACGAGCTCGAGCAGGAATGCGCCAAGGTGGTGCTGCGCCACCCGTTCGGCGCGGTGCCGCGCCCGCCCTTCTGGTCGGGATTCCGCGTCGTGCCGGAGCGCATCGAGTTCTGGAAGGAGAAGCCCTTCCGTCGCCACGAGCGCACGGTGTTCATCCGCGAGCCGGGCGGATGGAGGCAGCAGTGGCTGTTTCCGTGACCGGCGGATCCGGCCCGGCCGCCCCCGCCGAAAAACCGCTAGCGGTCGGCCGGCATCCGGCTTAGGTTCGCCGTTTCCATGGACCTGACCGAACTCTACCAAACCGTCATCCTCGAGAACAACCGCCGGCCCCGCAACTTTCGCAAGCTGCCGGGGGCGAACCGGTCGGCGGCGGGCAACAACCCGGTGTGCGGCGATGAGATCACGGTCTACGTGCGGCTGGAGGACGGCCGGATCGCCGACATCAGTTTCGAGGGCGCCGGCTGCGCCATCTCCCAGGCCTCCGCCTCGGTCATGACCCAGCGCCTGAAAGGCCGGACCGTCGCCGAGGCCGAGGCGCTGTTCGAACATTTCAAGGACATCGTCACCCGGGGCACGCCCGACGAGGAGGACCTCGATCTCGCCGCCTTCGCCGGCGTCCACCAGTTCCCCGCCCGCATCAAGTGCGCCACGCTGGGCTGGCACGCCGCCCTGAACGCGATCCACGGCGAGGCCGTCACCGCCACCACCGAATGAACCCGTCCCTTCCCGCCCCCGACTGGACCGCCTTGCGCGCGGATTTCCCGATCCTCGACCAGACCGTCCACGGCCACCCGCTGGTCTATCTCGACAACGCCGCCACCACCCAGAAGCCGCGCGCGGTCATCCAGGCGCTGGTGCGCTACTACGAGCGCGACAACGCCAACGTCCACCGGGCCATCCACGAGCTGAGTTCGCGGGCCACGACGGCCTACGAGGCCGCCCGCGCCCGCGCCGCCCGGTTCATCAATGCCGCGTCGCCCGAGGAGATCGTCTTCACCCGCGGCACCACCGAGGGCATCAACCTCGTGGCCTACGCGTTCACGTCGCGCCTCCGGCCGGGCGACGCCATTCTCGCCACCGAGATGGAGCACCACAGCAACCTCGTGCCCTGGCAGCAGCTGGCCCGCCGCACGGGCGCCCAGCTGCGGCTGGTGCCGGTGACCGGCGACGACGGGCTGCTGGACCTCAGCCGCCTCGACGAGCTGCTGGCGGGCAATGTCCGCCTCTTCGCCTTCACGCACATCTCGAATTCGCTCGGCACGATCAACCCGGTCGCCGAGCTCTGCGCCCGCGCGCGCCGCGCCGGGGCGCTCACCCTGGTCGACGCCGCCCAGAGCGCCGGCCACCTTCCCCTCGACGTCCAGGCCCTCGGCTGCGACTTCCTCGCCTTCTCCGGCCACAAGATGGCCGGCCCGACGGGCATCGGCCTCCTGTACGGCCGCCACGCGCTGCTGGACGCCCTCGATCCCTTCCAGACCGGCGGCGAGATGATCGCCTCGGTGCAGTTCGACCAGAGCACCTGGAACAAGGTGCCGCACAAGTTCGAGGCCGGCACCCCCGACATCGCCGGCGCCGTCGGCCTGCACGCCGCCATGGACTACCTGGAAGCCGTCGGGCGCGCCGCCATCGGCGCCCACGACGAGCAGCTCGCGCTCCGCGCCCACGAACGGCTGCGCGGGGTCCCCGGCATCCGGCTGCTGGGTCCGCCGGGCGCGCGCGGCGGACTCGTCAGCTTCGCCCTGCCGGGCGTGCACGCGCACGACGTCGTCACGTTTGCCGACCAGGAGGGTATCGCCCTGCGCGGCGGCCACCACTGCACCCAGCCCCTGCTGCGCAAGCTCGGGGTCGCGGCGACGACCCGGGCCAGCTTCTACCTGTACAACACGGAGGCGGAGGCCGACCGGCTCGTGTCCGTGATCCTCAAGGCCGCCCGGTTCTTCGGTCCGGCCGGCTAGGCCCGATTCCCCGCGCCGACCCCGGCCGCCGGGCACGGCCCCGCCCGGCCCGCCGGGGACCGGGGATCGCCGGTTTCCCGTCCGGCAATCTTCCTCCTGCAAGAAATGCGCAAAGCTCGCCAAGCGGTGCGCTGCCGGGTGGCCCATTACCTGTCACACTGGCAAGGTGAAGAAAGCGTACCTGGAGGCTCTCGAATCCCACCGCGCTGAAATCAAGCGCAAGTGGGAGCTCCTCCTGCGCGCCGCGCCCGCGACGACACCGCTGGGCAACCCGGACACGCTCGTCTACCTGATGGACGAATCGCTGGTGCAGCTCTTCTCCCTGTTTCGCAGCCGGTCGGCGCACTCCTGGCTGTCCCGGCACCCTCCGGCGACGCGGCTCATCGGCATGAACTGCCACTGCCGCCTCAATCCGCTCATCAACTATTTCATCGCCGGGCAGGCCGCCGTCGCCTTCGCGGCCCAATCCGTCCCGCGCAGCAAGCACCATCTCGACGACGTGGCGGCCACCGCCTGCGTCGACGAGCTCCTGGTGACGTTCCGGATGCTCGCCCATCGCGAGATCCACGCCTTTTGCGAGGTCTGCCAGCATTCGCCGGCCAACGCCCACACCGCCGAAGCCAAGGCGGTCTGCCCGCTGCCCTGCCACCAGCTGGCCCGGGCCTGGGCCATGTGATCTGACCCGCGGGGTGCGGCCGGCGGATCGACCGCCGGTGTGACCGCGCCTGGTCCGGACCCGCAGCCTCAGGCGAATCCCGCCGGGCTGTCCGCGTGCAGCCGCTCCCGATAATCGCTGGGCGACAGCCCCTCGATCTTCTTGAACACCCGGTTGAACTGCGAGAGCGACTGGAAGCCGGCCTCGAAGGCCGCCTCGCTTACCCGCTTGTGCGGGTTGAGCAGCAGGTTCTTCACCTTCTCGACCCGCACCCGGGCCAGATAGTCGGTGAACGTCAGACTCGTGGCCTGCTTGAACATCTTGCAGAAATAGAAGGCGCTGGTGTTGACGGCCCGCGCCACCTCCTTGAGCGACAGTTCCTCGCCCTGGTGCTCGGCGATGTAGCCGCGCGCCCGCGCGATCATGGGCGCCTCCGCCTTTTCCTCGCGCACCATGAGCTGGTTGCTCAGCGCGGCCAGGTGCTGCGCGAAGATCGACAGCAGGCGGACGATCGACTCGTACTGCCGCTTGGGGATGACCCGGGTCTGGAAATACGCCTCTTCCGCCCGCTTGACGTCGATTTCCTGGCCCCATTCGAGGAGCTGCCGGGTCACCCGCTTGAATTCGGCCTTGGTCGGCTGGTGCAGCAGCACCTGGCCGGTCTGCAGGAAGGCGATCAGGTTGTCGCCCACCCGCACCGGGATGGCGGTGTCGCACAGGCCGGCGAAGCAGCGCAGCGTCTGGGCCTCGACTCCCGCCTTCTCCGCGATCGCCTGCTGCATCTGCAGGCAGGCCGCGCACGACTTGTTGGTGCGGGCCAGCAGGGCGCAGAAGGGATTCTCGTTCTTCTGGCCGGCCAGGGGGAACTGGAAGGTCTCCACGGGCCGCAGGCCCAGCGGCAGGCCCGTGGCCTCCGCAAACGCCTTCTCATAGTCGCGCCAGATCTGCGATGCCTTGAGGTGCTCGACGATGTTCTTGCTGCGGGCCTGGGGGGATGGGGGTTCGTTGGGCATGGACCGTGCGCAGGGCCAACATCCATCCAATCCGCGGTGGCCTGCAAACGAAAACACAAGATCGTCGCCGGCCCCCGGGGGGTCCCGGCCGAAATGCATGCTCCCCGCGGTTGCCCGCGGGGAGCTGCGCACTTAGTCCTCAATCACGTGAAACACGCCAGGGAGACCCTGGTTCGTGCTCACCTGCCGCCCGTTTTTATCCGGGCGGAATTGCCATGAACACCGGCCCCGGCCGCGGCGATCCGGACCGGAGCGGGGCTCCGGCGGTCGCCGGTCCGCCGCTTCCGGGGCCAACAAAGAACCACGCGCGATTTGTAGCGCAACGGGCGGTTTCCGGCTTCGCACTGCTTGGCAATTGTTGGGCGTTTCTTGTCCTCCGTGTCGCCATAACCTGGTGACGCTGGCCGGACGCCGCGCCGGGCCCGCCTCCGCCCCTTTTGGCGCCCGGTTTTTGGCAAGATCTGCGGAGTCAGCCGGTCCGGCGGCTGCTAGGCTTGCGGCATGGGCACCATCCTCGTCCCCGTCGACTTCTCCGAGGAGACCCCCGAGGTCATCGAGTGCGCCGCCATGCTCGCGCGCCGCAACCGCAGCCGGCTCGTGCTCCTGCACGTCGCCCCCGACGGCGGGGACGATGCCGGGGCGGCCGGGGACAAGCTCGACCGCCTGGAACGCTACCTGCGCGAGGAGGGCATCCCGGTTTCGACGGCGATTCGCGAGGGCGAGCCCGCCCGCGAGATCGTCGCCTGCGGAGGCGACCTCGCGGCCGACTGCATCATCATGGGCCGGCACGACCATGCTCCGGCGGCGACCGCCGCGGCTGGCCCGGTCACCCGCTACGTCGAGAAGCAGGCCGCCTGCACGGTCGTCGCCGTGCCGTAGACCAATCGGCGCTGTCGACCCCCGCCGGACTCCCGCGCCGGGAGCTCCGGTCGGCGGACCGCGCAACATGTCAACTAATAGTTGACATCGTTCGTTCAGCGACGCGCGGGAGATCGCGCCCACCGCGACGGATCAGTCCCCGGCCAGCGCCAGCAGTTCGCGGACGGCGGCGGTGACCGGTATCCGCCCCTCCAGAATCGCCCGCTCCCACGCGGCGCGCGCCGCGGCCACCGCGGGGCGCCGGAAAAAGCGGTCCCGCAGCGCCTCCTCGAGCATCGTCCGCGCCCAGGCGAGATTCTGCTCGCGCCGCCGTCCGGCCAGGGCGCCGTTGGCCCGGGTCACGCGGAGGAACTCCCCGATCGTGTCCCAGAGCGCGGCCACCCCGTCGCCCGTGCGCGCCGAGCACGTGAGGGCGCGCGCCGCCCAGCCGGGCGTCGGCGGCGCCAGGTAGCGCAGCGAGTCCTCCAGCAGGTGCCGGGTCGCCGCGGCCAGGGCCGCGTTCGCGCCGTCCGCCTTGGTCACGCAGACGGCGTCGGACAGCTCGAGCGAGCCGCGCTTCATCCCCTGCAGCTCGTCGCCGCCGCCGGTGATCGTCAGCAGCAGCAGGAAGTCGACCATCGCGCGCACCGCGATCTCGCTCTGGCCCACCCCGACCGTCTCGACCAGGATGACCTCGTAGCCGGCGGCCTCGCACACGAGGATGGTCTCGCGCGTCTTGCGGGCGACGCCGCCGGGCGCGCCGCCCGACGGCGACGGCCGGATGAAGGCCAGGGGCTCGCGGGCCAGCTGTTCCATCCGCGTCTTGTCGCCGAGGATGCTGCCTCCGCTGATGCTGCTGCTCGGGTCGACCGCCAGCACCGCCACCTTCTTCCCCGCGCGGCACAGCCAGGTCCCCAGGGACTCGATCAGCGAGCTCTTGCCCGCGCCGGGCACGCCGGTGATGCCGACGCGCACGGACCGGCCCGTGTGCGGCAGCAGCTGCGCCAGCACGGCCTGCGCCTCGTCGATCCGCGCGGAGGCGTCGCTCTCGATCAGGGTGATCGCCTGGGCCAGCATCGCGCGGTCCCCTCCCCGCACGCCGGCGGCGTATTCCCCGGCCGAATGGCGCCGGCGCCGCGCCGCGTGGGGCGCGCCGGCCGGATGCGCCCCGGCCGCCCGGGCCGGCACGATGCGCGCCGCAAACTCGGGCCCCGCGTCGGCGGGCTGCCAGTCGGGGCGGGAGGACGAGGGCTTGGTCATGGCGACAGTTGGAATGCTGGCGGGGACACCGCCTGCAGGCGATCCTGGAAAGAAACCGCCCGCGGGTGGCTCTTGGATCTTGATCCTACTCTTTCTCTTTGCTCCTCCGAGCCCAGCATGGCGAACGGCTGGGAGGAGTCGGATATGAAGAGAGAGAAAGCGTAAGATTGAGATTCACGAGGCAGGCGGCAGGCTTCCGCTCAGGCGCCCCCCGCTCATCCGTGCCCGAAGCGCTCGTTCAGCAGGCGCATGACCTCCCGGCCGGCGCCGGGCAGCTTGGTGCCGGGACCGAAGATCGCGACGGCTCCCGCGGCCTGGAGGGCCGCATAATCCTGGGGCGGCACGACCCCGCCGCAGACGACGAGGATGTCGGGCCGACCGAGGCGCTTCAGCTCGTCGACGAGCTGCGGAAGCAGCGTCAGGTGGCCCGCAGCCAGCGAGCTCATGCCGACGACGTGCACGTCGTTCTCGACGGCCTGGCGCGCGGCCTCCGCCGGCGTCTGGAACAGCGGCCCGATGTCGACATCGAATCCGAAGTCGGCATAGGCGGTCGCGACCACCTTGGCGCCGCGGTCGTGGCCGTCCTGGCCGAGCTTGGCGATGTAGATGCGCGGACGGCGGCCTTCGCGCGCGGCAAAGGCGTCCGTCAGCGCGCGCACTTCCGCGAGTTCCGGGCTCGCGCCGTATTCCGATCGGTACACGCCGGCGATTGTACGGACGACGGCCTGGTGACGTCCAAACACTTTTTCCATGGCATCGGAAATCTCGCCCAGCGTGGCGCGGACCTGCGCGGCGGCAACGGCGAGCTCAAGCAGGTTGCCGGGGCCGCCCCCGGCCGCCGCGGTCAGGGCGTCGAGCGCCTGCTGCACGGCGGCCGCGTCACGGCCGGCCCGCAGCTCCTCCAGCCGGCGGATCTGGGCGGCACGCACCGCGGTGTTGTCCACCTCCAGGATGTCCATCGGCGCCTCCTCCGCGAGGACGGCCTGGTTGACGCCGACGATGATCTCCCGGCCGGAATCGATCGCCGCCTGCCGCCGGGCGGCCGCCTCCTCGATGCGCATCTTGGGCAGCCCGGTCTCGATGGCCTTGGCCATGCCGCCCAGGGCCTCGACCTCCGCCAGGTGTTCGCGCGCCCGCTTGATGAGCGCGTCGGTGAGGTACTCGACGTAGTAGGAGCCGGCCCAGGGATCGACCGTGCGGCAGATGCCGGTTTCCTGCTGCAGGAAAAGCTGGGTGTTCCGGGCGATGCGGGCCGAGAAGTCCGTCGGCAGCGCCACCGCCTCGTCGAGCGAGTTGGTGTGGAGCGACTGGGTCTGGCCGCCGGCGGCCGCCAGCGCCTCGAGACAGGTCCGGGCGACGTTGTTGAAGGGATCCTGGGCCGTCAGGCTCCAGCCCGACGTCTGCGCGTGCGTGCGCAGGGCGAGCGACTTGGGGTTCTTCGGGTGGAACCCGGCGACCATCTCCGACCAGAGCACGCGCGCCGCCCGCAGCTTGGCGATCTCCATGAAGAAGTTCTTGCCGATGCCCCAGAAGAAGCTCAGCCGAGGCGCAAACGCGTCGATGTCGAGCCCCGCATTGACGCCGGTGCGCAGGTATTCAAGCCCGTCGGCCAGCGTGTAGGCCAGCTCGAGGTCGGCCGTGGCGCCCGCCTCCTGCATGTGGTACCCCGAGATCGAGATGCAGTTGAACTTGGGCAGGTGCCGCGCGCAGTAGGCGAAGATGTCGGCGATGATGCGCATCGACGGCCCCGGGGGGTAGATGTAGGTGTTGCGCACCATGAACTCCTTGAGGACGTCGTTCTGGATCGTGCCGGCCAGTTCCTCGAGGCGGGCGCCCTGCTCGAGCGCCACCGCGATGTAGAACGCCATGATCGGGAGCACCGCCCCGTTCATGGTCATCGACACCGACACCTCCCGGAGCGGGATGCCGTCGAAGAGCTGGCGCATGTCCACGATCGAATCGATGGCCACGCCGGCCTTGCCAACGTCGCCGACGACCCGCGGGTGGTCGGAATCGTAGCCGCGATGCGTGGGAAGGTCGAAGGCCACCGACAGCCCCGTCTGCCCGGCGGCCAGGTTGCGCCGGTAGAATGCGTTGCTCTCGGCCGCGGTCGAGAAACCGGCGTATTGCCGCACGGTCCACGGACGGGTGACGTACATCGTCGGATACGGTCCCCGCAGGTAAGGGGGAAAGCCCGGCATCGAGTCGAGCGGCTGCTGCACCCCCGCGATATCGGCGGCCGTGCAGACCGGCTTCACCGGGATCTTCTCGGCGGTGACCAGCGGCGTCGCGTCGATCGGCGGAAGGCCCGGCGCCGCCGGCGGCACCGGCGCGTCAAAGGCGATCTGGCTGAAATCCGGATGGTGCGTCATGGGCGGACGCCGGCGCGGCGTTGCAGTTGGGTGAGCGTCGTGCGGGCGTTCGCCCGGATGTGGATGAATTCGTCGAAGCCCGCGGCGCGGTAGGCCTCCTCCTGGGCGCCCGGGTGGCCGGCGAGCACCGCGACGACGGCCGGCCGGGCCGCCTTGAGGCGCTGGGCGAACGCGGGGGCGATCTGCGGATAGGTCTCGTCGGTCGAACACAGCACGGCGATGGCCGCTCCCGAGCCGGCGGCGGCGGCCGCCGCCTCCTCCGCGCCGGCGAAGCTCCGCCCCGCGTCGAGTTCAAAGCCGCCGACCGCGAAGAAACCCGTCGCGAAGTCCGCGCGCGCCTGGTGCTGCCGCCGCGGCCCCATCCTGGCCAGGAACACGCGGGCCCGGGCCCCGGTTCGAGTCAGGAATTCGTCGCCGGCGCGGCGGACGTCCTCGAAGCCCTCGGCCGCGCGAACCGGCTGCAGGGCCGGCGCCGCCGGTCCGGCCGCACGCTTCTGGACCCAGGCGGCGCGCAGGGTCGGCAGCGTGGTGCGCTTGGCCGCGGCCGACCGCAGCGCGGCGAAGCTGCGGATGGCCTTCGGGGCCGGCCGGAGCCGCGTCCCGGCCGCGGCCGCCGGCGCCGGGGTGGCGTCGCGCAGCGGCGTGTCGCGCAGGTTGGGCTGGACCGTCGTGCCCAGGATCGGCCGCCGGCGCGTGTCGACGGCCGCCTGCCTCTCCTCGGCCGCCCTGGCCACGAGCTGCTGGGGATAACCGGCGAGAATCGCCGCGGCCATGCCCCCGCGCCTTTCGAGATCCTGGAAGAGCGCCCACGCCTTGCGCGCGAGCTGGTCGGTCAGCACCTCGACGTACCAGGATCCGCCGGCCGGGTCCACCTGATCTCCGAGCGACGACTCGTCCGCCAGGATGGCATGCAGATTGTGCGCCAGCCGCCTTCCCAGTTCCGTCCCCCCGCCGGTGAGCCCGTCGTAGGGAAGAATCCCGATGACGTCGGCGCCGCCCACGGCGGCGGCGAGCGCCTGGGTCGTGAGGCGCAGCAGGTTCACATGGGGGTCGTAGAGCGTCAGGTCCCGCCGGGCGGTGCAGACCGCGAGCCAGGCCTTCTGGGCGGCGGCGTCGCCGCCGAAGGCCGCGACCATCTTCGACCAGAGCACGCGGGCCGCGCGCAGCTTGGCGATCTCCATGAAGAAATCCACGCCGACCGCCATGCCGACCCGGGTGTGCCCGGCGATGGCGGCGGGGGCCATCCCCCGCTCCAGCAGCTGGCGCCAGACCTCGGCGCCGCCCGCGAGCGCAAACGCCAGTTCCTGCACGGCCGTGGCGCCCGACTCATGCCAGCACTCCGTGCCGACCCCCGCGATGCGGGCGGCGATTCCGGCCGCGTCCGCCACCCGCAGGCCTTCGGCCAGATCGTCGAAACAGTCCGCCAGCGGAAGGGGCAGCGAGCCGCGGCTCGCCAGGCACCCCAACGCATCGGCCGCCACCGCCACGGCCGCCGGCGGGGCGTCCTTCGCGCGCGCCAGGGCCACCGCCAGCGCCGGCAGCGGCGAAAAGTCGTATTCCACCGGGCCGGCGGACGCATCCCAGCGCCACGTCCGCCCGCCGGCCGCGCGCGTGCCGCGCAGGTAGGGTGGCTCGCCTGGCCAGGCCGCCAACACCCACGGCGGCGCGTCCTCGCGGCGATAGAGCGGCTGCACCTCGACGCCCTCGGCCGTGCGAGTCACCAGCTTCTTCTCGAAGGGAACGCCCCCGAGCTCCCGTTCGACCACGGAGCGCCACGATGCATAACTCCCTGCGGTGGAATAAGGAGGGGATGCGTCGTTTTCGGGATGGGCTGTCATGGTGGATCGCGAGCCGGCTGTCGCAGCCGGTCGCGGTTTGAGCTTTCCATCAGGCCGCGGGTCCGCCATGGCAAACCAGAAGAGATGAAAGACCAAGCGATGAGGGCCCTTTGCCAAAATATGCGCAGAGCTTATCCAGCCCCTGCTGCATACTCTTACCCTCCATAGCTGTATCCATAAGAAATGATTAAGAACATCGATCACCTCGGCATCGCAGTTCGATCGCTCGACGAGACGGTTCCCGTCTACGAGAAGGCGCTTGGAATCCGCTGCGAGAGCCGGGGGGAAGTGCCCTCGCAGAAGGTCCGGACTGCGTTCTTCGACGTCGGCGGCGTGCATCTGGAACTGCTGGAGCCGACCGGGCCGGACAGCCCGATAGCCCGATTCCTGGCGGACCGCGGCGAAGGCCTCCACCACGTGGCGTTTCGCACTGACGATATCGCCGGCCAGCTGGCCCAGGCGGCCGCCGCCGGCGTGCGCCTCATCAACGAAAAACCGGTGGAAGGCGCGGCGGGCAAGCTCGTCGCGTTCCTCCACCCCAAGTCGACGCACGGTGTGCTGACCGAACTGTGCGCGACGAAACCGGACTGAACGACCGGGACCCGGCGGCGCATCGCGATCTCCCCGGCGGACGTCACACCTGAAATACCTCCCATGCCCTTGTCCAAAGAATTGCTTGCCGAACTCGAGCGCAGGCGCCGCGCGGCCCAGGCGGGCGGGGGCGAGGAGAAGCTCGCCGAGCGCCGCCAAAAAGGCCTGCTCAACGCCCGCGAACGGCTGGCCGCCCTGTTCCAGGAAGACACCTTCATGGAGTGGGGCATGCACGCCCAGCACGACTGCCACCATTTCGGCATGGAAGGCAGGTCGATGCCCGGCGACGGGGTGGTCACGGGCGTCGGTTACGTGGACGGCCGGCCCGTGGCGGCCTTCAGCCAGGATTTCACCGTCGGCGGCGGCGCGCTCGGCCGCGTCCATGCCAAGAAGATCTGCGACATCATGGACTACGCGCAGAAGGCCGGCATCCCGCTGGTGGGCATCAACGACTCGGGCGGCGCGCGCATCCAGGAGGGCGACGATTCGCTGTCGGGCTACGGACTCGTGTTCCATCGCAACGTCGAGCTGTCCGGCCTCGTGCCGCAGATCTCGATCATCGCCGGTCCCTGCGCCGGCGGCGCGGCCTATTCGCCGGCGCTGACCGACTTCGTCATCATGACGAAACGGAACGCCAGCATGTTCATCTGCGGCCCGGAGGTGATCAAGGCGGTGACCGGCCAGACCACGACGATGGAGGAGATCGGCGGCGCCGCGGCGAACGCCGGCATCAGCGGCAACGTGCACTTCCTCGCCGAGGACGACGCCGATGCGATCCAGATCGCCCGGCGCCTGCTGTCCTTCCTGCCCGCCAACAACATTGCCGACCCGCCGCACCGGCCGACTCCGGGGCTCGACATGTCGCCCGATCCCGCGGTCAACGACCTGGTCCCCGAGGATCCGAAGGCGCCGTTCGACGTCCACGACGTGATCGCGCGCCTCGTGGACGACGGGGATTTTCTCGAGGCGCACCGCGACTTTGCGAAAAATCTGGTGGTGGGATTCGGCCGCGTTCAGGGTGTGGTGGCCGGTTTCGTGGCCAACAACCCCGCCCAGAAGGCCGGCGCCCTCGACATCGACTCCTCGGACAAGGGCGCGCGTTTCATCCGCTTCTGCAATGTCTTCAACATCCCCATCGTCACCCTCGTCGACGTCCCCGGGTTCCTGCCGGGGGTCGCGCAGGAACGCGGCGGCATCATCCGCCACGGGGCGAAGATGCTCTTCGCCTATGCCGCCGCCACCGTGCCGAAACTGACGTTCATCCTCCGCAAGGCCTACGGCGGCGCCTATCTCGCCATGTGCAGCCGCGACATGGGCGCGGACATGGTCTACGCGTGGCCCTCGGCCGAGATCGCCGTGATGGGGGCGGAGGGCGCGGCGAAGGTTCTTTTCAGGCGCGAGATCAACGCGGCCAGCGACCCCGCCGCCCGGGAGCGCGAGCTCGCCGCCGAATACCGCGAGAAGTTCGCCTCGCCCTATGAGGCCGCGAGCAAGGCGATGATCACCGACATCATCGAGCCGGCGCAGACGCGCGGCGTCCTGGCGATGGCCCTGCGCAACACGCTCTCGAAGCGCGAGACGCGGCCCCCCAAGAAGCACGGCAACATTCCCCTTTGACCGGCTGAGCCGGACCCCCCGCCTCCATGATCAAACGACTCAAGGTAACCGTTGACGGCAAGGTGTACGAGGTGTCCGTCGAGGTCCTCGACGAGGGCCCCGAGGCCGGCGCGCTGCCGGTCGTCGCGCCGCACCCGCCCGCCGCGGCTCCGCTTGCCGCCGCCCCGGTCCCTGCGGCCCGGATCGAACCGCCCGCACCTGTCCAGCGGGCGGCCACCCCGGCGACCGGCTCCGGCGACATTCGCAGCCCGCTGGCGGGCAAGGTCGTGGCGATCGGTGTCAAGCCCGGCGACCCGGTCACCGAGGGCCAGCAGGTCATGACCCTCGAGGCCATGAAAATGAACACCTACATCTATGCGACGAAGGCGGGCCACGTCGTGTCCGTCCTCGCCCAGCCCGGCGACGCCGTCGAGGAGGGCGCAACGCTGATCACGGTCGCCTGATCCGGCGTCTTCCGGCACGCCCATGGACATCCACTACCAAATCGCGGGACTGCTCCTGGTGCTCGGTGCGCTTGCCTACCTGTGGCTGGCGGTCAGCCGGCTCGGCCGGGTCGTGCGCTCCCTCGAACAACGCCTCGCGCCGCCGGCCCCCGCGCAGGCCGCGCCCGGCGCCCCTGCGATCGACGAGGGCGTCGTCGCGGCCATCGCCGCCGCCGTGGCCGTTGTGATCCGCGGCCGCCACCGGATCATCGCCGTCCAGCCCGAATCCAGCGCCCAGCGCGCCTGGTCGGCCGAGGGTCGCCGCGAAATCTACCTTTCCCACCGCGTCCGCTGACCGCCCCCGTTCCTCGTGTCCAATTCCGCCGACATCATTCCGGAAATCGACGTCCGCGCCATCGACGGTTGGACGCTGCACGAGTTTGCCGAGGTCACGTCGACCAACCTGCTCGCCGCGCACCTGCCGCCCTGGTCGGCCGTCAGCGCCGCCGTGCAATCCTCCGGACGCGGCCGCGTCGGGCGGTCCTGGGTGGGCGACGCGGGCGGGCTCTGGCTTTCGGCCGTGGTGCCCACGCCGGGCGATCCCGACGAGTGGCAGCTGCTCCCGCTGGCCGCGGGGTGGGCACTGCTCACGGTCATGCGTGACGTCGGCGTCGCCGGCGCGCGCCTGCGCTGGCCCAACGATCTCCTGGTCGGCCGCCTCAAGCTGGCCGGCATCCTCGTCGACCGGTTCACCGCCGACGCCGCGGTCGTCGGCATCGGCCTGAACGTCACCAACCGTCCGGAAGCGGCCGACGCCGACCTGGCCGGACAGGTCGTCCGCCTGGCCGACCTGCTGCCGGAGCCGCCGTCCCTTTCCGCGCTCGTGGCGCGCCTGCTCGCGGCGCTGACGCGCGAGCACCACCGCCTGGAGACCGGCGCTGCCGGCGACCTCTGCCGCGACCTCAACACGACCTGGCAGCAGCGGCATGTGCACGTGACGCTGATTCAGACCGGGTCGGTGCCGCCCATCGGCCTCGGCGGCATCAACGGCCGCCTGGAAGGCATCGATCGCCGCGGCTGCCTGCTCCTCAGCGACCAGGCCGGCGACGTGCACCGGGTGCCGCCTCACCGCGTCGAACTGCTGCGCGAGATCTACTGAGCCCCTCTTCCCATGACGACTCCTACCCCCACCAAACCAATGCGCGCCCGCTTTCCCGTGCTCACCGCCGACGAGGCGGCCGCCCTGGTCCAGCATGGTCAGACGGTCGGCTTCAGCGGCTTCACGCCGGCCGGCGCGACCAAGGTCATCCCCAAGGCCATCGCCCGGCGGGCCGCGGCCGAACATGCCGCCGGCCGGCCGTTCCAGATCGGCGTCGTCACGGGAGCCTCGACGGGACCGTCGCTGGACGGCGAGCTGGCGCGCGCCAACGCCATCTCCTGGCGCACCCCCTACCAGTCCGATCCCGACCTGCGGAAGCGGATCAACGCCGGCGAAACGCACTTCTTCGACATGCACCTCAGCATGCTGCCGCAGAACGTGCGCTACGGCTTCCTCGGGAAGTTCTCCTGGGCCATCCTCGAGGCGGCTGATGTCAACGCCGACGGGGCCATCGTCCTCACCTCGTCCGTCGGCGCCACGCCCACCTTCTGCCGCGTCGCAGACAAGATCCTCATCGAGCTCAACCACCATCATCCGCCGTCGGTGTTCGGCATGCACGACATCTACGAGCCGGACAATCCCCCGCACCGCTGTCCCATCCCGATCTACAAGCCCTCCGACCGCGCCGGCCTGCCCTTCATCAAGGTCGACCCGGCCAAGATCGCCGGCATCGTCGAGACGGACCTGCCCGATGAGACCGGCGCCTTCGATCCGGTCAGCGACGTCACCCGCCGCATCGGCGAGAACGTCGCCGGTTTCCTCGCGGCCGAGCTCCGGCGCGGCACGATGCCCTCGGGCCTCCTGCCCCTCCAATCGGGCGTCGGCGACATCGCCAACGCCGTGCTGGGCGCGCTGGGCGAGAACTCCGAGATCCCCCCGTTCGAGATGTACACCGAGGTCATCCAGGACTCGGTCATCAAGCTCATCAATGAGGGCAAGTGCCGGTTTGCGAGCGGCACGGCGCTCACCGTAAGTCCGCCCGTGCTCGCCTCGATCTACGCCAACCTGACGGACTACCGCCACCGCCTGTTGCTGCGCCCGCAGGAGATCTCCAACCAGCCCGAGGTCATCCGCCGCCTCGGACTGATCTCGATCAACACCGCGATCGAGACCGACCTCTTCGGCAACGTCAACAGCACCCACATCATGGGCCGCAACATCATGAACGGCATCGGCGGCTCCGGCGACTTCACCCGCAACGCCTTCATCTCGATCT
>CAZKDK010000059.1:0-15072 GCA_964551145.1 uncultured Opitutaceae bacterium | reverse complement strand
CGGCGCTCGATCCCATCGCCACCGCGAAGATCGAGGAGCTGATCCGCGACTTGCGTACGCGGTACACGGTCGTCATTGTCACGCACAACATGCAGCAGGCCGCGCGGCTGTCGGATCGCACGGCCTTCTTCTACCTGGGCAAGCTGGTCGAGTACGATGCCACCCGCACGATCTTCATGAACCCCGCCAACCGGCAGACCGAGGCCTATGTCTCCGGCCGCTTCGGCTGATCCTCCCGCCCGTCTTCCCATGAAACGCTTCTTTGACGTCGAACTCGAAACCTTCCGCTCGCAGCTCATCCGCATGGGCGAGACGGCCATCGAACAGGTGCGCGCCGCCATGAAGGCCCTGGTGGAGTCCGACGCATCGCTGGCCAAACGCATCATCGCGGACGACGACCAGATCGACGCGCTGGAGGTGACGATCGACGACGAGGCGATCCGCTACATGAACCTGCGGGCGCCCATTGCCAGCGACCTCCGGCTGGTGATCGTCGGCATGAAGACCAGCCACGATCTCGAGCGGGTGGGGGACGAGGCCACCAGCATCGCCAAGCGCGCGATCAGGCTGGGCGCCGAGCCGCCCCTCAAGCCCTACATCGACCTCCCGCGGATGGCGGCCATCGCGCTGGAGATGCTGCGCGACGCCCTCGACTGCTTCCTGCAGGACGACGAGGCCAAGGCGATCGCCGTGTGCAAGCGCGACGCCGAGGTCGACAACATCAACCGCCAGCTCTACCGCGAGCTCACCAGTTTCATGCTGGAGAAACCCGAGACGATCTCCCGCGCCATCGAGCTCATGTTCATTTCCAAGTCGCTCGAGCGCATCGCCGACCACGCCACCAACATCGCCGAGGAGATGATCTATCTGAGCAAGGGCAAGGACGTGCGGCACACCGAGGAGCTCAAGAAGAGCCACAACCAGCCGGCTGCCTGAGCCGGCGGCTCACACCGCGCCGGCGAGCAGGACCACGCGCATCAGGAAGTAGCCGAGCACGCCGGTCACCGGCAGGGTCAGCACCCAGGTCCAGACAATGCGCTCGACCACGCCCCATTTCACGGCGCTCAACCGCTTGGTGGCGCCGACGCCCATGATGGCGGCGGAGATGTTGTGCGTGGTGGACAGGGGAATGCCGTAATGAGAGGCGCCCAGGATCACCAGGCCGGCTGTCGTCTCCGCGGCAAAACCGTTGACGGGCTGCAAGCGCACCATCTTGTGGCCCATGGTGCGGATGATGCGCCAGCCGCCCGCCGCAGTGCCGGCGGCCATCATCATCGCGCAGGCGATGATGACCCAGGCCGGGATGTCGGTGAAGGCCGGCGTCCGAAGAAAACCCAGCCAGCCCGGCAGACTATCGAAGGCGTGACTCTGGGTGCCGGTAAACATGGCGAGGGTGATGATGCCCATCGTCTTTTGCGCATCGTTGGAGCCGTGGGAGATTCCCATCCAGGCGGCGCTGACAAGCTGCAGCTTGCCGAACAGCACGTTGACGAAATGCGGTGTGGCCCGGCGGAAACCGACGTACAGTAGAAACATCAGGATGGCGCCGATGACGAAGCCAAGCACGGGCGAAGTCACCATCGGCAGGACCACTTTGGGCCAGAGGCCGTCATGGCCGCCCTGGGCGTCGACGAGCGACCACTTCAGCACGTTCCACTGGCCGTGCGCGGTGGCCAGCGCCGCGCCGCACAGCCCGCCAACCAGGGCGTGACTGGAGCTCGACGGCAGACCCAACCACCACGTCAGGAGATTCCACACGATCGCGGCCAAAAGCGCGGCCAACACCGTGTGCATGGTGACTGCCCCGGTATCCACAAGACCCTTGCCGACGGTTTTTGCCACCTGCGTGCCAAAAAAGGCGCCGGCCAGATTACAGATCGCCGCCAGAGTGATGGCCTGCCGCGGGCTGAGCACCTTGGTCGAGACTACCGTGGCGATCGCATTCGCGGCGTCGTGAAATCCATTGATATACTCGAACGCCAGCGCCACCACGAGGACGATCAGGAAGAAAGTCATACGCTTGGCGGTCCCGCGGCGGGTCAGGAATACTTCAGCATGATCTGAAACACCACGTTGCCGGCATCGCGGCAGCGATCGACGGATTTCTCGACCATCTCGAAGAGCTGCAGGAGAAAGATGACCTCCTTGGCGTCATACGGCCCTTCGTAGAGTTCCTTTTCCAGACAGAGCATGATCTTGTCGGCCTCGCCCTCGGCGAATTGAAGCTTTTCGTTGGCCGCGCCGATGCGTTCCATTTTTGAACCCTTCCGCAGCTCGCCGACCATGAAGGCGACATTGTCGGCCGCGAGCTGCAGGAGTTCCGCCTGGCGCACGAGGCCGGCCTGCGGCACCCGGCCCGGGTAGATGGCGAGGCGTTCGACAATCTTCTCGA
This sequence comes from uncultured Opitutaceae bacterium, assembly GCA_964551145.1. GTDB lineage: Bacteria > Verrucomicrobiota > Verrucomicrobiia > Opitutales > Opitutaceae > Fen-1467. The sequence continues at coordinate 12,680 of CAZKDK010000059.1, read as the reverse complement.
CCATCTTCGGAATGCGGTAGAGCGCGAACGCGAGCGCCTCGATGTCCTCGCGCTCCAGCGGCGTCACGAAGGTCCGGCAGAGTTCCTCGGTGATTTGCTGCGTAATCCGCTTATCCTTGCGCCGGCTTTGCACGAACTCGTCGGAATTGATCGGCTGGGCCGTGGCCGCCCGGGCCTGCAGGAGCCGAGTGAGCAGGACCGCGCTCGTCTTGGCCTCCTCGGCGCTGGCCTCCAGCAGGTCGAAGAACTTCTCCTCTTTGCCAAAGAGCTTTCGGAGCGAAAACATGGGTGTCGCTTTGGCTACGCGGAATTCCCGAAAAGGGGAAACAAAAACGGGGCGCCCGGTCGCTTTGCCGGATTCCTAATGCCGCCCGGTGGCGCCGCTGCTGGCCGGGGCGCCCGGCGGTTTCCGCGCCGGCGGGGCCGGCCGTCTTCCTCCGGTCTCAGCCGCCGGCCGACAGGTCCATGGGGGCCCGCGACCGCCAGGTGGCGGAGGCCGCCGCGACGGGGAAGGCGGGCGTCGAGCCCGCCCGGCGCTCCTGGTTCAGCGTGAACTCCACCATGACCGGCCGGTGGTCGGACAGGTTGCAGCGCACGACCTGGCAGTTGAGGGCCTGGCAGACCGGCGGCAGAAAGATGAAGTCGAGGGACCGCTGCGGCCACGGGGCGGGGAACGTGCGCACCCCCCCGGGCGGGTGCAGCGTGTAGTGCCCCTGGAGCGAGAAGTACCGGAAGAGCGAGGCCGTGGCGTCGGGCCGGTTGAAGGGGTTGTTGAGGTCGCCGCAGAGGATCGGCGGCGAGATCCAGTACCGCCGGCGGTGCTCGCGCTTGGCGTTCAGGTACTCCATCAGCCGGTCGATCTGGCGGAAGCGGTGAAGGCGCGAGCGGGAGTTCAGGTGGAGGTTGACCACCGGCAGCAGCCGGCCCCCCACGTTGATCTCGGCGAACAGGAAGCCCTTTTCGCCCAGCTTGTGCGTGCCGAACGTGATGTTCTCCCAGCTCGCGATCGGATGCCGCGACAGCAGGGCATTCCCGTAGTTGAGCTGATAGCCGCCGTCATGGCGGTTGTTCAGACCGAAGACGGCGTGCGGGAAGTTGGCAAAGACGCGCAGGTAGTCGAGGTGGTCGAAGCTCCCGCTCCAGCGCGAGTTCTCATCGATCTCCTGCAGGGCGACCAGATCCGGATCGAGCTCTTCCAGGAGGTGCGCGATGCGGCGCAGATTGCGCTCGAAACGGCGGCGCCCGTGCAATCCCTGGAAAGGCGACAGCCCGCGCGCATGAGCGATGTTGAAGGTGACGATTCGGAAGCGGTCCATCCCGGTTTCGGCAGCCTAGGTGAACCGGCCGGCCGGAGCAAGCCGCGCCCGATTGGGTGAACACCTTATTGCCCTGGCGCGGGATACGCGGGTCGGGGCGCCGGCAGCTGTTCCTTGGCTGGAGCCCACCCCGATGCCGGACGCCGCCCATTCCGCCCGCAGATTCGCTTTCAAGAGCCCGTGACTTGCTTGCGGAATCTGGCGATTGGCCGGAATCGACTGGCCGTCACGCCGCTTCCGCGTAGAACTGGACCGGTTCGAATTCACCGGCTGAAAATGAACACCGATATTGCGGCACAGAACGCTCTCGACCGTCTGGCGAAAGTCGGATTCGAGCAGCTCACGGAGACGGAGAAGATCCTGGCGGTTGTCTGGACCTTCGCCTCCGAAGTCGCCAACCGCGGATTCGTGAAATACTTTTCCCGGGCCGCGGGCGACACGGCTTTCCACGCCCCGGCCGCACTCCGGAAGATCGGCGCATCAGAGCTGGCCGAGATCGCCGCGAAGGCCAACGACGTTTTCGGCGCGAAAGGTCCTCCGCGTGACCGGGAGGCCAGACTCGGCCTCCTTCGCGCCATGGACGCCAAGGCGAAGGAGACCCTCGGAGCGCTCGAAACCCGGTATTTCGCGTCGTCCGAGGACGTCGACGAACTGCTGGAAGCCTACCTCGGTCGCCGGTGACAAAGAGCCGGCGCCAGGAGGCGTTCGGCTCCTCGCAGCGCGGCGAAAGTGGGGCGACCGACGGGAATGGGCGGCCAGCCGGCAGGTGCTTCGCACCCACGCTGCGCGTGGTCCGTTCCGCTCGCAGACTCGCTCCACGAACCCGCGACTCCCAGATCCACCATGGTGTCAAAACCGATGGTGCGAACCTGTGTTAGCCCGTCTGGTTACATCCGCGTTTGGCGACTGAGCTGGACGAGGTTGTTTGGGCGTATGCCAAACCAGGTTGGGTATGCCAATACTGCTCGGGTGGCAGACCGAAAACGCAATTGCGACCAATTCCGACGACTCCGCAAGCACCCGGCGACAATCAGAACCCGACACGTCGGAGTCTAATTTCCGGTGTTGATGCTGATATCGGTGTCGGCTTTGGCGAGCGCCAACTCTTGGTTGGCCTGCTCCAGCAAAGCCTTCGCCGCCACCGCGTGAGGCTTCCCGCCCCAATTCAACGTCAAGGTGACGTTGATTTGGGCCACAGCCGTGGCGATGTGGGTTTGAGCCTGCGAGATATTGGCCGCGATACCATTGGAGGTCCCCGCGTTATTGGATGAGCCCTTGGGGCGGTTAAACTCCAATGGGGCAGCGGTCCCTTGGATCAGCAGCGTCGCCAGAACGATGGTCAGTGCGGCGCAGAGCAGTAGGTCCTTCCGGGGTTTTTTCATGTGGACTTTCCTATGTGGGGTTGATCGTTGTCTTCCCTCCGGTTGTTCAAGATAGCGTCGGGGAGAAGACCCTTCAATAGCGAAGCGACGGCTGGACGGCGTCCGGCCATTCCCTCCCTCGCCGTCCACTCCGAGGTGGAGGGAATATCCGGCCAACGCTCCGTTCCGCCTTTGTTCTGAGGATTGGCCAACGGGAACGGGGCTCAATTTTTCCATTGCGGAGTCACGAACCGGTTTTGCCAACCCGTATGCCAATCCTGCTCAGGTCCGTTGGGATTCTTCTCGCATCACACGAGACACCAAGAACCTGACTTGACCTTTGAGGCGGAAAGTGGGGCGACCGACGGGAATCGAACCCGCGACTCCCAGATCCACAATCTGGTGCTCTAACCGACTGAGCTACGGTCGCCGTGGAGAGCCGGGGAAATTCAGGCCGGCGCTTTCAACTGTCAACCCAGTTTCCCTGGGGTGCCGTCCGGACCGGCGATTGCCGGCGGACTCCACGAACGCACTTTTTTATGTCTTTTGCGCCGGTTTGCGGGTTAGCCTCCTGCCTCCCCATGGATCGGATCGCCCAAGCCTTCGCCCGCGCCCGGGACGCCCGTCGGGCCGCGCTGATCGCCTACCTGTGCGCCGGCGATCCCGATTTCGACACCTCGCTGGCGGCCTGCCGCGCCGTGCTGGCGGGCGGGGTCGATCTGCTGGAACTGGGCGTGCCGTTTTCGGACCCGCTCGCCGACGGGCTGACCAACCAGCTCGCCGCGCAGCGCGCCCTCGAGGCGGGGATGACGTCGGCGCGGGTGTTCGAACTGGTGCGCCGGCTGCGCGCCGAGCGCCCCGAGCTGCCCATCGTCTTCTACACCTACTACAATCTGGTCTTCGCCAACGGCGTCGACGCGTACCTGCGCGTGGCGCACGCGGCCGGAGTCGACGGCATGCTCACCCTCGACCTGCCGCCCGAGGAGGCCGGGGAGGTCCTGGCTGCGAGCCGCGAACATGACGTCAGGACGGTGTTCATCGTGGCGCCGACGACGCCTGACGCCCGCCTGCCGAAGATCGCGGCCGCCGCGACGGGATTCCTCTACTACGTCTCGCGGGAGGGGGTGACCGGCGTGCGCGCCGAGGTGGCGGGCGGCATTCCCGAGGCCGTCGCGCGCATCCGGGCGCACACCCGGCTGCCCGTGGTCGTCGGTTTCGGCATCTCGCGGCGCGACCAGGTCAGCCAGGTGGCGCGCTGCGCCGACGGGGTGGTGGTCGGCAGCGCCCTCGTCAACTGCATCCGGGAGAATCTCGGCGACGCCGGCCGCATCACGGCGCGGCTGCGCGCGGTGGCGGCGGACCTCGTGGCCGGCACCGCGCGGGGCTAGGTTTTCGCCGCGGGCGAAAACCTAGATCACCGTCGGCCGCGGCAGGCGTAGCGCAGAGCTTCAGCCTGCGCATCGAGGCGGCGAGCGCGGGCTGAAGCACCGCGCTCCGTGATGCGGCGACCGGAACCGGCCTGGCGGGATGGCGAGCGTCCGGAGCCGGGAGCGGCTAGATCACCGTCGTCGGCGGCAGCTCGATGGCGGCGATGGCGGCCATGATCCGCTCGGAGGCCCGCTGGTAGCGTTCCTTGCCGTCGGCCGGGCTGTCGTAATCCGCCGGCAGCAGCGGCCGGCCAAAGATCATCGATATCGGGATGCCGACGCGCAGGGGCCCGTCGCGGCCGAGCGCCTCGAACGTGCCGAAGATGTGCACCGGCACGACGGGCACGCCCGTCCGGCAGGCCAGCAAGCCCACGCCGGGCCGGGCCGTCTGCAGCGCGCCGTTGGGCGAGCGCGTGCCCTCGGGGAACACGATGAGCGCGTTGCCCTCCTTGAGCACCTGGAGCACGCGCTTGATGGCGGAGACGTCCGAGCCGGATTCGCGGTCGACGGGGACGGTGCCGACCGTGTTGAGCCACCAGCTGATGATGCCGCCCTTCCAGAGCGTCTTGCGGGCGAAAAAGGTCATCTGCCGCGGCACCCGCGAGCCGATCAGGGGCGGGTCGAGCACGCTGGCGTGGTTTGCCGCCACGATGAACCCGCCCTGCCGGGGAATGTTCTCGACGCCGGACACCTCGCCGCGGAACAGGATGTCGTGAAGGGTCGCCACGACGAAGTGGCAGAGGCCGTAGACGGCGTCCATGGCGGCCTCCGGGTCCGAATCGGCGGGATGCCGGGCGCTCATGGGCTGGGAAGGCGCGCGGCGACGATCGCAGCCACGCGTTCGATCACCTCGGCGAGGGTGAGGCGCGTGCTGTCGATGGCGATGGCGCCGGAGGCGCACTGCAGCGGCGCGGTCGCGCGGGAGGAATCGATCCGGTCGCGCTCGCGGACGGAATCCTGCTGGCCCTGGGCCTGGCGGCGGCGGATGCGCTCCGCCGGGTCGGCCTGGAGATAAAAGCGGCACGCAGCGTCGGGGAAGATCACCGACCCGATGTCGCGTCCCTCCATCACGAGGCCGCGGAATCCGTGGCGCCGGGCCACGTCGACCTGGCCGCGCTGGTAGGCGAGCAGCGACTGCCGCACCTCCGGAACCGCCGCGAACGGCGAGACGGATTCATTGACCTCGCGGCTGCGGATCTCGTCGCCCGCCACCCGGCCGTTGATCGCCATCTCGGCGCGGCGGCCGGCGACGCGGGTGTCGTACCGCAGCCCGGCGAGCGCCGTCCGCACCGCGGGCAGGTCCGCGGCGCGCACGCCGCGCCGCAGCATCTCGGCCGTCACCGCCCGGTAGAAGGAGCCGGTGTCGACATGCAGCAGGTTGAACCGTTCGCTCAGCGCCTGGGCGGTGGACGATTTGCCTGAGGCGGCGCCGCCGTCGATGGCGACGATGAGGAATTCCGGGGCGGTCACGATGGGGCGAGGGAGTTCTGACGGACCCGGTCGAGGACCGCAAAGAAATCCGGAAACGTCTTGGCGCAGCAGCCGGGGTTGCGGATCCGCAGCCACGGCCGGCCGTCGCGGCGCAAGTCGTGACAGCCGAGGATGGCGAAGCTCATGGCGAACCGGTGGTCGCCATAGGTCTCGATGTCGACGTCCGGGACGAGCGGGCGCGGGGAGATCGTGAGGGCGTCCGGCTCCTCGACGACATCCTGGCCGAGCCGCCGCAGCTCGCGGGCCGCGCCGGCCACGCGATCGGTCTCCTGCCGGCGCGTGTGGCCGATGCCGGTGATGCGCGTCGGCCCGGCGAGCAGCGGCGCGATGGCGGCCAGCGTCAGAAACGTGTCGGAGAAGGCGTTGAAATCGGCGGCGAACCCCGCGCGCGATTGGCCGGCGGCGAGCGGCCCAGGTGCGAGACCCCACGCCACGTTGCGCAGGAGGCGGTGGTCGGCCAGCAGCCTGATGAACTGGAAGTCGCCCTGCAGGGCCTGGTCGCTCGTCACCAGTCCGCGGATTTCGAGTTCGCTCGTTCCGCCGACCACGACCGGCAGGACGGCGAAATAGCCGGCGGCGGTCGCATCGGCTTCGACCTCGAATGTGCCGCTGGGACGCGAGTATTTGCCGGGGGAAACGAGGAAGTTCCCGGCGGCGTTCCCGCGCAGGGAGGGATCGCCGATCCCGAAACCCCGGAGCATGTCCCCGGTCATGCGCACGAAGGGTTCCGAGACGATCCGGCCCTTGACCTGGATGGCGACGGGCGCGCGGGCCAGCGGAGCGGCCATGAGCAGGGCCGAGAGCATCTGACTACTCTCGCTGGCATCGATCGCCACGCGGCCCCCCAGCAGGCCGCGGGCATGGATTTCGAGCGGGAGGAAGCCCTCCGCGCCGGGGCAGCGGACATCCGCGCCGAGATTGCGCAGCGCGTCGATCAGACCCTGCATCGGCCGCTGCCGCATCTGGGGCACCCCATCGAGGGCGTAGGTGCCCTCCGCTGCGGCCGCGCAGAGCGCGGTCAGAAAACGCGCCGCCGTGCCGGCGTTGCCGACCGACAGCCGGGCCGACCGGGACGGGAGCCGGCCGCCGGCCCCGTGCACCCGCATCGTTTTCGCCCCGGCGTCGGAGCCGACCGCGATCCCCAGCGCATTGAGCGCGGCGGCCATGAGCTCCGTGTCCTCGCTGAACAGGGCGTTGGTGACCGTGACGAGACCGTCGCAAAGCGCGGCCAGCAGCAGGGCGCGGTTCGTGATGCTCTTGGATCCGGGAGGCGTCACCGCGCCGCGCACGGGTCCGGTGAAGGGGACAATGGGGAGCGGATCGAGCATCGGACCAAAAATCACGCGAAGCGGGCGACCCGCCAAGCGAATAGTCACCGCGATCCGGGCGCGGCCGCCTACGGCCGGAAGCCGTCGCGGTAGGCCTTGCCGCGTTCGAGGCGCGCGCGGATCTCGGCGAAATCCCGGTTCGCGAGCGCCGACTGGAAGGCGTGCAGCTCGTCCTCGAACTCGCGCAGGGCCCGCAGGATCTCCTCGCGGTTCTGCTGGAAGATGCCCATCCACATCGTGGGGTCGCCCGCGCCGATCCGCGTGGTGTCGCGCAGGCCGCCGCCGGCAAAATCGCGCCACGCCGGGTTCTTCCGCGCGAGGTAGTGGCAGAGATTGGCGGCGACCACCTGGGGCAGGTGGCTGATGTTCGCGACGATCTCGTCGTGGGTGTCCGGATCGACTGTGGTCACCTCGGCGCCCAATTCGTGCCAGAAGCGCGCCACGGCGTCGACCGCCCCGGGATCGGATTCCGGGCGGGGGGTGATGAAGCACGTCCGCTGGTCGAACAGGGCGGACGAAGCGTGCTCCCAGCCGGTCTTCTCGGAACCGGCCATCGGATGGGCGCCTACGAAATGCGCCCCGGGCGCCATGGCGGCGTGACCGAGCCGCGCGATTTCGGCCTTCACGCTGCCGACGTCGGTCACGAGGGTGCCGGCGGCCAGTCCCGGACCGACGGCCTGGGCGAGGGCGATGATGCCGTCGACCGGCGCGGCCAGGACGACGAGGCTGGCGCCGCGAACGGCCTCTCCGGGCGTGTCGCGGACCTCGTCACACCACGGCTGGCCCCGCAGACGCTCCCGGTTTTCGGGTCGGCGCGACCAGAGCACGAGGCGGCGCGCCAGGCCGCGCTGGTGCGCGGCCATGGCCACGGATCCGCCGAGCAGACCCGGCGCCAAAATCGTCAGTTGCGCGAACACCCCGTCACCAAAAGCGGCGTGCCCCGGGTTGTCGAGCCCGCCGCGGACGGCCCCGGGCCGGAGGCGGAGAGACCATGCACCGGGCCACTATTGCGTTGTCTTGGCGGGAGCGGTGTATTCGTATGCTCCCGTGAACGAACGCCTGGAGGACCACGCCCGAGCCAAGCCGGCCCTGATCGTCCTTTATGTGCTGATGGCGGCCGGCATCCTGCTGCCCTTTGTTCTGCTCTGGCTCAAACGGTAAGGCCCCGGCGGCTCCCCCGGCTCATGGATAAAACGCTTCTGCCGATCCGCATCGTGTTCGTCGCCGTCTGCGCCGCGCTGGGCTGGCTGCTGTGCTACACGATCAAGGAGTGGGATTCCTACCGCACGCTCGCGATAGCGATCGGCGTGCTCATCGGCGTGCTGGTCGTGCTGGTGGATGTCCTGCTGAAGGGATTCTCGCTGCGCGGGCTCTCGGCGATCACGTTCGGCCTGGCCGTGGGCGCGCTGGTGGCGTTTTTCATCTCCAGCTCGCCGTTGTTCGAGTACGCCGCGATCAACGACCCGCAGACCGTGTACCTGTTCCGCCTCGGGCTGTTTGTCGTCTGCGCCTACCTGGGCACGGTCATTGCGCTCCGGGGGAAGGACGAGTTCAACCTGGTCATTCCGTACGTGCGGTTTGTGCCCCACGAGGTGGAGGTGCCGCTGGTCGTGATCGATACGAGCGCGCTGATCGACGGCCGCGTGGCGAAGATCTGCGAGGCGGGATTCATCAACGCCGCGCTGATCATTCCCCGTTTCGTGCTCGACGAGCTGCAGCGGGTGGCCGACTCGCCGGATCCGCTGCGGCAGGCGCGCGGCCGGCGCGGCCTCGACGTGCTCAACGATCTGCGCCGGATCCGGAACCTGGACCTGCGCATCCACGAGAGCGAGGTCACCAAGCGGCAGGACGTGGACGCCAAGCTCGTCTTCCTGGCGCAGTCGATGCGCGCCAAGCTGCTGACCACGGACTACAATCTGGCGAAGATGGCGGAGTTTCACGGCATCCCCTGGCTCAACCTGAACAACCTGGCGGCGGCGCTGCGGCAGGAGCTCAGCATCGGCGACACGCTGGAGGTCAGCCTGGTCAAGGCCGGTAAGGAGGAGGGCCAGGCAGTGGGTTTTCTCGACGACGGCTCGATGGTGGTGGTCACCGCGGCGCGCCCGTACGTCGGGCGGCGCATCACCGCCGAGATCACCAGCGTGCTGCCTTCCGCCGGCGGCAAGATGATCTTCGCGCGCCTGCTCGGCGAAGCGGTCTAGCCCGGATGTTTCACCCCCGCCGATGGCGGGGTCACACCCCCGTCGCTTCCTCCTTCGCCAGGCCTTCGGAGGACAGGTCGCGCCACCCCTCTTCGTAGAGGGGATTCAGTCAGCCGCACGCAAAATTCCCTCTGGGAGAGGGGTGCCCGATAGGGCGGGGTGGGTCTGGGCGCGTCGGAAATCCTGAATGTGCGGTCTAGGCTTCGTGGATACCCCGGCGGGCGCGGCGCGCGGTCCGGGGTTCTCGGTTTTGAGTTTTGGGTTCTGGGTTTTGTGTTCTGGGTTGAGGGCGGGGGGCGACGCGCCCGCCGGGCGGACGGAACGCGGGATTCCCGCGCGCATCTGCATTCCGGCGATTTTCACATCCTGGGAACATCCAGCTTGCCCCCGGCCTCGATGGCTGCAATAAGACCGGTCATCGACACGGAGCCGGTTCCGGCAGCCGGACCGGCGCTGCGCGGTGCTGGTTGACCAACCCTGAAGACAGCCGGGAAACAGCTGGTGACGACCGGATACCATGACGGTGCGGACGCGGCGGGCCGGGAGCCCGCGGCCGCCGGACATTCCCCGCCATCCGACCCGGAGACGGCGCCGGCCGGATCCGGCCTGGGCAGCTGGCAGTACGATCCGGCGACGGGCGACGGCTACTGGTCGCGGGAGATGTTCCTCCTGGTCGGCCGCGATCGCGCGCTGGGGCGGCCGCCGGATCCGGAGTTCTTCGAGCTGTTCCATCCGGACGACCGCGCGGCGCTGCTCGCGACCCAAAATCCCGCTCCCTGGTCGGGCGACCATTGCGAGGTGCACCTGCGCACGAACCCCGCGCTCGGCCCGGTCCGCCTCCTGTCTATGGTCGTCCGCGCCGTGCGGGACCGCGCCGGCCGGCTGGTCTACCTGGCGGGCACCCTTCAGGACGAGACGAAGCGGAAGCAGGCCGAGGACACCATGCGGGAGCGGGAGGCGCGCTACCGGCACCTGTTCGAGCAGAACCCGGCGCCGATGCTGATCTACGAGCGCAGCACGCTGCGACTGCTGGCGGTGAACGAGGCGTTCATCCGGCACTACGGCTACAGCCGGGCGGAGGCCCAGGCCCTGCGGGTGACCGATCTCTACCCGGAGGAGGAGAAAACGCGGATCGCGGCGCTGATCGCGAAGCTGCACGGCTACGCCAACGTCGGCGAATGGCACCACCGCCGCCGCGACGGCTCGATGATGACCATCGTGGCGACGTCGCACGATCTCGACTACGAGGGCCGCGCGGCGCGCGTCGTCGTGATCATCGACATCACCGAGCGGAAGCGGGCGGAGGAGGCGCTGCGCGAGGCGCACGCGGACCTCGAGCGCCGGGTGCAGGAACGCACGCAGGAGCTTGCCGTCGCCCGGGATCGCGCCGAGTCGGCGGACCGGCTCAAGTCGGCGTTCCTGGCCTCGATGTCGCATGAGCTGCGCACGCCGCTCAACTCGATCATCGGCTTCACGGGCATCCTGCTGCAGGAGCTGGCGGGGCCGTTGAACCCGGAGCAGCGGAAGCAACTCGGCATGGTGCAGGGCAGCGCGCGCCACCTGCACGCGCTGATCAACGACGTGCTCGATTTCTCGAGGATCGCGGCTGACCAGCTGGAGCTGCGCACGGAACGGTTCGAGGTGCGCGCGCTCATCGCCGGCGCCGTGGACCTGGTGCGGCTGGAGGCGGAGCGGAAGGGGCTGCGGCTGCAGGTGGAAGTGCCGCCCGGCCTGCCGCCGCTGGAGAGCGACCGGCGGCGTTGCGGGCAGGTGCTGCTGAACCTGGTCAGCAACGCGGTCAAGTTCACGGACCGGGGCGAGGTGGTGATCGCGGCCGGACTGGTGCCGGATTTCCGTCCCGAGGGCGCGCGCGCGGTGGGGGCGTGCGCCGCCGCCCCCGCGGTGCGCCTGCGCGTGTGCGACACGGGCGTCGGCATCAAGCCGGAGGACCTGGCGGCGCTGTTCCAGGCCTTTCGCCAGATCGACGCCGGCCTGGCCCGCCAGCACGGGGGCACGGGGCTCGGGCTCGCCGTCAGCCGGCGGCTCGCGGACCGGCTGGGCGGGGAGATCGCGGTCGAAAGCACCTGGGGGCGCGGGAGCGTGTTCTCATTCACGCTGCCGCTGACGCCGCCGGCCGGCGCCGCCGCCGCTGCTGGCGCCGGGTAGCGGGGGTGGATCCGGGCGCGCGGGTCCCGCGGTGATGATCCGTTCGCGCAGCCGTCGATCGAATTCGCGGGCCAGCCAGCGGGGGCGCGTGTTTCCGCGGGCGGCCCGGGGTTGCCAAGGGGCCTCGACCGGCATTTCTTTCGCTTCATGCGGAAACTCGTTTCAGTCCCGGGCCTTTGTGCATGGGTGGCTCTGATCGCGGGGGCGCATTTGCCGTTCGCCGCCGCGGCGGAGCCTCCGATCGTCACCCCGCCCGAGGGCGCTCCGGCCGCGATCCCGCGGGCGCGGCAATACGACCTCACGTCGAAGATCAACGGACGCACCTACCGGGTGTTTGTCTCCACCCCGTTCGGGGCCCGGCCGGACCAGCGCTACCCCGTCCTCTACGTTCTCGATGGCAACTGGTACTTTGCCCCGGCTTCCGTCAATGCGACCGAAAGCTCCGGCGCGGGCGAACTGGTCCCGGCCATCGTCGTCGGCGTGGGCTACCCGACCGAGGACAATGATCTCGTCGGTCGCCGGCGCTCCTTTGAACTCACGCCGTGGAGCCCGGAGGGGGCCCCGGCGGACCAGTATGGCGGCGGGGATGTCTTTTTGCGGGTCCTCGAGGAGGAGATCAGGCCGTTCATCAACGCCCGCTATGCCACCGATCCCGCCCGGCAGATCCTCTACGGCAAATCGTTCGGCGGTCTCCTGGTCCTGCGCTCGCTTCTGACCAACCCCGGGGCGTATGCGACCTACATCGCGGCGAGCCCGGCGATCGGGTTCGACTCGGGCGCCATCCTCCGCGACGTGCCGGGCTTCGCGGCGCGCGTGAAAGCGGGCCCGTTCAAGATGCGGCTCCTGATCACGGCCGCCGGCAACGAACAGTACCCGCGGGCGATCTTGACGAAGCTGGCCGCGGTCGATCCCGACAGGCTCCACATCGAACAGGCGGTCATCCCCGACGAGGGGCACGTGTCGGTGTCGCTCGCCTCGGTCGGCCGGGCGCTCTACTTCGCGCTGGGGCGCGGGGCAAACGGGGCGCACTAGAGCAGGATCGAGCGCGACAGCAGCCCAAAGGCGGAGTAGATTGAGCCCAACCCAAAGCTCAGATACAGGAGATCAGAACATGCAGAAGCGAAAACTCGGGAACAGTAATCTGGAAGTCTCGGCCCTCGGGCTCGGCTGCATGGGCCTGAGTTCGGGTTACGGGCCGGCCACGGAAAAATCGCAGGCGATCGCCGTGATCCGTGGCGCGGTCGAACGCGGTGTCACCTTTTTCGACACCGCGGAGATCTACGGCCCGTTCAAGAACGAGGAACTCGTGGGCGAGGCCCTCGCTCCTTTTCGCCGGCGCGTGGCGATTGCCACGAAGTTCGGATTCAGGATCGGGCCGAACGGGGAGCGC
>CAZKDK010000058.1:0-15094 GCA_964551145.1 uncultured Opitutaceae bacterium | reverse complement strand
CTCGGCACGTTCCCGCATGCCGATGAGACCAAATTTTCCCACCATGCCCAGTTTCTGGCTCGGTTCGGCCACGAAGCCCTGCCCGTTGTCCTCGACCCTCAGGGCGAGATGGTGGCTGTCGTAGGTCAGGCCGACCCGGATTTGCGTGGCGCCCGCGTGCTTGAGCGCATTGGCCACGGCTTCCTGCGCCACGCGCAGGACGTGATCTTCGCAAATGGCGTCGAGCTTGATGCGCTTGCCGTTGACTTCGAGATGGCACTTCGAAGCCTCCGAAGCGATGATCGGGCGCAGCGAGTGTTCGAGCGCGACGCCGAGATCATGGTGCTCGAGTTCGCGGCTGCGCAAGTCGAGGACCGCACGCTGCGCCTCATTGAGGCTGTGGCGGAGCATGGCGCGGGCCGCGTTGAGATGGCTCCTCGCATTCTCCTGGTGCTGGTCCCAGGCGCACGCCGTGGCGTCCAGGAGGATGGTGGCTCCAGCGAGTCGCTGCTCGAGTGAGTCGTGGAATTCGCGAGCGATGCGGTCGCGCTCCTCCATCGTGGCTTCCGTGCGGGTCTGGGAGACGATCACCCGGGTCTGCCGGGCCACCGTTTGGTGCAGGCTCCAGATCCAGATCGCCGCCAAGCAGAGTGCCGCGCTGAGTGCCCCGACGGCGATCAGGAGCGTGCGCCCCGGATCGAATGGCGGCGCCCACAGGACGCGAACATCATCCGGGCTGCGGACTTTGAGTTGGAATGATGTCGCTGAAAGCAGCAGCGAGTCGCTGGTCTTGGCCTCCTCCACCTGGCAGATCCCCGCGATGGCGACGCGTGAACCGATCTTCAGAACGGGTATGGCCCGATCTTTGCCCGGCGCATAGACGGCGTGGAACGTCACGCCGGTGTCCGTCAATGTCAGGACGATCTGATCCGCGGTCTGGGCCGTCTTCTCGACCATGGCCTCAAGGGTCACGAGGCTCGCTTCGCTGTCGCGACTAAGTAGCGCCGTGGCCGTGGTCTTGCGCGGAGTCGGAGGCCCGCCGTGACCGATCACACGTGCGATGGCATCGGCCAGGCGCGGTTTGATCAGTCCGTTTTCGGGGAATCCGGCCAGCTCGACATGGTCGCCCGTCTGCACGGACGCCGGAGCCTGCAGCGACACATCGATCGTGTCCGTGGCATCTCGAACGTAGATATGTGTGCCGGATTCCGCCCAAGTCACCTGGCCAGCTATCTTGACGAGGGAAGCCTGATCAGCCGTCGCCGATGCCGACATGAGCTTGGCGATGGGCACCGTCTCAAGCGAGAATATGTCCGCCGGCGGTGACGAAAGAATCTGCAGGGTCTCCGGCGTGGGCTGAACCCAGACGAGCGGCTGGACGATCTGCCGATTCCGATTCTTAATGCCGCCGGCGACACCGCGCATGCGGACCAGGGCGCCGAGCAGACGCGCCGGCGGCTGGACCGAGGCAGCGATTTGAACCAGCAACTGGGCGCCGTTCGTCGCCAGCCGGCACTTCACCTCCCCAACTGTGTTGATCTCGGCCACGTGGACCACGCCGGTCACTTCGACATACCGGCAATCCATGCTTCCCGAGGCGAGGTCCTCATACGTCGCCGGCGCTGGATCGGGCAGCGGACCATGACCCAGCAGGCGCGAAGTCTCCTCCATGATGATCGGCAGAAAGTGTCCGGCGGCTGTTTTGCCGGTGAATTCGACATAATCGCCCGGCTGATACGGTTGCCGATTCGCCGCCGGGCCGACGAAGATCGCGTCTCTCCCATTCTGGACGAAGGCTTCCCAAGGGCTATTGCGGGTGATGGTCCCTCGGATCTGCACGGGCAGTCCCTGGTCCGCCACTTCGGGGCTAAGATTTCGCACCTGGGCGATTGAAGTGATTGGGGCCGGATCGCCTGAACCAAAGGCCGCGACCGGAAGCAAAAGCGCTAATGCGCCAAACAAGCGGTTTACGGCTGCGCGCATACGCACCGGGTGGGGTCGGGGACGGAAGGAAAAGGGTTGGGGAACTCGCAATGGGACAGGCTGGGGCTGCATCACAGTAGCGAATACATTGCGACCTCGGCAAGCCAGACGCCCACATACCTTCGTATAGCGGGGCGGTAGACTCATGCTTCTTTGACCGGATGGGGAGCGGGCGGTTTAGGCATATCTCTGCCAAGCGTGACTGCGCTCGGCCCTAGGCGTTTAGCTTTCCCAGAGGCTGGCGTCTGGCAATCCGACCCCTGGAACCGTCGCAGTGACCTTACCGACCGGCACCCACAACAGCAACTGTGGGATCCCCACGCCGGAGCGGTGATTTGGCAACCCCGGCCGGCCCTCCGCCGGCGTCCGCATGAGCCCAAAGACGAAACCCAACCCACCAAGCAAGGCCGATGTGCTTCGGACCTTAACCGGTCCGATCCCACCCAACCCCGAACAAACAGTCATGAACAGAACATGCTCCGTCGCGCCGTGGCGCGCCCTCTGCATCCTATCCGCGATCTCCCTGGCAGCCGCCCTGCCGAGACCCGGCGCGGCGCAGACTACACCTACGCCCGTCACGGGCCAAAGTACGAGCGACACCGAGGACGTGGTCAAGATGTCGCCTTTCACCGTCGAATCCACCGCGGAAAGTGGTGGTTACATAGCCCGGGAAACCCTCGCCGGTTCCCGCGTGCGAACCGATCTCAAGGATGTGGCCTCGGCCATCTCCGTCGTCACTTCCCAGTTCCTCAAGGACACGGGGGCCACCAACAACCTGGACCTGCTCGTCTACACGACCAATACCGAGGTCGCGGGCATCTATGGTAACTTCTCAAATGCCGGTGGTTCGTCGTCCTACGACGAAAGCTCCAAGCTGCTCCGTCCACAGAACAACACCCGCGTCCGCGGTCTCGAGGCGGCGGACAACACGCGTGACTACTTCCTCACGGACGTGCCGTGGGACAGTTACAACGTCGACGCCGTCGAGCTGCAACGCGGCGCCAACTCGATCCTTTTCGGCGTCGGCAGCCCGGCCGGCATCATCAACACCTCGCTGAACCTGGCGCTCTTCCACAACGCCTTCAAGGTTGAGAACCGGGTCGACGAGAATGGCTCCGTGCGAAATCTGGTCGATCTCAACTACGTCGTGATTCCGAACCGGCTGGCAATCCGGGTCGAAGGTCTCGACGACGAAACGTACTACGAGCAGAAGCCGGCCTATAACCGCAACCGCCGTCTGTTCGGTGCGGTGCGGTGGGATCCGGATCTCTTCGGCAAGGGTACCCACACGACGATCCGTGCGAATCTGGAGAGTGGTCGGATCGATTCGAACAATCCGCGCGATCTGCCTCCGGTTGACGAACTGACTCCTTGGTTCCAGACGGGCACCTACACGATCGCGGGCTACACGGCTACCCCGCCTTATTTCAATAACCTCAACAAGATGGTGCTTGATCCGAACACAACGTGGAACCAGTGGGGCAACGCGAACAGCCCGGTGCGCTGGCCGAACGGTCAGGATCCGTTGCTGCTCGGCAGCATGGGCCGCCAGGACACCGGCCCCGAAAGCGTCTTCAATGCCACGGGCGGCGCCCCGATGCGAACGCAGGTCCCGACGGTCATCGTGGCCGGCGGCATCGACTCGAACGGGAATATCCGCGGCAATATCGGCGGCTTGGAATTCTTCCACAATTGGGTACCCTCGGCGACCAGTCGCTTCGCGTCCGCGGCGCTTCCCGGCGGCATTTACTACAGCGACAAGTCTCTTTCCGATCCGAGCATCTTTGACTTTTACACGAAGCTCATCGACGGCGACAATAAGCATGAGTGGCAGAATTGGCGCGCGGGTAATATCGCGATCGACCAGACATTCCTCGATGACCGCGTGGGCGTTCAGCTTGCGTACGACTACGAGCGCTATCAAAATGGCCAGGAGTCGTTTCTCGGCGGTGGCGAATACCATGTCGGCCTCGACCTGAACACCAGGCTTGCGGATGGATCGATCAATCCGAACGTGGGCCGCCCATTTGTCGGCAATAGCGGCCAGTACGGCAATACGACCGACTACATTGCTCGCGACGGCAAGCGGGTGACCGCCTTCGGCGACCTGCGTACCGAGGATTTTCTCGGTAAGACGTGGCTGTCAAAGCTGCTGGGCCACCATGTCTTCACCGGTCTCTTCTCGCACGACACGAAGCGCGAGGACGCCCGCCAGTTCGCCC
Organism: uncultured Opitutaceae bacterium; assembly: GCA_964551145.1. Taxonomy (GTDB): domain Bacteria; phylum Verrucomicrobiota; class Verrucomicrobiia; order Opitutales; family Opitutaceae; genus Fen-1467. Next base: position 10,910 of record CAZKDK010000058.1, on the reverse strand, counting down.
GGTGGGCTGTGGAGCCGGGGTACACGGACTACACCCACGTGACTGGCAATGGCGACATCATGACCGGCTCCCGGCAGTACGACTGGATCGCCTACCTCGGGCCGAGCCTGATGAACGCCTCATCCGCGGCCAACGCCCATCTCGACAATGTCACCGGCAACATGGCGCCGCCGGCCTTCCTGTCGGTACGGTATTTCGACTCGCAATGGCACCCGATGACCAATCCAGCCACGAGCGTCGCGTACGCGCCCGCAGACCCGTACACGTATATCACGCACGACCAGAACGGGAATGTGGTGACCAACACCGGCACGCAGTCGGACAATCCCGCCAACTACGTCGGCTGGACGAATCGCTCGTTCCAGATGCTGAATGCCGACAGGGGTAACATCGACTCGTTGTGGACGGCCGGAACGAGGACCATCAACAAGATCCAGTCCGAGGGCATCACGTGGCAGGGGTATCTTTGGGATGGGACCATTGTTCCCGTGTTTGGCTGGCGCAAGGACATCGTGACCAACGCGAGCAGCAATGCTCCCAAGGGGACCAACAACGTCTCGATCATGGACTACTCGGTCGACACGTCCGACACGAACGCCCGCCGCGCCCGCGGTGAGAGTAAAAGTTGGGGAGTCGTGGTCCACACTCCGCGCGCGCTCCGCGCCAGGCTGCCGTGGGAGACCGACATCAGCGTATTCTTCGACCACTCGGCGAACTTCAAGGCGGACGCCCCGCGCGGCGACGTTGCCGGCAATCAGATTCCGAATCCCTCCGGCACCACCAAGGAGTACGGATTTGCCATCTCGACCTACCACGATCGCGTGAAACTCAAGGTCGATTGGTACACGACCGAGGACAAGAATGCGACGCTCACCGGCGCGGCCGGTGCGGGTTTTGGCAACAACCTGTACTACGCCTGGGCGCTTCCATACTGGGGCGCGACCCACGCGCTGGCGGCTTTGGACGGTGTCAACAACTACCGTCAGGGTAACTGGGGCTGGCCTTGGAACGGAATCACCGGGCCCGATCAGACCACCACGGCGACGCCGGCCCAGCTCCGCGCCGACGTGGCGGACATGTTCCACAACATGCCGCTCACCCAGCGCACTGCCGATGAATATGGACTCGGCATGAACATCGCGGCGATGCACGCGGCCCAGACCGATGCCCAGTACTACGCTGCGGTTCCGACCTACGGCCTGAACAGCGCGGGCGTGTACGACACCGTAAACGGCGCGGGCGCCTCGAACTTGGGCCTCCAGCCGGCCTACGCCGGGTCGTTGAAGAGCTTCGGTTCGGGCCCTGTGGCCTCTTCAGACATGACCTCGAAGGGCGTCGAAGTGGAACTCACGGGCCAGATTACCCGGAACTGGAGCGTGACCCTCAATGGCTCCAGGACGAACGCCAAGATCACGGAAGTCAGTCCCACGATTGACGCCTGGATCCAGAGCTTCACCACGTTCTTCGGCACGGTCGACCATCCGACCCCGGCCGGTCTGATCAAGCTTTGGGGTGGCAGCACGATGGCGTACAACTGGAACTTCAACATCCTGTCGGGCTATAGCTTGCTCAAAGCCCAGATCGGGCAGATGGCGCCCGACCTCGCCCCCAACAAGGTCAACTTGATCACGAACTACAACTTCGACAACGGGTTGCTAAAGGGCGCCAATATCGGCTTGGCGTACCGCTGGGAGGATCGGCGCATCCTGGGCTACCAATACAACGCGACGACGAACGCGCTCGACGTCACCAAGCCCTGGAAAGGCCCGACTGATGCGCATATCGACTTGTGGATCGGCTACGCCCACAAGATCACCAGACAGGTCAACTGGAACATCCAGCTGAATCTGCGCAACGTCGGGGACAAGAACAAGATCGTTCCGGCAAGCATCGAGCCGGACGGCAGCGTGGCGCTCTACCGCATCCAGTACGGGATGTTGGCCTCGCTCACCAACACGTTCACGTTCTAGCGAAGACAGAGTTGGGTCTGGCCCGGGGGCCGACCCTCAGGCAAGCATACATGGGCGCTGCCGGCTATCCCGGCAGCGCCTTCTTCTTCCGGCGCAGCCGCCCCCGGCGGAATCCACGAGCACCGCGCCAAAAGCAGTTTCCCCGATAAAGAGCCTCACGCACTCGGTCGGTTGTGCTGCGGGCGCGGGCTTCCCGTGACCGTCGGGGCAGCGATCTCTTCGCTCATCTCGGGCTCGTGGTTCCGGTTAGCCGACCGGTGCGGATCCGGCTATCCCGAGTACTCGGGCTGCGTGTTTCGAAGGATGATCGGGATGACGCCCAGAGCGTTCCGGCGAAGTCGCATCGGTAGACGACGCGTCTTCCGCGCTGGCGATGCTGCGCCGTAGCGCCTATCCCGCACGGACCATCCTAGGGCGGGGACATTGCTACCATACTTCCGGATAGGCGCTCGATACACGAATGCCCTTTTGACGCGCCCTCTGGGCAGCATGACGCTCGTTTCGGCAATGAGGCGCCACTAGGCTACTGACTCAAAGGGAAATAGTCGCGTTGCGTCTTCTTGGCACCGGAATCCTTCGCTGACTCCATCTTCCGGCATACCTCAGCGCTGAACCCCAACATATCGCATGAAGACAATCGGCCGGACGTTGTCAGGCACGGTGATCGTGGAAATGACGGCCGAGGAGTTTGACGCGATTGGGGCGACTAGGTCTCCGTTAGTCGCGGCGATCGGCTGGCCGGGAGTCGCGAAACCTGAAGCTCCCGCGGAGGCGGCGAAGATGTCTCCAGCTGAGCTCGTCAATTACGTGGGAGAGCGACTCGCCAATCTCAGACCGAAGAAAAGGGCAGCCATCATCCGTTGGATCAAGACGACGTTCCAGTTCTCAGGCGGGATCGAGGCGCGCGCGATCGAACGAGTCATCGACGGTCTCGAGACGGAGAGGTTCTTCGTGTTCGATGACGAGGGCCGAGTCACATACGTCGATTCCGACAAGCCATCGGAGCCGGGAGCGGCGAGCCGAAACAGTAGGCGGTGGAAGGCCGTGAACGCATCGGGATGAGCACGGATCTTTTTCTCGTGGCTGGCCCAGTCCCACTGAGGGAAGCTCGATACCTCGGGCGCCAGTTCGCGGAACCCCCGCCGCCCTTCGGCGAGCACGTCCAGGGTTAGGTCGCGCCATCTCAGTCCGTCCGGCAGGATGTCGACGGCTGCCGGCAGGCGCAAGAAATTGAGTGGCCGCTGGGTGCTCCCGCTCTTGGTGAGGTCATGCCCAGCCCAACGCTCGCAACTGACTCTCAGTGCTGGCGGGTCGATTTTGCGTCATACCTTCGCCATCCTTTCGGCTAAAGCGGGCGCTTCTGAGGCCATACCGGCGACCCCAGCGCGCCACAGCGAATGGAAACAGGCGGACCATTACACCGACCCGCTGAACCTATCTTTCTTCACCGAGATGGAAGAACTGTCGGAGCAAACGTTGGCCCCGAATTCCGGGGAAACTGGTCAAAACAAGGGAAAACTTTTCCAAAACGAAGCGCCAAGAACGGCGGCAGAAATCGTCGCAATCGACAAAGAGAGAACGGACTTGGACGCAGTTGTCCTAACTTGGGACAATGGAACAGATGGTGCCCAAGGGGGACGTCGCGTCCCCGGGAAGCATCCGGGAGCGCAGGGCGCGACCGTGCTGGCAACGCCGAAGTCCCGACAAAAGCGGGGTCGCCGGCGACCTCGCAGTGCGGATTTCATGGAGGCCGGCGAGCCGCGCTGCGGATCACGAATTCGCCCCGGCGGGCGCCCCGCCCCCGATTGCCTGTCGCCGCAGGTACTCCTTCAGGTATTCCCGGCCGCCCGCCTCGTCCGTGAACACGCCGTCCAGCTGGGCCTCGGTGCAGGCGGCGATGATGGCCTTGAACTGCGGCCCCGGCTTCAGGCCAAGCTCGAGCAGGTGCCGGCCGAGAATCAGCGGCTGCGGCGCCGCCGCGCGCACGGCGAGCGCCCGGGCCTTCGCCGCCAGGGCCGCGATGCGCTGGGCGGTGTCGGCCGAGACGAGCGGCGGGCGGCCGAGATGATCCGCCTCAAGGACGAGGCAAAGGTCGTCGATCGTGGCGGGGACGAGCCTGCGGGCGAGGCGGCGGACGGCGCTGTCGGTGAACTCGGGCGGGCCGCCGCCCGGGGGCGGCTGCGCGTGATGATGCGCCAGATGGTGCTGCACGAGCGGCCGCACCCAATCGACGAGGTCGAGGGGGGCCCCGATGCGGCGCAGGAATGCCTCGGCCGGCGGCCCGCCCGCCTCCTCGTGACCGGGACTCAGCCAGCGTGGCGCCCCCCGGTGGTCCGCGCGCACGGTGGTGGCCGGCTTGCCGAAGTCGTGGGCCAGCACGGCCAGCGTGAGCTGGCGCCGGCGCTCCGCGCCGCTCGCGCGCCACCCGGGCAGGCGGGCGAGCGCGTCGAGGCAGAGTCCGGTGTGGGTGAACACATCGCCCTCCGGATGCCAGACGGGCTCCTGCGGCACGCCGCGCAGCGCCGCGATCTCGGGAAAATGGACGAGCCAGCCCGTGGCTTCGAGCACAGCCAGTCCCCGCGAGGGCACCGTCGATTTCACCGCCCATTTCTCCCATTCGCCCCACACCCGCTCGACCGGAAGCTCCGCGAAACGGTCCACGATGCTCCGGCCCAGGGCGGCGGTTTCGGGCGCCAGGGTGAGATCGAAGCGGGCGGCGAACTGCATGCCGCGCAGGACGCGGAGCGGATCCTCCGCGAACGCGGCGCTAGTGTGGCGGAGGATGCCCGCGCGCAGGTCCGCGCGGCCGCCGTGGGGATCGATGATCGCGTCCGCCAACGGATCGTACGCGATGGCGTTGATCGTGAAGTCGCGCCGCGCCGCGGCCTCGGCCGCCGACAGCGACGGATCCGGGGTCACCGCGAAGCCGCGATGGCCGGCGCCGGTCTTCGAATCGCGCCGCGGCAGGCTGAAGTCATACTTGGCGCCCGCGACACGCAGCTTCACCACGCCGAAGCTCCGCCCGACCAGGTCGGTCGCGCCGAACGGCGCGAGGACGCGGACCAGCGCCGGGTAATCCGTTTCCGCGACCTCGATGTCGAAATCCTTCGTTTCGATTCCGAGCAGCCAGTCGCGCACGCAGCCGCCGACCAGCCACGGCCGCCCGACGGCGCGGACCGCGCGCAGGATGTCGAGCAGCCCGGGGGGCAGAGGCATGGTGGATGCGGCGCTCATGGACCCAAGGAGCCAACCGGTCCGTGCCGGGCGCCTGTCGTGCAGGTGACGGGATGGTTCCGGCCGGTGCAAGACACCGGCCCTACATTTGGCCTAGCGGTTGCCGATTCCATCTGGAGCACGCCGTTTGCCGACAAGATTCCGATCTCAAGGCGAAATGGGTTCCGGCGGCCGGCGCAGGCCGCCGATCGCGACCAGCACCCAGCCCGCGAGCAGCAGGACTCCTCCAACCGGCGTGACCGGCCCGAGCGCGCGCGGCGCGCCGAGCGCCAGGGCGTACAGCGAACCCGAGAAAAGGAGGATGCCGCCGGTCCAGCAGGCCGCCGCGCCGGTCGATGGGGCGGGCAGGCGCGCCGCCCCGCCCCCGTTTTGGCTCGCCAGCGCCAGCAGGGCGACGCTATGGACAAGGTGATAGAGCACAGCGGTTTGCCAGATGCCGGTCGCCTGGCGCTGCAGGAGTTGGTCATGCAGGCCATGCGCTCCCAAGGCTCCCAGCACCACGCCGGCTGCACCGAGCAATCCGCTGATCAGGAATAATCGGCTTCGTGACATATGGAAAACGAACCAGACCGGTCGACCGGAACCAACGTCGTCGAAGTCGGTCTGCGGTGCAATGTTGGAAGCTGGCGCCGCCGACCAGGACCCCGAGCCGGCCTCCGACCCACCTGACCAACCGACCAACCAAGACCATACCCAAGATGAAAACGCCCCTGATGTTACTCGCGGCGCTGGCGGCCGGGGCCAGTCTCTGCGCGCAGTCCGACAGCCCCCGGTCGTCGTATTCCGTGACGGCCGATTTTTCCTACACCTCCAAATACGTGTTTCGCGGCGTGCAGCGGACGAGGGATGCGTTGCAGCCTTCGATCGACCTGAAGATCGGCGACCCGCAGGGCGGCCAGTTCTACGTCAACGCCTGGACCAGCCAGCCCCTCCGCCAGCACGAGCACGACGAGGCTGATTTCTCCGCCGGGTATCGGTGGCGGCTGACGGGCGAGCTTTCGGCGGAGGTGCTGGCCACGTATTACTGGTATCCCGAGGCCAACAATGGCGAGACCCGCCATTCGACCGAGGGCGGCGTGGGCGTGACCTACAACGGCGGCCGGTACCTGCCGACCGCGACCGTTTATTACTTCTATGACTTCGACCGGCAGGCCAACACCGGCGTGATCTCGTTCGGTTATGGCATCCCGATTCCGGACCTCGGCACACAGCTCGACCTGAACGTGTATGCGGGCACATCGAAGGCGGACGACGCGTTCCCGGATTCCGGCGTGACGGTCCGGGAGTCCTACAACTACTACGGGGCCGACATCGAGCTGCCCTACCGGATCAGCCAGAATGCCAAGGTCACGGTGGGGGCGCACTGGGCGACCAACGAGAAGTACATTGCGGGCACTCCCCGCGACCGTTTCTGGGTCGACGTCGGAGTCGCGTTTGGGTTCTAGGTCGCGGGGGCGGATGGGTGGTTTCGGGCGGTCGGCCGGACCGGGTCCCGCGGGCAACCCGTTGCCCGCACGGGGCGGACGGGTGCGGGTCCGCGGCCGGCCCGCCCGGGCGCCGGCGCCGGTGGCCGGGATGGGGGAACCGGCGCGGGACCCAAGTGCGGTGCGGCCGGGCTTGCCCGGCCCTAAAGGGTTGACACGCCTTGCCGGAAACCTACTTATGGCACCCTTTCGCACATGAAAACCTTTCTTGCCAAGAAGGGGACGGTTCAACCGAAGTGGCATCTTATCGATGCCGACGGCGTCGTCCTGGGCCGTCTCGCGGTGAAGGCCGCCAACCTTTTGCGCGGCCGGCACCGGCCCACCTACACCCCTCACGTTGACACGGGCGATTTTGTCGTGGTCATCAATGCCGCCAAGGTGGCGCTCACCGGCAAGAAGGAGGTGCAGCGCAGCTACATGACGTTCTCCGGATATGTGGGCGGCGAGAAGTACCGCTCGCTGGTGGAGATGCGCGCCCGCCGTCCCGAATACATCATCCAGCACGCGGTCAAGGGCATGCTGCCCCGCAACCGGCTGGCCGCGCACATGCTGACCAAGCTGAAGGTCTTCGCCGGCCCGACGCACACGCACGAGGCGCAGAACCCCGAGAAGACCACGATCTGACCTTTCCATGAGCGCTGAAACCGCCGTTTTTTCCGCCACCGGCCGCCGCAAGACGGCCACCGCCCGCGTGCGCCTCGTCGAGGGCACCGGCAAGCTCGTCGCCAACGGCCGCGATTTCGAGAGCTATTTCTCCCACGAGAACTTCGCCAAGCAGGCCTATGCGCCGCTGCTGACCGTCGAGATGCGCGAGAAGTTCGACGTCACCGCCAACGTGGCCGGCGGCGGCATCAGCGGCCAGGCCGTGGCCGTGGCGCATGGCATCGCCCGGGCGCTGCAGAAATTCAATCCCGAGCTGCGCGCCGCCTTGAAGAAGGCCGGCCACATCAGGCGCGATCCGCGCGAGAAGGAACGCAAGAAGGCCGGCCAGCCGGGCGCCCGCAAGCGCTTCCAGTTCTCGAAACGCTGAGCGCGAGACCTCGGTCTCTTCCCGCGAGCGGAGCGCCCCGGCGGCCTCCGCTCTTTTTGTGTAGCCTGCGGGCGTTCCGCGGGTTTCTGTTCTTCCCCAGCTCCCTCCTCCCATGAAAGTCGGTGTCGTTGGTGCGTCCGGTTATTCCGGCGAAACGCTCGTCAAGCTCCTGCTCGATCATCCGCGGGTGACCCTGGCCGCGGTCACGTCCCGCCAGCACGCGGGCCGGCCGCTGGCGGAGATCGTCCCGGCGGTGCGCGGAATCGACCGGGGTCTGCGGTTCGTCGACTCCGATGCCGCGTCGCTGGCCGCCGGCGACGTCGAGCTTTTCTTCCTCGCGCTCCCGCACGGGGCCGCCGCCGCCTACGCCCGCGCCTTTGTCGCCGCGGGTCGCAAGGTCATCGACCTCAGCGCCGACTTTCGCCTGGCGGACCTCGCGACCTACACGCGCACCTACGGCGAGCACCACGCGCCGGAGCTGCTGCCGCGGGCGCGCTTCGTCCTGCCCGAGCTGACGGCGCCCGACTGGAAGAACTTCCCGCTGCTGGCGGCCCCGGGCTGCTATCCGACCAGCATCCTGGTGCCGCTGGCGCCGGTGCTGCGCGCCGGCCTGGTGACGCGCGAGCACATTGTCGCGAATTCCTTCAGCGGAGTGAGCGGCGCCGGCCGCAAGGTCGAGGAGGCCTACCTGTTCGTCGAGCGCGCCGAGAGCGCGAAGGCCTACGGGCTGGTCAGGCACCGGCACCTGGCCGAGATCGAGGAGCAGCTCGCGCTGCTCACCGGCGCGCCCACGATCATCCAGTTCAACCCGCATCTCGCGCCCATGCGCCGCGGCATCGCCACGACCATCACCGTCCCCGCCGCGCCGGGCGCGACGATCGAGGCGCTTTACGCCGCCTGGCGCCGGGCCTACGACGGCCGGCCGTTCATCCAGCTGCTGCCGGCCGGGGAGACGCCGGACACGACCTACGTGGCCGGCACCAACCGGGTCGACATGGCGGCGGTGCACGATCCGCGCACGGGCAATTTCGTGATCACCTCGGCCATCGACAATCTCGTCAAGGGAGCCAGCGGGCAGGCCGTGCAGATCATGAACCTCTGGTACGGTTTTCCGGAGACGGCCGGGCTCGTCTGAGCGGCGGGAATTCCCCGGGCGGAGGCCGCGTCCGCCCGGGCGCGCGCGGGTTCGCGGATTTCGGCGCGGGCTCCGCAAAAACTCTTGCACTCGCCCACGTTTCAAAGTGGGTTCATGCAGGATTTGTCCCGGCGCGCGGCGCCCGATCCCCAACGCGGGCGGCCGCGCCGAAAACCGCAACCCAACCGACCGAGATGATGATCGAATTCCGGAAAAAGGTTCTCTTCGTGGGCTACGGCGCCGTCGCGGAGTGCACGCTGCCCATCCTGTTCAAGCACCTGCGGGTGGCGCCGCGCCAGGTCACGATCATGGATTTCGAGGACCGGGCCGGGAAGCTGAAGCCGTGGACCGCCCGGGGCGTGCGCTTCGTGCGCGCCCGGGTCACGCGGGAGAATCTGGGCCGGCTGCTCGGCCGGTACCTTTCGGCCGGCGACCTGCTCATCGATCTGGCCTGGAACATCGACGCCGGCGCGATCCTGCAGTGGTGCCATGACCGCGGCGTGCTCTACGTCAACACCTCGGTCGAACTCTGGGACCCGTACGCGGGCGCGCCGAACAAGCATCCCACGGAGCGCACGCTCTACTGGCGGCACATGAACCTCCGGCGGCTCGCCGCCTCCTGGGGCGCCAAGGGCGCCAGCGCGGTGGTCGAGCACGGCGCCAACCCGGGCCTGATCTCGCATTTCACCAAGCAGGGCCTGATCGACATCGGCGAAAGCCTGCTCGCCGACCGGAAGGCCCGCGGCCGCGCGGCCGAGGAGCTGCGGCAGCTGATCGCCGACCGGCAGTTCAACCGGCTGGCCCGGGCGCTCGGGGTCAAGGTCATCCATTGCAGCGAGCGCGACACGCAGGTGACCGACCGGCCCAAGCAGGTCGACGAGTTCGTCAACACCTGGAGCATCGAGGGTTTCCGGGAGGAGGGCACGACCACCGCGGAGATGGGGTGGGGGACGCACGAGAAGGAGCTGCCGGCGCTCGCCTACCGCCACCGGACGGGACCGCGGAATCAAATCTGCCTCGCCCGCATGGGCATCAATACCTGGGTGCGCTCCTGGGTGCCCGACTGCACGATCCTCGGCATGGTCGTGCGGCATGGCGAGGCGTTCACGATCTCCGACCGCCTCACGGTCTGGAAGGATGGAGGCGCCGTCTACCGGCCGACCGTGCACTACGCCTACTGCCCGTGCGACTGCGCCATCGCCTCGCTGAACGAACTGCGCGGCTATGACTACCGCCTGGTCGAGGACCAGCGGATCATGAACGACGAAATCTCGGGCGGATCCGACATCCTGGGCGCCCTGCTGATGGGCCATGCCTACCGGTCCTGGTGGACCGGCAGCGACCTCAGCATCGGAGAATCCCGGCGCCTGGTGCCGCACCAGAATGCGACCACCATGCAGGTGGCGATCTCGGTCGTCGCCGCCTCGCTGTGGATGATCGCGAACCCGGACCGCGGCGTCTGCGTGCCGGACGACCTGCCGCACGAGTTCGTGCTCAAGATCGCCAGGCCGTACCTCGGCCGGTGGATCTCAAAGGCCGCCGACTGGACGCCCCTGCAGCACTACCGCAACGCGTTCACGGGCTACAACCGGCCCGACCTGGACCGGCGCGACCCCTGGCAGTTCAAGAACTTCCTGGTCAAGGACGGCGCGTGAGGATTGGTGCAAAAGCAGCCTCTGATTTTCTGGTGACAGGCGGGCCGTTGCACCCCATGCCCGTTGCGACGGAAACAAGTTTGAACCTCGAAGGCTGATTTTGCACCAATCCTAAGCCATGATCCCACTGACCCGTCTGCAGAAACTGGCGAAGGAGAACGGCACGCCGCTGTTCGTCATCGACCACGACGCGCTCCGCCGGAACTACCGCGAATTCAAACGCTACCTGCCGCGGGTGCAGGCTTATTACGCGGTGAAGGCCAACCCCGACCCCGCCATCGTCCGCACGCTCTACGCGGAGGGCGCGAGCTTCGACGTCGCGTCGATGCCGGAGTTCATGATCGTGCACGAGAACATCAAGGACCTGCCGGCCAAGCAGCGGCAGGACTGGATCTGGGACAA
>CAZKDK010000057.1:13634-15197 GCA_964551145.1 uncultured Opitutaceae bacterium | reverse complement strand
ATGAGCACCTCCTGGCATTATATGAAGAACGGGGCCCAGACAGGCCCGGCTACGACCGAAGAACTCAAGGCACTCCTCTCCTCCGGCGCCGTCAAGGGCGACACTCTCGTGTGGCGCGAGGGGCTGCCGGCGTGGGTTGCTGCGAACACCCTGAGCGAATTTGCCGGCGTGGTCCCGGCGATGCCCCCGTCCGCGCCTGCGGCCGTCGGCGGGAGCGGCGGTGCCGGAGTGTATATTCCGGATGCGGCTGACGTGGACAAGAACAAGGTGTTTGGAATCCTCGCGTACCTTTGGATCCTGTGGCTGGTCCCGCTGCTGGCGGCGAAGGAGTCTCCCTTTGCGCGTTATCACACCAACCAGGGAATCATCCTGTTCATCACGGGCATCGCCCTCTGGGTTGTGAACATCGTGCTGATGTTCATTCCCATCATCGGATGGCTGCTGATGCTCTGCCTGTGGATCGCGATGATTGCGCTCTGGCTGATCGGCCTCATCACCGCCATCAAGGGCGAGTGCAAGCCGCTGCCCGTGATCGGCAATCTCTTCACCATCATCAAGACCAAGCCCTAGTCCAACGCCCACGCTGCCATGGACACGCCACCTTTCCCGCCCCCTCCGCCTCCTCCTCCGCCCGCTCCGCCACCGCCACCGCCCCCACCGGCTCCGGCCGCGAAGGGCAGCAATCGCACCCTGATCGTCATCCTCTGTATCGTCGGGGCCATCGTGCTGATCATCGGAGGCTGCGTCTTTACCTGCGTCCATTACGTCCGCAAGGGAGCACGCCGGCTCCAGGATTACTCCGAGGTGGCGCGGAAGAACCCGCAGCTTGCCGCTCTCGAGCTCGCGGCTGCGATTCACCCGGACCTCCAGATCGTCTCGAAGGATGAGGATGCCGGGAAGATCACGCTGCGCAACACGAAGACCGGTCAGGTGGTGACGCTCGACCTGAACCAGATGTCGGCCGACCGGATGGGCCAGGCCATGGAGCAGCTCTCCCGCGGGGTTAAGCCCGCCGCGGCCGTCGCCCAACCCGAGGAGGAGACCCAGGAGGAGCCGGCCCGGCCGGCGCGGAGGAGCACGCCGACCGTCACCTCCGCCCGGACCACGGCGCTCGCCGCGACGTTGCGGAAGTTCCCGGACTTCATTCCGGTCTACCGGGGCGCCACCACGGTTGGGGCCACCATGAACTCGTTTGGCGGAAATGTCGTCGGCAACTATGCCTTCACGACTGACGATCCTCCGGAAACCGCCGCCGGGTTCTATGAAAAACGGCTGACCTCCGCCGGGTTCAACATCATCTCGAAGCAGAACGATTCAAACGACAACGGGCCCACCATCACGTTTGTCGCCCAGGATCCCTCGTCCCAGACCACGGCGACCTGCAAGGCCGAGATCGAGGGCGGCAGGACCCATGTGGAGGTTGATTTCGTCAAGGCCGGCGGCGGCTGACGCCCGTCTGCAGGCTGGTTCGCACTGATTTGCCAAATGCGGTCGCCGGACTATCCGGCGGCCGCATTTTTTTTCATGGAGGACAGTCCGGCCACGGGGTGTGGCGTGCCGGCG
>CAZKDK010000057.1:0-13534 GCA_964551145.1 uncultured Opitutaceae bacterium | reverse complement strand
GCGTGCCGGCGTCGCTCGCGCTTGAAACCAATCGGGGTATCGTTCGTCAAACCCATTGCTTACCATGAAAACACACATGCTGATTTTGGCCGCGGCGCTCGGTGGCAGTTTCGCCCTGGCTTTCGGCGCCGAACCGGCGCCGGCCCGGACCGATTCCCGCGTCGCAGTGACCTTCGTCGATCCCCAGAAATACACGGATCTGACGAGGGAGGAAGGAAACGCCACCTCGCCGGAACTGCTCGACGAACTCAGGGATTTCATGCTCGAGACAGGCGCGCGCAGCGTGCCGGCTGGCATGCATCTTGAGATCAAGGTGACCGACGTCGACCTGGCCGGGCAATTCGAACCCTGGCGGGGCCCGGAGTTCTCCCACATTCGCATTGTGAAGGGTCTCTATCCCCCGCGCATCAAGCTCGAGTTCACCCTGACTGATGCGCAGGGCAAGGTCGTGAGTTCCGGCAATCGCGAACTCACCGATCTCGCCTTCCAGACCCGCAGCGCGTTCGCCCTGCCGTCGGACGACTACCTGCGCTATGAGAAGGATCTCCTGCGCCAGTGGTTCAACAGCGAGTTCAAACCGGCAACGGTGGCCGGCACCTGACCGCACCGCGGTCCGCGGCCGCGCCACCCGCAACCCTGGAGGAGCCATGAAACCGAAAACAGTCGGCCTTTTCCTGGCCTGCAGCCTGCTGGCCCCGGTGGCAGCCTTCGCTGGTGAAGCGGCGAACGTCACCGTGATTTTCGACCATCCGGAGAACTTCGCGGACGTCAAGGACGCCTACGTCCCCACGGACAAGGGCCGGGACGACATTCTCGCCGAACTCAGGCAGTTCATCGAGTCCCGGGCGTCGTCCTACCTGAAGGAGGGCCAGCACCTGGAGATCAAATTCACCGACGTCGACCTGGCGGGCGATTTCGAGCCGCACGACGGCACCCGCTTTGACACCGTGCGGCTGATGAAGGGCGTCTATCCGCCGCGGCTGGTATTCGGGTTCAAGCTCACGGGCCCAACCGGCCAGGTGCTCAAGGAGGGTCAGCGCAGGTTGACGGACCTCGCCTACCAGAACCGCATGCTGCGGCCGGGTGAGGACGGCCGCCTGCGCTACGAAAAGGACCTGCTGATCGACTGGATGCACGACGATCTGGGCTCGGCCAGGAGCGCCGGCGGCTGACCGGGTGGGCGCCGCCCGGCGCAGACGCGAAATCCTTTGCCTGCGGCCGGGTGCGCCCTACGTTTTCGGGCGTGGTCGAAACCGCCCGGAGAGAACGCCTCGACAGATGGCTGTGGGCCGTGCGCCTGTTCAAGACGCGGAGCCTCGCGACCGACGCCTGCCGTTCCGGCACCGTGGCGGTCAACGGCCAGACCGCCAAGCCGTCGCACGCGGTCCGCTCCGGTGAAACGATCGGCGTGCGCCAGGGGCTGATCCAGCGGACACTTCGGGTGCTGGCCGTGCCGGCGGGTCGGGTTGGCCCGAAGCTGGTCGCCGCGTTCTGCGAGGACCAGACCCCGCCGGAGGAGTTCGAAAAGGCCCGGACGCACCGCGTCCAGCAGATCCTGGCCCGCGCCCGGGGTTCAGGGCGGCCCACCAAGCGCGACCGGCGCCTGATCGACCGGTTGTTCGGTTGAGCACGCCATGAATAAACGCCGCGACAGCCGCTGCCGACGCGCAGCCCCGGACCCTTCCGCGGGCTGCCGCCGCGCCTTCTGATGCCGGCGATCCCCCAGGTCCGCCGACATCTGGCCGAGTTGCAGAACTGCACGCTCTGCCCGCACATGCATCGGCCGGTCGTCGTGGGCCGGCCGGTGGCGAGCCGCATCCTGCTCATCGGCCAGGCGCCGGGCGACAAGGAGCCGAAGCTTGGCCGGCCGTTCGCCTGGACCGCCGGCCGCACGCTTTTCAAATGGCTCGATGGGGCGCTGGGCTGGACAGAGGAGGAGACTCGCGACCGGGTCTATTTCGCGGCAGTCTGCCGTTGTTTTCCAGGCAAGAAACCGCAGGGAGGCGATCGCGTGCCGGCCGATGAGGAGATCGCCAACTGCGCGCGCTGGCTGGCGCGGGAATTCGCCTTGCTGCAGCCGCTCCTCGTGCTCCCGGTCGGCAAGCTGGCCATCACCCAACTGCTGGGCGACCGGCCGCTCGCGGATGTCGTTGGCCGGGCTTTTCGGACCAGGTGCTTCGACTGGGAGACCGATATCGTGCCTTTGCCGCACCCTTCAGGGGCCTCGCCGTGGCACCGGATGGAACCCGGCAAGACGTTGCTTTCAAAGGCACTTGCGCTCATCGCGGAGCATCCCGCCACTCGATCGGTCGGGTAATCGATCCAAGCCCCGGCGGGACGGGTGAAAAGAATTGCTTGTGTTTCCTGCGGGAACCTATGTGCTGCAACCGCTTCCCAGATAAATTGTGTTAGATTACGAGATATGGTGGATTGTCAGGCGGGCGTAGCGCTCGCTGATGATTTGAAACCCGGAGAACGGGAACAGTCCGTGAGCTACCGGTAGATCAAGGGATAATAATCATCATGGGTTCAAAATTGTATGTGGGTAACCTGGCGTTCAGCACCACCGAAAGCGAGTTGCGCGACCTGTTTGCGCAGTTCGGTACCGTCGCTGAGGTGTTCATCGCCATGGATAAGTTCAGCGGCCGCTCGCGCGGTTTCGCGTTTGTGACGATGGGCTCTGACGCCGAGGCCAAGGCCGCGATCACCGGAGTCAATGGCAAGAACGTGGGAGGTCGCGATCTCACGGTCAACGAAGCCCGCCCGAAGGAGGAAGGTCGTAGCGGCGGCGGCGGCGGTGGCGGCGGCGGTGGTGGTGGTGGCGGCCGTTCGTACGGCGGCGGCGGTGGCGGCGGCAATCGTCGCTACTAAGCTCGGGCGCATCGGACGCTCGATCGATTCAAGGGCGAAGCCGACACCGGCTTCGCCTTTTTTGCGGGCGCATCGTCCGGCGCGGCCCCGCCGCTGCGGACTTTACATCCAGACGGGCGAGGCGACAATGTGCGCATGCGCTATGCGTTCTGCCTGATCCTGGCGGCCACCATGATGGGCGCGCTGCCGTTGCGGGCCCAGCGTGAGAAGCTGTCCTGGGACGACCGTGAGTACGTCGAGAAGACCTGGCCCAACGCGATCAAGACCTTTACCGGGCTGCGTTACGTTATTCTCAGGCAGGGCACCGGCGAGGATTCGCCCAAGCCCGGCGACCTGGTGTCGGTCATCTACAAGGGGCGCCTGCTCTCCGGGGCGGTGTTCGGCGAGGTGCTCGATCCGGCGAATCCGTTTCGTTTCCGGCTCGGCCGGGGCCAGCTCATTCCCGCATGGGAGGAGGCGATCCAGCGGATGAAGCGCGGCGAGAAGCGCCTGATCATCGTGCCGTCCGAACTGGGCTACGGCACCCGGGGCGACCCGCCGCGCGTGCCCCGCTCAACGGCATTGGTGTTCGAGATCGAGCTGCTCGATTTCCACTCCGAGTAGCGCGGCGGACTACCGGCCCGGCTTGCCGCCCGTGGCGCCGATAAAGGGATAGAGCCTGGCAAACTCGTCGGCCGCCATGGTCTGCGCCTCAGCGTCGGTTTTGGCGGTTCCGGAGCCGAGCAGCTCGCCCACCCGTCTCTGTATCCAGCGGCTGCGGTATTCGGTCTCGACCGTGCGGGCGGGGGGCAGGGTCGGCGCCTGGCTCCTTCTATGGTGATGGAACAGGCTGCAACCGGCGGCAAGGGTGAGCAGGAAGATGAGGGCGGCGGCGGCGAGGGATTTCATGACTTTGGCGTGGGCAATGGTTTGACGGATCGCCGTCGCGACCGCGAGCGGATCTTTTTTGGTTTCGCCGGGTCGGGTTTCTGCTAGAACATGGCCCGCATGAGCGACGAGCCTCCGCCCCCCCCCGATCTGCGCTTGAAGCTCAAGCCGCGGCCGGACCAGGCCGCCGGGGCACCCCCAGCCAAGCCGGGGGAGCCGCCGGATGCTCCCCCGACGACCGACGATCCGCCACCCGCCCCGCCGGAATCGGCGGCGGATCCGCCGGATGCCGGAGCGGCCGGCCCGGGCACCGCGAAGATCAAGCTCCGCATGCGCGTGCCGATCGCGCCCTCCGAACCCCCGCCGGCGATCGCCGGGAATCCGGAGGCTCCGGACGCCGAGGCTGGCGCGGCGGGCGGGGAACCTTCCGTTCCGGGCGCCGACAAGGTCAGACTCCGCGTGCGCGTTCCGGAGAGGATCGTGACGGAGGCTCCGCCGCCCGAACCTTCGCTGCCAACCCTGCCGCCAATGTCGGTGAGTGTGAGCGCACCGCCGGAGGCGACGACACCGGTTGCGCCGCCGACGGTCGCAACTCCGAAGGTCCAGGGCGACCTGCTGTCGCGGCAGCTGGAGCCCATCGGCGCCGGCGCGGCGTCGGAACCTCCGCTGCCGACCCTGCCGCCCCTGCCGGTGCCGCCGGCGGCGGCGCCGGCCGCAGAAGAACCGCGGCCCGAGGTTTCCCCCGGAGAACCCCCGTCGGTGCCCTCCCTCCCGCCGATGCCCGAGGACATGGTGGCGCCCGCTGCCGTTTCCCCCGCGGCCCCGGCCAGCCGCGAGGGGGCCGAGGTCAATCCCCATCTCAAGCTGAAATCCAGCACGCTCCTGCAGGATACCGAGCCGGCGCCTGCGGGCGCCGTCCGGGCGGCCGCACCGGGAGGCAGGCAAAAGACCGCGAAGCCCAGGGATTCCCTTGGCGTGTTCGTACGGGTGACCGGATTGCTGCTGGTCCTCGCGGTCGTCTATCTCGTCTACCGTCGGTACACCCAGATTCCTCATCCGGAGAAGCCGGAGACGGCGGCGGCATCGCGGGCCCAGACCCCGGCCAAGACCGCGTCGGCGCCCCAGACCACCCCGGGACGGATGGTGCAGAAGGCCCGGGAGACGGTCGCGGCGGGTGAAAGGGGAACCGCCGCGACGAACGAGGTGATTGGAGCGACCGCGACGCCGCGGGCAGCCAAACCCGCGCCGCCTCCGCCGCCTCCGCCGAGTCCGCGTTTCCGGGCGGTGGTCGACCGCCTCAAGATCGCCGGGTTCCGGGCCGGTCCGCCGGTCCGCCTGTTCGTCGGCGGGGTCACCTACCAGCCGGGCGACGTGATCGATGAGACCCTTGGGATCGTGTTTGTCGGCTTCGACGCCAAGACGCGCGAGTTGATCTTCCAGGATGGGACGGGCGCGGAGATCCGTCGCCAGTTCTGACGGCGGCGGTCACCGTCGAAGGCCGGTGCGCAGCGCCTCGAGCAGCGCGGGATCGGTGGCCACGCCGATGACGCCGTTCACAACGAACTGGACGCCGATGCAAAGGAGGAGGAACCCCATGAACTTGGTCAGGGCGTTCATGCCGTTGACGCCGACGATGCGCACCATGCGCCCGGACAGACGCAGGGTGGCGTAGCTGATGGCGGCGACGACGACGATGCCGATGATGATGGCGGCGTAGTCGGACCAGCCGTCGGCCAGCGAGGTGAAGCCGATGGTCAGGGCGATGGATCCCGGCCCGCTGAGCATCGGCATGGCCAGCGGGGTGAGCGAGATGTCGGTCTTGCTGCGAGCCTCCTCCCGGCGGCGGGGTTCGTCCGCGTCCTCCCGGGCGGCGGCGAGCATGCTGAGGGCGAGGCCCGACACGAGCAGCCCGCCGGCGATGCGGATGCCCGGGATCGAGATTCCGAAGAAACGGATGATGAGGGTCCCGCCGAAAAGGGAGCAGACCAGGATCACCACCATGTAGATACACCCCATCTTCACCTGCTGGGCGCGGCGCTCCTCCGTGTCGCCCTCGGTGATGGTCAGCAGCACCGGCGTCGACGCGACCGGATTGATCACGGGCAGCAGGGCGACGACCGTGCCGAGAACAAGCTGCCAGAAATGGGACATGTCCTGGGTTTGGGGTTTAGGGTTCTGAGTTTTGGGTTCTGGGACGGAATCGGTCCGGCAACAACTCAAAACCCGAAACCCAAAACTCAAAACGACCTCTCCGGGCGCGCCTCACCAGGTCTCCACGGGCCCGCGGGGGACGGGGATCGGTGCGGGCGTCCGGCCGGTCCCGTCGTCCGCGAGCGAGCCGGGGGCCCTTCGCGGGCGGTACTTCGGCAGGAGCTCGCCGCCAGCGTCGCAGAACCGGAGGCGCCAGAGGCGGTAGGCGGCGAGCGCGTCGTCGAACTCCGGGCGGGAGCGGATGGCGGCCACGCGGCGCCGGAATTCGATCGCGGGTCCGAATCCCCGGGCGTACCACGTCGCCGCCCGGCGGAACATCCGGCAGCCCGCCTCCTCGCCAAAGACCTCGATCGTGAGGTCGAGGTGCCGCACCATCACCCGGACCCGTTCCTCGAATGAGGGTTCCGGGGAGGTCTGGCCGGTCCGCAGATGGAGCTCCGTCTGGCGGAAAATCCAGGGATTGTAGAACGCGCCGCGGCCGATGCCGATGCCCGCGCATCCGGTCGCGTCGAGCATCTTCCGGGCCGCCGCGGGGGTGGTGACATCGCCGTTGCCGATCACCGGGATGCGGCGCACGGCCGCGACCACGGCGCGGATGCCGTCCAGGTTGACGGCTCCGCCGAAGCCCTGCGCGCGCGTGCGGCCGTGGACGAAGACCGCGGCGGCGCCGGCATCCTCCAGCACGCGCGCCAGGTCCGGCGCCGTCAGGTTCGCGGCATCCCAGCCCAGGCGCATCTTCGCCGTGACCGGGATCCGCACGGCCTCGACCATGCCGCGCACGAGCGCGGCGCTCTTCTTGAGCTCCGTCATCATCGCCGAGCCGCCGCCGATCCGGGTGACCTTGCGCACCGGGCAGCCCATGTTGACGTCGACCGAGTCGACGCCGAGCGCCTCGAGCATCGCGGCCGCGTCGCGCATTTCCGCGGGCACGCTGCCGAACAGCTGGACGGCGAGCGGCCGGTCGGCCGGGCGCGTCTGGATGAGCTGCAGGGCCCGGTGGTTGCGCTCGAGCAGCGAGCGGGCGTTGACCAGGTCGGTGGTGGCCCAGCCCAGGCCGCCGAGCTCGCGCAGGGTCAGTCGCATCGGCAGGTTGGTGTAGCCCGCCAGCGGCGAGAGAAAGAGGTTCGAGGCCAGTTCGTAGGGCCCGAGGCGCATGCGTCTGCCAACGTGGGGACGACCGCGGGCGGGGGCAAGTCCGCCCGCCGGTCAGGCGCCGGGCAGCGCCCGTTTCATCCGGGCCAGCGCCTCGGCCAGCGTGGCGCGGGGGCAGCCGAAGTTGAGCCGGACATAACGGCCGGGCGGGGCGCCGAAATGGCGGCCGTCGGACAGGCCGACGCCGTGCCGCTCGAAGTGTCCGGCGGGGTCCGGCAGGCCGAGCGCCTCGACGTTGAGCCATGCCAGGTAGGTCGCCTCGATCGGCGCCTCCACCCGGATGCCGGGCAGCTCCCGCGCCAGCGTGGAGAGCAGGAAATCGCGATTGCCGCGCAGATAATCCAGCAGCGCGCGGCGCCAGGGCTCGCCGTCGCGGTATGCGGCCGCGCACGCCGTGTAGCCGAGGACGTTGACCTCGGCGACGATCCCGGCGGTGGCGCGCACGAAACGCGCGCGCAGTTCGGCGTCGGGGATGACGGCCAGCGAGGTGCCGAATCCGGGCAGATTGTAGGTCTTGCTGGGGGCCAGAAGCGTGATCGTCCGGCGCGCAATCTCCGCGCCGAGCGACGCGGCCGGCACGTGGCGCAGGTCATCGAGGACGAGGTCGCAGTGGATCTCGTCGGAGCACAGCAGGAGGTCGTGGCGCAGGCAGAAGCCGGCGAGGCGCGTGAGTTCGTCGCGGCGGAAGACCCGGCTGACCGGATTGTGCGGATGGCAGAGGAAGAACAGGCGGGTCTGCGGCGTGACCGCGCGTTCGAGCGCGTCCCAGTCGATCTCCCAGCGGTGCTCGGCGGAGTTGAGGGCGAAGGGCGCGGTGATGACCGCGCGGCCCTGGTGGACGGGCGCGGTCATGAACGGCGGGTAGACCGGCGTGGTGCACAGGATGGCTTCGCCGCGTTTGGCGAATGCCCGCGCCGCGACATTCAGGCCGACCACCAGCCCGGGCAGCCAGACGAGCCAGGCCGGTTCGACGTTCCAGCCGTGGCGCGCGCGCAGCGCGTCGATCACCGCGGCCGTCACCGCCGGCACCGGCCGGGCGTAGCCGAACACGCCGTGATCGACCCGCGCGTGCAGGGCGGCGATGACCTCGGGTGGCGAGCGAAAATCCATGTCGGCCACCCAGAGCGGCAGCACGTCGCGTCCGGCGTATTTCTGCCATTTCTGCGAATCGGTGCCGCGGCGCTCGACCGGCGTGTCAAAATCGTAGGTCATGAAGGCAGGGTGGGGAGCGTAGGCACGGATAGCCCCGGTTGAACACGGTTTTCTTGGGGGTCCGTGGCCCGGCCCCCGGAATGGATCGGGAGCGGGCGGGCGGGTGCGACCGGACGCGGTGGGCGGGAAATCTTTTCCCGGTGGGACGGCACAGTTGGGACGGCCCGACCTGGCGACCGGGCAGCGGGAAAAAACAAATCGCGCAGCCGTCGGTAGTTGGCGCAGGGGCGCGCCCGGCACCGGGTTAGCTCATAGGGGGGCAGTCCAACGCTCAATCAACCAACCAGGCACAAGGAGGAAAGCACCATGCGCAGCATCATTCATTACATCAATCCCCGGGGCACGAGCCTGTGGCCGTCATTTGACTTTGCGGCCCGCAGCCCGTGGTCGGGTCTGGAAGGCGAAATCGACCGGCTGCTCGGAACGGCCCTGTCGGATTTCGTGACGCCGGCCCTCGACCGGCATTTCCCGGTCGATCTCTACGAGGACAAGGAGAACACGTACGTCCGCGCCGAGTTGCCCGGCGTGAGTCGCGACGCGATCAACGTCGAGATGGTCGATGGCTACCTGACGATCAGCGCCAGCCGGAAGGGCCTGGCGACCAAGGGCGAGGAGTCCTTCGCGTTCAGCCGCTCCGTGAACATTCCCGAGGACGTGCATGCCGACAAGGTGAGTGCGGCCTACGAAAACGGCGTCCTCACGGTCACGCTGCCCAAGAAGGAGGAGGCGAAGCCGCGCAAGATCGCCGTGGCGGTCAAGTAATCCCGCCGGCCGTCCGCAGGACCGAACCCAAGACTAAAGACGCAAAACCCAAAACGGGAGGTTCAACCATGTCACTCATTCAAAGCCTGGTTCCGTCCATCGGTCGTTCGCCCGCCCGCCGCGAAGGCGACGGCGGCCGCGACCAAACTTCCACCATCAAGCCGCTCTATGAGGTCAAGGAGACCGACGAGGCCTGGGGCCTGCAGGTCTACCTGCCGGGCGTTGCCCGCGAGGGTCTCGAACTGACGGCCGAGGAGGGTCTGGTCACCATCCACGGACGCCGCGACGGGAGGGCGCCGGCCGGCTGGACCATGCTCTACCGCGAGTCCCCCGAGGGGCCCTACGAGCTCACGCTGCAGCACGACAACCCCATCGACGTGGACAAGATCCATGCCGAGCTGAAGGACGGCGTGCTGCGCGTTTCGTTGCCGAAGGCCGAGGCGGTCAAGCCGCGCAAGATTGCGGTGAGCTAAGGCCGGAGCCGTTCCCTCCGACAAACAGCGCGCGTTTCGATGACGTAGCGCCAGTCTGAGCCTGGCGCTACGTCCGTCTTCGCGCCAAGGCGCTGGTGCGAGCCCGCTGGGGCGTCGCGTCTCCAGGAATGCGGCTCGGCGGGCGCCTCGCCCTCCTGCGTGCGGCGGGCTGGATCGACGTGGAGGGCGAACCGCCGGGTGAGCCGATCTGCTAGTGGAAATCCAGCACTTCGATGTCGAACACGAGCGAGGCCTTCGGGGGGATCACCGGCGGGCGGCCGCCGGGTCCGTACGCCAGCCACCACGGGATGATCACCGTGCGCTTCTCGCCCCGTTTCATCTCGAGGATGATCGCGTCCCAGCCGGCGATCACCTGGCCCAAGCCGACCTGAAAGGTGAACGGCTGGTGCCGGTCATAGCTGCTGTCGAACTTGGCGCCGTTGCGGAGGAGCCATCCCTCGTAGTTGACAGTCACCTCCTGCCCGCGCCGCGGGGTGGCGTCACCCGTGCCCGGCGCGCGCACGATGAAGCGCAGCCCCGAGGGCCGCACCGTCGAGGTGTTGTACTTTTCCGCGAGGGCCGCGGCTTCCGCGGTGCTGAGCTGGGGCGTCTGCGGCGTATCCATCACCTCACGCCGGTATTGGCTCATGGGTTCGCCGGCATCCCGGCGGCTGAGCCAGCCCGTCCGGGCCACGACCACGATCCCGACGAGCACGAGCACCAGGCCGGTGAAGACATAGGAGGTTCGCATGGACTGGAAGTTAGCCGGGAATCCCGGCGAATAAACACGAAACTCCGGAGGCGCGCCGTCACGCGCCGAACCGGCGCCTGACCTCCTCCAGCGTGAGGCCGTCGATGCGCACCACCTTCTGGTGCGAGCGGTCGCCGCGCAGCAGGGTGACAGCCCGGCGCGGCAGATCCAGGCGGTCGGCGAGGAACTCCGTGAGGGCGGCATTGGCGCGTCCGTCGAGGGCGGGCGCATGGATCTTCACCTTGAGCAGCGCGCCCAGCCAGCCGGCCACCTCATCCCGCGGCGCATTGGGGATGACCTTGAGGCCGAGCGTGCAGGCGGCGGGCATGGTGACCGGGAGTAGGTCTTCAACTAGACGCCCGGAGAGGCCAAGTGAAGCCTCCAGAACGGCGCGGGCGGATGCGCCGGTCTAAAGAGACGGCTCGCGGCAGGGATGGCGACTGCCGCCGGCGGTCACGGCGGCGTGGAATCGCGCACCGTCAGTGAATCGTCTTCTGGACGCTGCTCTCGATGACCCCCGCCGCGATGGCATGGCGGGTGAGGCCCGCGGTGTCGTGGATGTCGAGCTTGTCCATCAGTTGCTGCCGGTGTTTCTCGACGGTCTTGATGCTGATGCCGAGCTCGGCCGCGACCTGTTTGTTCGCCGCCCCTTCGGCCACGAGTTGCAGCACCTCGGCCTCGCGTGAGGTCAACGGCCGCTGGAGTTTCGTGCGGGGCGCGCCGCCCTCCCGCGCCTTCCGCTCCGCGTTCCGCAGTCGTCTGGAGATCGACGGACTGAAATACTGTCGTCCGGCGGCGATCTCCTTGATCGCATGGACCAGCACCTGGCCGGAGTTCTGCTTCACCAGATAGCCGGAAGCGCCGACCGTGGCCATGTGCGCGACATACTCGTCGTCGCTGTGCGCGGAGAGCACCAGAATCCTGGTGGTCGGCGCCGCCAGCAGGATCCGCCGTGTCGCCTCGAAGCCGTTGAGCCCGGGCATGGCGATATCCATCACGACAACGGTTGGCCGGAGCTTGCGGGCCAGGTCCACGGCCTCGCGGCCGGTCGCGGCCTCGCCGACCACCTCGAAATCGCGCGCCAACTCCAACAGCGACCGCAGTCCTTCGCGGACGATGGCGTGATCCTCGGCCAGCAAAACCGTGATTCGTTTCATGGGTTTGATCCTTGATGCGTTGTTCCAATGCCCACGCCGATGCTCAATAAATGCGCGGCACCGCTGTTGGCGAGCGATTGTTGATGGGGTGATGACCTACCCGGCATCGATGGGCCGCCGTTCTGCGGGCTCGGGCGATTCCCCCTCAGGGTAGGGCTACACCCCATTCCCCGGACCAGGTTTGCGCGCTACCGTGAGCCCGCGTGGCATGGGAATGCCGTCTCCGCGGCCGCTCCGGTTTCGTCAAATGTGGTCCGGGCCGAAGTGGCGGCTGTCAACGCCGCGAGGAAGGCGGTCCCGATGCCGCGGCCGTTCTGGAATGAGCCGGCTTCATCCGGCCGGTCCAGCCTCCACCTTATGTCCCGAAATTCCGTTTTCTGCATCGCTCCGTCTCGTGGTCGAGCCGACCGCATTGTCCATGGCTTGAAGGAGGCCGAGTTCCCGGGCACGGACGTCTCGGTTGTGTTTCTCGACCAGGATGCCGGCGACGAGCGCGCGGCGGGGCGCAAGGCTTCCCCGGCGCCGGGCGCCATCCGCGGCGTGATGGGCTGGATCGTCGGCGGCGGGCGCGTGGTCATTCCGGGAATCGATTCCCTCGTCGCCGCCGGCCCCGTTGCGGCCGCCTTGGGCGGTGCGATGGTGCGCGGGGTGGCGGGCGGCTTGATGGTCTTCGGCCTCCCGGCCGCGGAAGCAGGGCGTTACGAGGGCCGAATCAAGGACGGGGCCTTCTTCATCGCGATCCAGTCGGAGAATCCCGACCGATGCGATCGCGCCCGGGAAATCGTCGCCGCCGAGGGAGCGGAAGATGTCTGCACGATGATGGAGGTTTCCACGCCGAAGTCCTCCATCAGGAACGCCTGCGAAATGTTCCGGGGGACCGCCGCGTGACCCAGCGATGACCGGGTCCCTTGTCCGCCAGGGCAGCGGTTCCGACATCCGGCCAGGCTGATCAGGCGCCAACCCGGCGAAAGCCGCTCACTGCATGAAGACCGTTCTCGCGCTGTGCTATCTCGCGACCTGGGCGGCCATCCCGCATCTCCTGTTGCTCAAAAAGCGGCCCGCCGCGACGCTCGCGTGGCTTTGGGCCATTCTCTTCATTCCGTTTCTCGGTCCGCTCGTCTATGGCTTCTTCGGCACGGATCGGCTCAAGCGCCGGCGACTCAAGTACCGGACGCTGTTCTCGGCCAAGCCGTCGGGACAGCGCATCCCGGCCGGCGCCACGGACGAGGCGACGGCGGCGTTGATCCGGAATCTGACGGGCCGCGAGCGCCAGTTCCTGCAACTGCTTTCGCGCATCAACCAGCTTCCCGTCAGTTCCGTCACGGCATTGCGCGTCCTGCTCGACGCCAAGGAGTTTTATCCCGCGCTCGAGGAACGGATCCAGCAGGCGAAACATCACATCCATCTCGAGTTCTATATCTGGCGCGGCGATGAAACCGGCCGGAGGTTTCTGCGCCTGCTGACCGAGGCGGCGCAACGCGGCGTCACGGTGCGTCTGCTCCTCGATGGCGTCGGATCGTTCGGCTTGAGTCAGGCGCTGCTGGGGGACTTTCGGAAGGCGGCAGGGAACTTCTCGTGGTTCCAGAGCCTGGATCCCAAGCGCAATCGCTTCCTGCTCAACCTGCGCAATCACCGCAAGCTGCAGATCATCGATGGCGCAAGCGCGTTTGTCGGCGGCATGAACATCGGACAGGAACACGAGGGGCTCGATCCCAAGTACGGTCACTGGCGCGATGTACAGGTGGAGGCCACGGGCGCCGTGATCGGGGCGTTGGAGGAGGTGTTTGCCGACGACTGGTTTTTTGCCACGGGCGAGAAGATCTCCGAGCAGCCTGCCGCCGTCGATGGTGCGGGCTACCCGATGCACGTGATTGTCGGCGGGGCGGACCGCGGGAATGAACCCATGAGCAAGTCGATCGTGAGCCTGCTCAACGAGGCGACGAAGCGCGTCTGGATCGCCACCGGCTATTTCGTGCCCGACGACGTCCTGCTCGCGGCGCTGGAACTTGCCGCCCATCGCGGCGTCGACGTGCGGCTGCTCGTGGCGGAGAAGAACAACCACCCGTGGCTGGTCATCG